>NZ_JBHVCP010000001.1:0-6987 GCF_042803315.1 Streptomyces sp. NPDC057424
GCCCGCACACCCTCCCTCGAGGGTGCGCGGGCCGCCGTCGTGTACGGGGTCCTTCGGGTTACGCCGCCACCGGCTGCTTCGCCGCCGGTGCCGTGGCCGCAGCCGAGCCCTGAGCGGAGGCACTCTGGGCCGGCTTGCGCATGCTCTTCAGCAGGACGACCAGACCGGCCGTGACGGCCGTACCAGCCGCGATCGCGAGCAGGTACAGGAACGGCCTGCCGATCAGCAGAGTGACCCAGACACCTCCGTGCGGGGCACGCAGGGTCGAACCGAACGCCATGGTCAGCGCGCCGGTGACCGCGCCGCCCGCCATGGAGGCCGGGATGACGCGCAGCGGGTCAGCGGCGGCGAACGGGATCGCACCCTCGGTGATGAATGAGGCGCCCAGGACCACGGCGGCCTTGCCGTTCTCCCGCTCCGCCGGAGTGAACAGCTTCTTGCGCACGAAGGTCGCCAGGGCCATCCCGAGCGGGGGCACCATACCGGCCGCCATCACAGCCGCCATCACCTTCATCGCCGAGCTGCTGGGGTCTGCCGTCGAGATGCCGGATGTGGCGAAGGTGTAGGCGACCTTGTTGACGGGACCGCCGAGGTCGAAGCACATCATCAGGCCGAGGAGCGCGCCGAGCACGATCGCGTTGCTGCCGGACAGGCCGTTCAGCCAGTCGGTCATGCCCTTCTGGGCCTGGGCGATGGGCTTGCCGATGACGACGAACATCAGGAACCCGACGATCGCCGAGGAGATCAGCGGGATCACCACCACCGGCATGATGCCGCGGAGGACTGGCGGGATGTTGATCCGCTGGATGCCGAGGACCACACCACCGGCGATCAGACCGGCCACCAGGCCGCCGAGGAAACCGGCGCCGATCGCCACGGAGATGGCGCCACCGACGAAGCCGGGCACCAGACCGGGCCGGTCGGCCATGCCGTAGGCGATGTAGCCGGCGAGGACCGGGACGAGGAAGCCGAAGGCGACCGCGCCGATCTGGAACAGCAGGGCGCCCCAGCTGTCGGCCTGGCCCCATTGGAACTGCTCGATGACGGGCTTGGCCTTGTCGATCTCCCAGCCGCCGATCGCGAAGCCGAGGGCGATCAGCAGACCGCCCGCGGCGACGAACGGCACCATGTAACTGACGCCGGACATCAGCCACTTGCGCAGCTTGGTGCCGTAGCCCTCGCCGGATTCGCCGGCGCGCTCCACCGGAGTGGCCGGGGCGGATCCGGAGGTGACCTCGCCGCGCGCGGCCTTCTCGCGGACCTCGGCGATGAGCTCGGCCGGGCGGTTGATGCCTGCCTTCACACCGACGTCGACGGTCGGCTTGCCGGCGAACCGTTCCTTCTCCCGGACGGGCACGTCGTGGGCGAAGATCACGGCGTCCGCCGCCGCGATGACCTGCGGGTCGAGCCGGGTGAAACCGGCCGAGCCCTGGGGCTCGACGGCGAGTTCGACGCCCGCCTCCCGGCCGGCGTTCTCCAGCGACTCGGCCGCCATGTAGGTGTGGGCGATGCCGGTGGGGCAGGAGGTGACGGCGACGATGCGGAACGGGCGCTCCTCGCCCCCGGCGGTGCCGCCTGCTTCGCCGGTGACCGTGGCGGCGGCGGGAGAGGCCGCTCCCGCCGACGCCACGGGGTCTTCGGAGCCCGCGTCGGCGGGCGTGTCCGGCTCGGCGGCCGCATCCGGCTCGTCGCCGCGGATCAGGGCCGCAGCGGCCGGCGCGTCGCTCACCGCGCGCAGGGCGTCGGTGAACTCGCTGTTCATCAGCTGCCGGGCCAGCGACGAGAGGATCGTCAGATGGGCGTCGTCCGCGCCGGCCGGCGCGGCGATCAGGAAGATCAGGTCGGCGGGGCCGTCCGCGGCGCCGAAGTCGATGCCGCCGGCGCTGCGTCCGAAGGCGAGCGTCGGCTCGGTGACGTGCTCGCTGCGGCAGTGCGGGATGCCGATGCCGCCGTCGAGTCCGGTCGGCATCTGGGCCTCGCGGGCGGCCACGTCGGCGAGGAAGCCGTCCAGGTCGGTCACCCGGCCCAGGGCCACCATGCGTTCGGCGAGGGCACGGGCCGCCGCTTCCTTGGTGTCGGCGGACAGGTCGAGATCGACCAGGTCCGCCGTGATCATGTCGCTCATCGCGGGCTCCTTAGCACGCGTATCGCCCGGTGGGAGGGGTGGGCGGGAGGGGGACGGGGGTGCGGTGGGGGGTGACGGGGGTGGAGGCGGGGCCGGACGGTAACGGGGAGGGGGGCCGCCGCTCGCGCGTCGCTCCGGGCGGCTCGTCGTACGTCATGACACCGGCTCCTTCAGCACACGGTCCGCCGGGACCTCGGTAGTGACCGTCACCGCAGCCGGGTCCAGGTCCCGGGGGGTCGGCATGACGCTGCCGGGCAGCTGGACGGCCGCAGCGCCGTGCGCGACCGCGGAGGCCAGGGCTTCGGGGCCGTTGCCGCCGGCGATCAGGAAGCCGGCGAGGGAGGAGTCCCCGGCGCCCACGTTGCTGCGGACGGCGGCCACGCGGGCGCTGCCGAACCAGGCGCCCTCGTCGGAGACGAGCAGCTGCCCGTCGGCGCCCAGGCTCGCGAGGACGGCCCGGGCCCCCATCTCACGCAGTTCCTCGGCGGCCTTGACGGCGTCGCCGACGGTGGCGAGGGGGCGGCCGACGGCTCCGGCGAGCTCCTCGGCGTTCGGCTTGACCACGTCCGGCCGCTCGCGCAGGGCCGCGAGCAGCGCGGGACCGGAGGTGTCCAGGGCGATCCGCGCCCCGGCGGCGTGCGCGCGGGCGACCAGCTCGGCGTACCAGGAGGGGACGAGTCCACGGGGGAGGCTGCCGCAGCAGGCGATCCAGGCGGCGTCGCGGGACTGCTGTCGCACGGTCTCCAGGAGCAGTTCCCGCTCGGCCCCGGACAGTTCCGGGCCGGGCGCGTTGATCTTCGTCAGCACGCCGTCGGATTCCGCGAGGGCGATGTTGGAGCGGGTGGCCCCGGCGACCGGGACCGGCGCGACCTCGATGCCCTGCTGGTCGAGCAGGTCGGCGACGAGGGCGCCCGGGGCGCCGCCCAGGGGCAGGACCGCCACCGTGCGCTGCCCCGCCGCGGCGACGGCACGCGAGACGTTCACGCCCTTGCCGCCCGGGTCCATCCGCTCGCCGGTGGCGCGGATGACCTCGCCGCGGTCGAGGGACGGCACCTCGTAGGTGCGGTCCAGGGACGGGTTCGGGGTGACGGTGAGGATCATGCGCGCACTACTTCCGTGCCGCCGCGCTCGATCGCGACGGTGTCTTCGGGGCTCAGCCCGCTGTCGGTGATCAGCAGGTCCACATCGCTCAGGTCGCCGAAGCGGGCGAAGTGCTCCTGGCCGTGCTTGGAGGAGTCGGCGAGCAGCACCACGCGGCGGGCGGCGGCCACGGCCGCGCGCTTCACGGCGGCTTCGGCGAGGTCGGGGGTGGTCAGGCCGTGTTCGGCGGAGAAGCCGTTGGCGGCCACGAACAGCACGTCGGCGCGGATCTCGCCGTACGCCCTGAGCGCCCAGGCGTCCACGGCGGCGCGCGTACGGTGCCGTACGCGCCCCCCGATGAGGTGGAGCTGGATGCCGGGGTGGTCGGCGAGACGGGCCGCGATGGGGAGGCTGTGGGTGACGACGGTGAGGGAGGCCTCCGGCGGGAGGGCGGCGGCCATCCGGGCCACCGTCGTCCCGGCGTCGAGGATCACCGTGCCCTCGCCGGGCAGTTCCGCGAGGGCCGCCTTGGCGATGCTGTCCTTCTCGTCGGGGGCGGTCGTCTCGCGCTCGGCGAGGTCCGGCTCGAAGTCGAGACGCCCGGCCGGGATGGCCCCGCCGTGCACCCGGCGGACCAGACCGGCACGGTCCAGGGCCTTCAGATCTCGGCGGATCGTCTCCGCCGTCACCTGGAACTCCTCGGCCAGCGACACGACGTCCACTCGGCCGCCGTCACGGGCGAGCCGGAGGATCTCCTGCTGCCGCTCCGGTGCGTACATGTCCGTTCACCTCCGCCTCATGCCCGAACGTGTGGTTTCAGCGGGAGGCTACGCCGAGATTTCCGCAAAGTAAACAGGTTCGGACCCAATCGGGCATGATCAGAAATGCGAACGGGCTCGGCACCCAGATGCCGAGCCCGCCGAAACCGCCGTCCCGCTCTCAGGAGACCAGTGCCGGTTCCTTCCCCTCCACCGGCGCCGGCTCCCCCTCCACATGCTGTGCGGGCCGCTTCGGCAGCGCGAACATCAGCAGGAAGATGGCGCCCATCACCGCGGCCACCCAGCCCAGCGCGTTCTGGAAGGCATCCGCGAAGGCCGGACCGATCTGCTCGCGCCGCAGGTCGTCGGAGATCGTGCCGAAGAAGACCACCGACACCAGGCCGAGACCCAGCGCGTTGCCCATCTGCTGCACGGTGTTGATGAGCCCCGACGCCGAGCCTGCGTGCTCGCGCGGCACCTCCGAGAGGATCGCGTCCGTCAGCGGCGCGACGATCAGGCCCATGCCCACGCCCATCACGACGAGCGGCAGAGCCATCTGCCAGGGCGCTATGGCGAGGCCGTAGTGCCCGGACTCCCAGATGTAGAGCAGCACCCCGGCCGCCATCACCAGCGCGCCCGCCTGGAGCACCTTGCGCCCGAAGCGCGGGACCAGCTTCTGCACCGACATCCCGGCGGCCACCGACACCGCGATCGAGAACGGCACCCCGGTCAGCCCGGCCTTCAGCGGGCTCCAGCCCAGTCCGGTCTGCATGTACAGCGTCCACACCAGGAAGAACACGCCGAGCCCGACCCCGAAGACGGTCTGCACGGCGATCCCGGCCGCGAAGCTCTTGACCCTGAACAGCGACAGCTCGACCAGCGGGGAACCGTCCCGCGCGGCCTTGCGCCTCTCGTACGCCACCAGCGCCGCGAGGACGACGAGCGATCCGGCCATCGAGACGTACCCCCACAGCGGCCAGCCCAGCTCGCGGCCACGGGTGAGCGGGTAGATCAGCATCAGCAGGCCCAGCGTCACGAGCGCGACGCCCACCAGGTCCAGCCTCAGGGCGCGCGGCGCCTTGGACTCGGTGATGAAGCGGCTGCCGAGGATCAGGCCGGCGACACCCACGGGCAGGTTGATCAGGAAGATCGACCGCCATCCCCAGCCGAACAGGTTCCACTCGGTCAGCAGCGCGCCGAGCAGCGGACCGGACACGGCCCCGAGACCGACGACCGCGCCGAACAGCCCGAACACCTTGCCCCGTTCGTGCGCCGGGAAGGTCGCGTGCACGATCGACAGCACCTGCGGCACCATCAGCGCCGCCATGCCGCCCTGCAGGATCCGCGAGGCGACCAGCATCTCCGGGTTCACCGCGAGGCCGCACAGCGCGGAGGCGACGGTGAACCCGCCGATGCCGACGAGGAAGATCCGCTTGCGGCCGTGGATGTCGCCGAGCCGTCCGCCGGTGATCAGCCCGGCGGCGAAGGCGAGCGCGTATCCGGCGGTGATCCACTGGATCTGGCTGAAGGAGGCGCCCTCCTCCCGCTGGATCGACGGGATGGCGATGTTGACGATCGTCACGTCGACGAGGTCCATGAAGGCCGCGGTCATCACGATCGCGAGGGCGAACCAGCGCCGGCGGTCGGTCCCGCCGCCCGCCGTGCCGAGGGTGGTGTCGGTGGAGGTCATGCTGAGACGTTAAACCCCTATTAGGTCAGGTCATGTCCTACTGGTGCGGCATCCTCGTCGGTATGACGACGGACACTCCGGCCCGGCTGCTGACGCTCCTCTCCCTCCTCCAGACGCCCCGCGAATGGCCCGGCGGCGAGCTCTCCGAGCGCCTCGGGGTCTCACGCCGCACGGTCCGGCGGGACATCGACCGGCTGCGCGAACTCGGCTACCCCGTGCAGGCGACCAAGGGCTCCGACGGCGGCTACCGGCTGGTCGCCGGCAAGGCCATGCCACCACTCGTGCTCGACGACGAGGAGGCCGTGGCCATCGCGGTCGGACTGCGCGCCGGGGCGGGGCACGCGGTGGAAGGGCTGGACGAGGCCTCGGTGCGGGCGCTGGCCAAGCTGGAGCAGGTCCTGCCGGGCCGGCTGCGCCACCGCGTGACCACCCTGCAGGCCGCGACCACACCGCTGACCAGCGGCGACGGGCCTAGTATCGCACCCGAGACCCTGACCGTCATGGCCTCCACGGCGGCCGGGCACGAGCGGCTGCGGTTCGCCTACCGGGCCGCGGACGGCACCGAGTCGCGGCGCCTGACGGAGCCGTACCGGCTGGTGTCGACGGGCCGCCGCTGGTACCTCGTGGCGTACGACATCGACCGGGACGACTGGCGTACCTTCCGCGTCGACCGGGTGAGCGAGCCGTTCGCCACCGGGGCGCGGTTCGTGCCGCGCGAACTCCCGACGGGAGACGCGGCGGAGTACCTGCGGCGTTCGATGCAACGGCAGCAGCAGTCCTACGACTTCGAGGTCACGTTCGCCGCACCGGCCGAGTTCGTCGCCGCCCGGGTGCCCCACTGGCTGGGTACGCCCGAGCCGTTGGACGACGGCAGTTGCCGGCTGCGGGGGTCCGTCGGGGACGCGGTGCAGTGGGTGGCGTTCCGGCTGGCGATGCTGGAGTGCGACTTCGTGGTGCACGAGCCGGAACAACTCGTCACGGCCGTACGGGAGTTGGGGGCGCGGCTGAGCAGGGCGGCCGGCGGACGGGACGCCGGCGGGGTGTGAGCCGGCACGTCATGACCCCCACGGGAAGTCCCGCAGTGCCGCGAGATTGCGCAGGGCGAGTCCGGCCGGACCGTCCGGGCCCTCGACGGGCCCGTCCCCGGCTGCCCAGGCTTCCAGGGCGGCTCGCACGGCGGCACTCGCCACGGCGGCGGCGAAGCGCAGCTCAGGGCCGGCGGCGGAGGGCGGAGCAGGTGCCGCGGCGGAGGCCGGGGCGGAGGCCCGGGCAGATGGCGCGGCGGAGGCCGGGGCGGAGGCCCGGGCAGATGGCGCGGCGGAGGCCGGAGCAGG
>NZ_JBHVCP010000001.1:7085-414425 GCF_042803315.1 Streptomyces sp. NPDC057424
CGCGGCGGAGGCCGGGGCGGAGGCCCGGGCAGATGGCGCGGCGGAGGCCGGAGCAGGTGTCTCGGCGGAGGCCGGGGCGGAGTCGGCGGCAACGTTGTCGCCGCTCTCCGGCGCCGCGGACAGTCCGGAAGTCCCGGAAGCCTCGGGCACTCCGGCGCCGGAAGTCCCGGAAGTCCCGGAAGCCTTGGGTACCCCGGCCCCGGAAGCCCCGGATGCTTCGGGCACTCCGGCCCCGGAGGCCCCGGGCGTCCCAGGCGTCCCGGCACGGTCACGTGTCACCCGTTCGGCCAGCACCTCCCCCAGCAGCCCCTCGGACGCCTGGCACACCTCCGCCCACACCCTGCGCAGGGACGGGGTCGCCTCGGCCAGGCGCAGAAGGGTGCGGACCCACTCCCAGGAGGACGCCGAGACGCCGACGCCCGAGGTGAGCGTGTGGCGCACCCCGTCCTCCAGGGCCCGGAGGACGCCGACGTCGGCGGGAGCCGCGCGCACCGCCTCCACCCAGCGCTGGGCGCCGGCCGCGTAGAGCGGGGCGACGGCTTCTTCCTTGGTGGCGAAGTACCGGTAGAAGGTGCGCGGGGCGACACCGGCGGCCTGGGCGATGTCCTCCGCGCGGGTGGCGCGCAGGCCGTGCCGTACGAAGAGGTCGGCCGCCGCCCGGGCGATCTCCATGCGTGTTTCGGCCTTCCTCCGCTCGGTCAGCGAGGGCGAAGGCGGGGTCGGGGTGGTGCTGCTCACGCCCGGCAGGCTATGCCCATGTGACACAATCTGCCATCTGGCGGGCCACCCCGTGGTTCAGGTACGGGGTGGCCCGCTCTCCAGAAGAGAGCCGGGCCCCGACGTCCGGGGGGAGGGACGCCGAAGCCCGGCTTCGGGGGAAGTCCCGGCGCCGGGGGGAGTGCGACGGGACTTGGCTGTTGGGGGGTCTGGGGCATGCCCCGGGCCCGAACTGGTGGACCCAGAAGTCTTGTTCCCCGAGTCCGCGGGTTGAAGCAGCGTTACAACGCCATGTTTGCGCGGTCTTTCGCCACCCGGCGTACGCGGTGCCCCCCGGGCGCACACGGTCCGTCACCCACTGGCCGTGGGAACGAGTCGTACGCCCGGACAGTCACCGCGCTCACCGGTGTCCCGCCACCGCGCGGACGGGGTCACGCCGCCGCGTCGAACCCGGTACTGCGGGCCAGCTTCTTGAGCTCCAGCAGCGCGTGCTTCTCGATCTGCCGGATGCGCTCGCGGGTCAGGCCGTGCTCCTTGCCGACCTCGGTCAGCGTGCGCTCCCGGCCGTCCTCGATGCCGTAGCGCATCTTGATGATCGACGCCGTGCGCTGGTCGAGCCGGCCGATCAGGTCGTCGAGCTCCTCGCTGCGCAGCAGCGTGAGCACCGACTGCTCGGGCGACACCGCCGAGGTGTCCTCCAGGAGGTCGCCGAACTGGGTCTCGCCCTCGTCGTCCACCGACATGTTCAGCGAGACCGGGTCGCGGGCCCAGTCCAGGACGTCGGTGACGCGCTCCGGCGTCGAGCCGAGCTCGGTCGCGATCTCCGCGGGCTCCGGGTCCCGGCCGTGCTCGCGGTTGAACTCGCGCTGCACACGGCGGATCCGGCCGAGCTCCTCCACGAGGTGGACGGGCAGGCGGATCGTACGGGACTGGTCGGCTATCGAGCGGGTGATGGCCTGGCGGATCCACCACGTCGCATACGTGGAGAACTTGAAGCCCTTGCGGTAGTCGAACTTCTCGACCGCGCGCACCAGGCCGGCGTTGCCCTCCTGGATCAGGTCCAGCAGCGGCAGACCGCTGCGGGGGTAGCGGCGGGCGACCGCGACGACCAGGCGCAGGTTGGAGCGGATGAAGACGTCCTTGGCCCGCTCGCTTGCGTCGACCAGGGCCTGCAGCTCCTCGGGCGAGGCCCCGGCCTTGTTCTCCTCCAGGCCGTCGAGGATCTGCTGTGCGAACACACCCGCTTCGATGATCTGGGACAGCTCGACCTCCTTGGCGGCGTCGAGCAGCGGTGTGCGCGCGATCTCGTCGAGGTACATGCCGACCAGGTCGCGGTCGGCGATCTCGCCGCCATGGGCGCGAACACTGCTTGCCGCGTCGGCCGTCTCGCCGGTGGCGGACTGACGACGGGCGACGGCACGGGTTGCCATGCGAGCTCCCTTGCGATGGTGAGGTCAGCGGGTGGTCCTTCGGACGCTGGACTCCGTCTTCCGGGACTCTCCGGACTCTCCTCGGGTGCCCTGCATCCGATGGAAACAACGACTGGAATCAGGACAGAATTCCCAACCCGGCCCCCGATTTTTCTGATCATGCAGTACCCTGTCCGGCCACACAGGGAGGCGCGATGCCGTCGGAACCTACAGAGGTGCAGGTCAGGCCAGGAGTCGAGGGTGACCTCGAGGCCCTCACGGCCCTCTACAACCACTATGTACGCGAGACGGCGATCACATTCGATACCGCGGTCTTCACCGCGGAGGAGCGCCGGCCTTGGCTGCTCTCCCACCCTGAAGACGGGCCGTATCGCCTGATGGTTGCCGCGGCGGCGGACTCACAGGAGATTCTGGGCTACTCCACATCCAGCCCTTTCCGAATGAAGCCCGCCTATGCCACCTCCGTGGAGACGACCGTGTACGTCGCCCCGGGCGCCGGGCGGCGCGGCGTCGGCACGCTCCTCTACAAGGCCCTCTTCGAGGCCCTGTCCGGCGAGGATCTGCACCGTGCCTACGCGGGCATCGCGCTGCCGAACGAGGCGTCGGCACGGCTCCACGAGTGCTTCGGCTTCCAGCACGTCGGCACGTACCGGGAGGTCGGGCGCAAGTTCGGGCGCTACTGGGACGTGGCCTGGTACGAGAAGCCGTTGTAGGCGCCTGCTCCCGGGCCCCGCCCTCAGCCGAACTGCACCGACCGCTTCGCCAGCCCCATCCAGAACCCGTCGATCACGGACTTCTGCGCGTCCAGCTCACCGGCCGCGTCCGCGGCGCCCATGGTCACGAACAGCGGGGCGAAGTGCTCGGTGCGCGGGTGGGCCAGCTGCCCCGCGGGCGACGTGCGGGTGAAGTCGAGCAGGGCGTCCACGTCACGCGCCTCCAGTGCCCGCCGGCCCCAGTCGTCGAACTCGGCCGACCAGGCGGGGACGCCGCCCTGCCGGAGCGCGGCCAGGTTGTGGGTGAAGAAGCCGGAGCCGACGATCAGTACGCCCTCGTCGCGCAGAGGGGCGAGTTTTCGGCCGATCTCCAGGAGCCGGACCGGGTCGAGCGTCGGCATGGACACCTGGAGGACCGGGATGTCGGCCTCCGGGTACATCTCGACCAGCGGGACATAGGCGCCGTGGTCGAGGCCGCGGTCAGGGACGTCCTGGACGGGCATGCCGGGGGCGCGCAGCAGCTTGCGTACGGACTCGGCGAGCTCCGGTGCGCCGGGGGCCTCGTACGTCACCCGGTAGTAGTGCTCCGGAAAGCCCCAGAAGTCGTAGACGAGCGGGACGGTCTCGGTGGCGCCGAGGGCGAGCGGGGCCTCCTCCCAGTGGGCGGAGACGATCAGGATCGACCGGGGTCGTGGCAGGCCTGCGGACCAGGCGGCCAGCTCACCGGGCCAGACCGGGTCGTCCGCCAGGGGCGGTGCACCGTGGCTGAGGTACAGAGCGGGCATGCGCTCCTGAGTGGCGGCGGACATGCTGCGGCTCCTTCCAAAAAATGATTCCCTAACAAACTGTACGATCCATTTGTTTAAAGTTCAAGGACGGGCCGCGTAGAGTGGAACACATGAAGGCACCCGCATCCGCACCGACACCCGGCTCCGCCGCGGAGCCCAAGGAACCGCGCTGGCTCACCGACGGGGAGCAGCGCGTCTGGCGTTCGTTCATGGAGGGCGTCACCCTCCTCGACGACCATCTCGACCGTCAGCTGCAGCGCGACGCGGGCATGCCGCACGTCTACTACGGCCTTCTGGTCAAGCTCGCCGAGGCGCCGCTACGGCGGCTGCGGATGACCGAGCTCGCGATGCTGGCGAAGATCACCCGGTCCCGTCTCTCGCACGCCGTCGCGCGCCTGGAGAAGAACGGCTGGGTGCGCCGGGAGGACTGCCCCGACGACAAGCGGGGCCAGTTCGCCGTCCTCACGGACGAGGGTTACGACGTGCTGCGGCAGACCGCGCCGGGCCATGTGGAGGCCGTCCGCCAAGCCGTCTTCGACCGGCTCTCCCCGGAACAGCAGAAGTCCCTCGGCGAGATCATGCGGATCATCTCCGAGGGACTTCAGCCGACCGAAGCGGGTGCGGACCTGCCCTGGCTCCGCTGACGCGGGAGCCGGGGGCAGGTCCTGGATTCCGTAGGTACGGGGCGTCCCCTTCCCCGGTCCTGCGGATGGCCCGAAGGGGTGTGGTGCGCGGGCGTCAGTGGGCGACGACCGGCACGGGCACCTCGTCCGCCGCGCCCTGCTCAGAGGACGCCACCGTCGTACCGCCCGGGCGGCCGGCGTTGACGAAGGTCAGGGCGATCGCGGCGGCCACCACGAGGATGCCGACGGCGAACCAGATGGCGCTGGTGTAGCCCTGCACCATGGCCTCCAGCTGGACCAGCTGCTGCTGGGACCGGCTGGTCGCCCCGGCGATGTGGTCGGCGACGTACGCCGTGGTCGCCGAGGCGGCGATGGTGTTCAGCAGGGCGGTGCCGATCGCGCCGCCCACCTGCTGCGAGGTGTTGACCATCGCCGAGGCGACACCGGAGTCCCGCGGCTCGACACCCTGCGTGGCCAGCGACATGGCCGGCATGAACGCCGTACCCATGCCGAGGCCGAGCAGCAGCATCGCCGGGAGCAGCAGAGCGGCGTACGAGGAACCGATCTCCAGCTGGGTCAGCAGCAGCATGCCGAGCGCGGCGACCAGGAAGCCGGGGCCCATCAGCAGGCGCGGCGCGACCCGGGTCATCAGACGGGTGCCGATCTGGGTGGAGCCCGTGATCATGCCCGCGATCATCGGCAGGAAGGCGAAACCGGTCTTGACGGGCGAGTAGCCCTTCACGATCTGCAGGTAGTAGGTCAGGAAGAGGAACAGGCCGAACATCGCGATGATCGCGAGACCGAGGGAGAGGTAGATCCCGCCGCGGTTGCGCTCGGTGATGACGCGCAGCGGCAGCAGCGGAGCCTTGACCCTCGACTCCACGAGCACGAAGGAAAGCAGCAGCACGACCGAGGCGACGAACATGCCGACGGTGACGGAGTCGCTCCAGCCCTCGGACTCGGCGCGGGTGAAGCCGTAGACCAGGGCGACCAGGCCGAGGGTGGACAGGATCACGCCCGGGATGTCGAGCGGGGAGCGGTTGCGGCCGCCCTCCGGCTCACGGATGACGAAGTACGCACCGGCCGCGGCGACGACGGCGAACGGGATGTTCACGAAGAACGTCCAGCGCCAGTCCAGGTACTCGGTGAGGAAGCCGCCCAGGATCAGACCGACGGCACCGCCACCACCGGCGATCGCGCCGTAGATGCCGAACGCCTTGGCGCGCTCCTTGGCGTCGGTGAACATCACCGCGAGCAGGGAGAGCGCGGCGGGGGCGAGCAGGGCGCCGAAGACGCCCTGGAGGGCGCGGGCGCCGAACATCATCGCCTCGTTGGTGGCCGCGCCGCCGAGCGCGGAAGCCGCGGCGAATCCGCCGAGCCCGACGACGAATGCCTTCTTGCGGCCCCACAGGTCGGCTATCCGGCCGCCGAACAGCAGCAGACCGCCGAAGGCGAGGGCGTAGGCCGTGACGACCCACTGCCGGTTGCCGTCGGAGATGCCCAGGTCCTGCTGGGCGGAGGGCAGGGCGATGTTCACGATGGTGGCGTCCAGGACGACCATCAGCTGGGCGAGCGCGATGAAGACGAGCGCTTTCCAGCGGCCGGCGTCCGGCTCTCCGGCCGGTGCGCCGAGAGCCTTCGAGGCTGTTTCAGACATGGGGATACCCACTTCGGGACTTCGTGACGGAAAAAGTGACGAAAAGGGACGGCTCGTCCACGGGGACGGCCGCAGGGACTGTCGTTCGGTTTCAGACCGGCGGGGCGGCCTGAACTCTTCGGGCTGGACTGATCGGTTCAGACCGGTGGGGCGGCCTGAACTCTTCGGGCTGGACTGATCAGTTCAGACCGGTGGGGCGGCCTGAACTCTTCGGGCTGGACTGATCGGTCAGGACCGGCGCAGGTCCTCCAGGGTCACGGCCGCGCCCGGGAGAGCGGAGCGGGCGGGAGCCCGCAGCCCGTCCAGGAACAGCTGGAGATGGCGGTGGACGAAGCGGTCGGCGCGGAAGCAGTCCGTGCCGGCCGGGGGCCGGCTGAGCTGGGCCACGGCGATCATGACGTCGCCGACGTCCACGTCGGACCGGAGCTGCCCGGCCGCCCTGGCGCGGTCCATGACCTCCGCGACCTGCCGCTCGACCCGTTCGCGCGCGGCCTCCAGGTCCGGGTGGTGCTTGTCGAACGTGCTGGAGACCATCGGACACAGGGCGCTGATCCGCTCGTCGGCGGCGGCGTGCACGAAGCGCTCCAGCGCCTCGAACGCGTCGCCCGTCTCGGCGAGCGCGGCCTCGGCGGCCGCGGCCGTACGGTCCATGACGGAGCAGACGACCTCGCGGACGAGCGCGTCACGGTCCGGAAAGTTGCGGTACACCGTGGCGTTGCCGACGCCGGCCCGGCGGGCGATCTCGTCGAGCGGCACCTCGGGGCCGTGCTCGACGAACATCTCCCGGGCGGCGGTGACGATCCGCTCCCGGTTGCGCAGGGCGTCGGCGCGGGGCCGGGGCACCTTGCGCGCTACGGGGTCGGCGGTCTGCACGGTGTACTCCTGGTACGCGAAGGGCATGGTGTTCCGATCCGGGGAGCGGGTCCCCGTTTCGGTCGGACACATGGCTAAACGGGGAACGGGTCCCCGGTATTTCCCGCTCCCGCGACAATTGTTTGTGACCTGTCTCACAAGCTCCTGCGGCTCCTTCTGACGGGGATCCCACGATCGGTCTCTTCCAGCGCGCGTCCCCCCACCCCGCGACGCAGGGTGATCGCAAGGGTGCAGCCGGAGAACGGAGGCTGCCGTGGCGCGGGAGGTCCCTTGCAGGTCCCTTGCATGCAGCCGCAGCCCCGGCGCCCCCGCCCGGACGCAACGGGGTCGCCCGGCCGCCGGATACCCAGGCGCCGTCTGGCCGCCCTGGCCTGCGTGACCGCCCTGACCTTCACGGTCAGCACCTCGGCCGGCACGGGCCGGGTCGCCCCGGACGCCAGTACGGCGGGAGCGGGCCCCATCGCCCTGTCCCACACCTCCGCGCACGGCCCCTGCATGATCCGCGGCGCCCGCGAGGTCCAGATGTCCGAGGGCATCCCCACCGCCACCGGCTACACCCGCTCCACCGGCACCGTCCGGGCCCTCACCCTGATGATCGACTTCTCGGACGCCCCCGGCGAGGGCGACGCCCGGGACCGCTTCCGCGAGTTCTTCCCGCAGACCCGCGAGTGGTTCCGCACCAGTTCCTACGGCCGCCTCGACTACCGCCCCGAGACCCCGGTCCCGGGGTGGCTGCGGATGCCGAAGTCCTTCCGCGAGTACGGCATAGAGCGCGGCGCACCGTTCGACCCCGGCTATCGCGCCCTGATCCAGGACCTCGTGGCAGCGGCGGACCAGACGGTGGACTTCCGCGCGTACGACCTGCTGAACGTCCTGGTCACCCCGAACGCCGGCCCCTCCGCCCTGGACACGGTCCTGTCCGTCACCTTCGCCGGCAACCCAGAAGCCCCGATGGCCGACGGCATACCCGTGGCCAACGCCTCCTTCGTCTACTCCCGCCAGGACGACGGCTCCGGCTCCTACGACCGCACCGGCTACCGCGTCCTCCCCCACGAGAACGGCCACGTCTTCGGCCTGCCCGACCTGTACACCGCGGAGGGCGGGGGCGCGGTCGGCCACTGGGACATCATGAGCGAGGACTGGGGAGCCAACAACGACTTCCTCGGCTGGCACAAGTGGAAACTGGGCTGGCTCGACGCCGCCCAGGTCCACTGCGTCGCGTCCCCCGGCACCACGGAGTACACCCTGACGCCCCTGGCCCTCGCCGGCGGCTCCAAGCTGGTCTTCGTCCCCCTGAACAGCAGAACCGGCTACGCCGTCGAACTGCGCACCCGCGCCGGCAACGACGAGGCGGTGTGCCGCCCTGGCGTCCTGATCTACGAGGTCGACGCCGAGGTGGACACGGGCATGGGCCCGGTCACCGTCCACGACTCCCGCCGCGACAGCGGCGGCTGCACGCGTGCGCCGAACGTCCACGCGGAACTGTCGGACGCGCCGTTCACGCCCGGGGAGACGTTCCGGGATGCCGGGAGGGGGGTCACGATCGAGGTGGCCGGGGTGGGAGCGGGAGCGGCGGGAGCCGGTGTGGAGGGGGGCTATCGGGTGCGGGTGACGAGGAAGTAGGGAGCAGGGAGCACGTGCGACGCACGAGCGCGTGCGTGCGTCGGCCCCCTCCCGTGCCTCCGGGCCGCCGATTCCGGATTACGGTGGGCCTGCCGCGACCGTCGCGAGCGCCGTACCGGAGAACCGATGCCAGCGAAGCCCATGCCCGAGCCCCCGGAAGAGTCCGCCCCGCCGGCCGACGAGAAGGGTCCGGAGGCCGGGGGGACGGCCTCTTCGGCAACCCGGACGGGCACCCCGGCCTCCGGCCCGAGGGGCACCCCGGCCGTGCGGGCGGGCGACTCGGCAGCCCGGAAGGCCACCCCGGCCCCTCGGACGGGCACCCCGGCCGTGCGGGCGGGCGACTCGGCAGCCCGGGCGGGCCACTCGGCCCCTCGAAAGGGCGACTCGGCCGCACGCACGGGCGCCCCGACCCCTCGGAGGGGCGCCCCGGCCCCTCGGACAGCAGCAGCCGTCGCTGACAGAGGAATCCCCGCCGAAGCGGTCACTCCACTCATCCGCGGCGTCGCGGTACTGCGGGAACTGACGGAGGCGGACGGCACGCTGAGCCTGAGCGGCCTGGAACGGGCCACCGGCCTCGCCCGCTCCACGGTCGACCGCGTCACGGCCACGCTCGCCCGCATGGGCTACGTCCGCTTCGACGGCCGGGACGTCCACCTGTCCCCCCGCCTGATGGAACTGGGCAACGCCTACATGTCGGCCCTGCGCCTCCCCGCTCTCCTCTCCCCGCACGCGGACGCCCTGGCCGACGAACTGGACGAGTCGGTCTCGCTCGCGGTCGCCGACCGCGACGGCATCCGCTTCATCCACCAGGCGACCCGCCGCCGCGCGATGTCCCTCAGCTTCCGCATCGGCGACCTGCTCCCCGCCGAACGCACCGCCCCCGGCCCGCTGTTCGCGACGGAGTGGACCGCCGCGGACTGGCAGCGCTGGCGTGACCGCAGGGCGGCGGACCCGAGGGACCTGTCCTTCACGGCCGTACCACCACGCACGCAGCGAGCGGACGTGAGGGACGACGAGACGTTCGCACGCCGCACGGAGGAGGCGTCCGCGAACGGCTGGTCCCTGGACGACCAGCTGATCGAGCCCGGCCTGGTGGCGATCTCGGTACCGGTCCGGACCCCTGGAGCGGACGGCCGGATCGCGAGCGTGGCGAGCGTGGTCAGCCACACGAGCCGTCACACCGCGCACAACCTGCGGACGACGCTGCTGCCGCGGCTGCGGTCCGCGGTCCGGGTCATGGAGCGCGAGCTCCGCGGCACCCCACCCCCCGAA
Organism: Streptomyces sp. NPDC057424; assembly: GCF_042803315.1. Taxonomy (NCBI): domain Bacteria; kingdom Bacillati; phylum Actinomycetota; class Actinomycetes; order Kitasatosporales; family Streptomycetaceae; genus Streptomyces; species Streptomyces sp. NPDC057424. The sequence continues at coordinate 16,782 of NZ_JBHVCP010000001.1, forward strand.
CCCGGCCCGCCCCCCTCGGACCTGGCGCTCTGGACGGGCGCGTCCAAGCAGCAGCTGGGCCGCGAGTTCATCGAATCCCTGGCCCGGGGCCTGACGGTCCTCACGGCCTTCGGCGAGGGCAGGCCGGAACTGACCCTCACGGAGGTGGCCCGGTCGACAGGCCTGGCCCGGGCGACAGCCCGCCGCGCCCTGATCACCTACGAACACCTGGGCCTGGTGGCCCCGGTCGGCCGCACCTTCGCACTGACCCCCCGGATCCTCTCCCTCGGCTTCCCACCCCTGTCCCGCACCTCCCTGCCCGAGATCGCCCAGCCCCACCTCGCCGATCTGACGTCCCGCATCCACGAGTCGACATCACTGGCGGTGTTGTCGGACACCGGCGAGGAGATCCAGTACACGGCCCGGGTGACCACGGCCCGGGTGATGAGCGTGAACATCACGGTGGGCACGCGTCTGCCGGCGTACGCGACGGCACTGGGCCGGGTCCTGCTGGCGGACGCGCCCGCGCGCACGATCACGGACGAACCCGCTCTCCGAGGAGCCCTGTCCTCGGTCCTGTCCTCGGTCCGCTCCCAGGGCTACGCCCTGGTGGACGAAGAACTGGAAGAGGGCCTCCGCTCGATCGCGGTCCCCGTCCGCGACCGGTCGGGCCGGGTGGTGGCGGCCCTGAACACAGCGATGCACGCCAGCCGCCGCACCCCGGAGGAGTGCGTGACGGACCTCCTCCCCGAACTGACCGCGACAGCCACCCGCATCCAGACGGACCTCCACACGGCAGCCCGCTTCACCGACGTCCCCCTGACCTGACCCACCCGGACCTGCCCCACCCACCCGGCCACCTCGTATCCCTGACCCGACCCCCACACCCGCCCGACCCTCATCCGGTACGCTGACGCCTGTGGTCCTCCCGGACCACAGGCATGTCGCTGCTTGCGTCCACTGCCACTGCCTTCGTAGCTCAGGGGATAGAGCACCGCTCTCCTAAAGCGGGTGTCGCAGGTTCGAATCCTGCCGGGGGCACAGCCAGAAGGGCCAGCTCAGGAGGGGTTTCCTCCCAGGCTGGCCCTTCGTCGTTTCAGGCGCCGTGCCACAGGCGTGCCACTACGTCCCCTCGGCGTCCTCTCCGGGGGTACCTGAAGCCACTCCCCCGCCGCCCCGGATCATGGCACCGAGCCGATCCGCGATGGTCCGATCCCGGTCGCTGGTCATGTGCTGATAGATCAACGCGGCCCGGGAGCTGCTGTGCCCCATCCTCGTCATCAGCTCCCGGGTGCTGGCTCCTGCCGTGGAGGCAAGGGTGTTCCCCGTGTGTCGTAGGTCGTGAAAGTGCAGTTCGGCCGTGACGCCAGCCGCCTTCCGGGCCTTGACCCACTCGTCCCGGAAGTTGCTCCGCCGCAACTGCCCACCCTGCGGCCCGACGAAGATGTGACCCTCACGGCCAGGAGCGGCGAACTGCTCCAGGTGGTGCGTGACCGCGTCGAGCAGTTCGGCCGGGAAGGAGACGGTGCGCACCCCGGCAGCGGACTTCGGCGCTTTGTCGAAGAGCCGACCGTCCTGCAGCTCGGCCTGAGCACGGCGCACGGTGACAGTCAGTCCCTCCAGGTCGACGTCTCGGCGTCGCAGGGCTGCCAGCTCCCCGAACCGCAGAGTGGTGAAGGCCGCCAGGAGCACGAGCAGCCGGTAGCGCGGCGCGATGGAGTCGGCAACGGCGAAGACCTCCGCGACCGTGAGGACCGGCCGCTCGGGCACGTCATAGCGGTCTGCGCCCTTGACGCGGCACGGGTTGCGCCGGATCAGTTCGTCGTCGACGGCCGTGTTCATCAGGGCGCGCAGCAGTTGGTACGCCTTGACGACCGTCGGCTCCCCGATGCCGGCCGCGAGGAGCTTGCCGCGCCAGCTGCGTACCCGGGCCGTGGTCACGTCGGCCACGCTCCCGGCCCCGAAGGTGGGCAGGATGTGCAGCCGCATCACCGACTCGTTCCGCTCACGGGTCCGGTCGGCAAGCTTCCGGTCCCGCAGCCACGCGGTGGCGTACTCCTGGAAGTTCACCGCCCCGGCGTCCGGGTCTGACCACTGTCCGCGCGCTACGTCCGACTCGATGTGTGTCAGGGCGACTTGGGCATCAGTCTTGGACGCGTAGGTCTTCTCTGCCGGGCGCAGTTGCCCCGTCTCCGGGTCGCGGTAGCGGACCTGCCAACGGCCGGACGGAAGCTGCCGGACCGAACCGAAGCTCCGGCGCCTTCCTCTCTTGTTGGCCATCAGGCAGCCCTCCGCAGGGAGCTGCGCCGCTGACCGATCGGCTGCACCGTGTTGGCTTCGATGAAGTCCTTGAGCGCGCCCTCGGGGATGCGGACGTGCCGACCAACCTTGACGAACGCGATGCGTCGCTCGGCGACCAGGCGACGCGGGAAGCGCTCGGTGGTGCCGAGGAGTTCGGCTACCTGCGCAACAGTGAGGTAGCGGTCAGCCACGGGTGGGCTCTCCTTCCGTTCCGGGGGCGGGTTCAAGGGATGCGGCCAGCCAGGCTTCGGTGTCCGAGAGGCCGGTTCCGGCGAAGACCCAGTGCGCGAGGACGTACGTCGTCTCGGGCTCGGGGCCGTTGGCTGCTGCGGCTTGGGCTCGGCGCCATTCAGCGCGGGCGTCGCGGAGGGCTCCGAGGGTGGTGGAGTAGCGGCGGGACTTGGTGGAGAAGTGGCCGCGGAAGCCGAGCATGTGAGCCCAGGCGCGCAGGCGGAGGTGTTCGAGGTCCTTGCGTGCGCCGAGGAACCATGCGGTGCGGATCAGGCGGCGGGCGTGGTCGCTGATGTCGAGCTGGGCGAGTTCGGCGGCGAACTTGAGCGGCCGGTCCAGAGCTCCCGTCGCGGTCTCCGCCCCCTTGGTGGCGTACTTGGCGATGTAGGCGGCGACGGCCCGTTCGGTCAGTTCCTGGCCGTCGTTGAAGTCGGCCGAGCGGATGGTGCGTACATCGAGTTGGCGGCCGAAGGTGAAGGTGTGGGTGCGGCCGTCGATGGTCGGGCCGTCCACGCGGACCTTGGCGGCGGCAGCCCGGATGGCGTCCGTGAGCAGCTCGGCCGTGGCCCAGGCAGGGGCTGGGGTGTCGCCGCCGGTGGGGCCGTCGATGCGGATGACGGCGTGGAAGTGGACGGCTCCGCGCTTCTGGTACTCGGCGACCTTGGCGAAGGACACGCGGGCGTGCTCGCGGAAGCGCCGCTGGGACAGGCCGGCGCGCTTGGCGACCTCTCGGCGCAAGTAGGTGGAGAAGCGCCGCCAGAGTGGACCGGCGTGGGCGTTCCAGAGGACGGCGGCTTCGTAGTCGTAGGTGTCCGGGTCGAGCGGGGAGCCGAGTACGTCGTCGTCCTGATCGTGGTGGGTGCCGCAGCGGCAGGCGCGCCCGCTGGAGGGGCGGTTGTGGACTGAGCCGAAGCTCGGCGCGGTGAAGGTGGCGAACACGCGCGGGTGGACGGCGACGTGTTCGGGGACGCCCTTGCCACCGCGCAGGCCGGAGGTGATCAGGTGGAAGGTGTCGCGGCGGTAGACCTCGGCGCAGGCAGCGCAGCGGGTCGTGCGGCGGTTGTTGCAGCGGACGAGGAGCTGTCCGGCCGGGAGGCTGGACGAGTTGAGGCGGTGGAGGACGTTGCCGATCTCGCCGGTCGTGGTGTCGACGTCGTACTCGGTGCGGTGGCCGTCGAGGCGGATCGGGTTGGTGCAGCCGCCGAGTCCGGAGAGCTGGCGGAGGATACCCGGCAGCGTGCCCTGCGCGGCCAGGTTCGCGAGTTCCGGGAGTGGGGCCGGAGTGGTGCGGGTGAAGATGGCGTTTCCCCTTCTGGCTGGCTCGGTCGGGAGGAACAGGCCCCGGGGCGGCGAATTGCTTGGTCGTGTGCCGCCGCCCCGGAGGCCAGCGCGGTTCAGCGGCGGTTGTGGTCGCGGAGCATGGAGCGCAGGACGATGGCGGCCACGGCAACGGAGATGGCCGTGACGGCGACGGCGGCCAAGAGCGCGGTGAGGACGACCCCGCCGACGACCAGGGCGACGACGGCCTTCTGATCGACGGAGACCGAGGGCAGCGAGCGCCGTACGGGCGCCGCCTCAGTCGGGGTGTGGGTGTGCGCGGGCGGCGGGGTCGGGCTGTCGGGGTACTTCGGGAGGAACACGGTCGCGGTCTCCTTATCTACTCGTCTAGTTGTGTGAGCCGTTTATGACAGTCACGCCGGAGCGCGTGCCGGACTCGATGGCGGGTGCGAGGAAGGTGCGGGAGAGCCAGAAGCCGAAGAGGGCGATCAGGACGACGATCCAGACGCGGACACCGAGGAACCTGACTGCTCCCCAGGCGAAGAAGCCGAGGACGACGACAAGCGGCAGGCTGACGGTCACGAGGCGCAGGTCCTTTCAGCGGACGGGGCAGCGGTGGGTACGGGCGGCCAGCTCGGCGGCGGCACGGCTGTCGTAGTCGGCGGAGAAGCCGCAGCGCGGGGCGGTGCAGGCGGCGGTGTGCTTCTCCCGGCCACGACCGTCGTAGGACGTGCCGACCTGGACGGGGCCGATGCGGCTGACGTGGCGAAAGCGCTTCGGTGCAGGCATGGTCAGTCCTCCTGTCGCGGGCTGAGGCGGGGGAAGTCGCGCAGGATCCGGGCGGCTTCTTCCGGATCCCGCGTGCGGTCGGCGGCTTCTTCAGCGAGGAGCCGGGCGAGTGCCGACCGACCACTTGCGGCCATCTCGCGGGCCGCTGCGAGGTAGTCGGCGGCCGCGTTGAAGCAGAAGAGCGGCATGGTCTCCCTTTGCTGGTCAGGTGAGTTGGGCAGCGATGGCTTCGGCCATGGGCGGCGGGACGCCGAGGCGTGCGCGCAGGGTCGGGGTGTCGATGGCCGTTCCGGTGCGGGTGTGGTGCTCGGCGGCGACTTTGCGGGCGTGCTCGACCAGGGCGGCCGGGACCGGGACCGGAGGCGGGGCCAACGGCGGGGCCGGTACCGGGTCGGCCGCCGGTGGCATCGGGGGGTCTGGTGCGGGATCGGGCGCGAGCTCCTGGTCCTCGATGTCCTCGGGTTCCTGGTGGCCCACGGCGTCAGTGGTCTCGTCGTGTGCCGGCGGCGAGTGGACCAGGAGGGTTCCGCCGAGGAAGGCGACCGCGGGCCAGCCCGCCACGAGGATGCGCAGCCAGGCCGGTACGTGATCCAGGTCGAGCAGCCCGGCGGTGGCGACGTTCGCGCCGAGGGACGCGGCGAGTGCGATCAGGAACCAGCACCACCCGGCCGCTTTCGCCTCCCCGGAGCGCAGTCTGCGCCAGGCGGCGACGAGCAGCAGGTCAACGCTGATCGGGTAGGCCCACGCTTTCCACCCGTCCTGTCCGGCCGCCGAGGCAACGTCGTGGAGGTGGGCGAAGGACAGTGCGGCGGCGATGACTGCCTGAACGAGCACCGCGTCGACGCGGGCCAAGTGGGCGCGCATGCTGCGGCTCCTTCCGGGTTCGGGCATGGGAGGGGTAGGGACGTGGCGTGAGGCGGTCACGCCGACCGGGGTTGAGTGGGGACGCGGGTCAGTCGGTCACCGGTTGAGGCCGCACGGCCGGGCCCGGTGTCTCGACGGGCCGCACGGGCACATCGGGCTGGAAGGGCTTGAGTGCGGGCAGGTCGGGGACCGAGTGGGCCGACTCGCGGCAGGTCTCGGCAGCGTCGCCGAGGGACAGGTACGGCGTGCGGATGCGCGACCAGCCGCCGGAGGTGTCACCGGCCACGGCGAGTCCGGGTCGTTCGGGGGCGATGGCGCAGGCGGCCGTGACCGCTTCGGGCGCGATGTCGCCGAGCGCCATCTTCGCGGAGGCTTCGTCGTTGACGCGGTGGCAAACGCGGCCGGTCAACTGGGCCCGCAGCATGGTGGCGCCCTTGCCCAGCTCGGCGCCGAAGCGCTGCCCGCAGACCTCCAGGTAGATGCCGGCCGCGCGGCCGAGCTGGGCGAGCCGGATGAGCTGGGTGACCATCTCGTCCCGGCGTTCCTCGTCCTTCCTGGTGGCGACGAGGAACAGTTCGGCCACCTCGTCCACGAACAGCACGATCGGGACCGGGCGTTCGGACTCGGGCAGTCCCCAGACGTCCGAGGTGATCTCTTCGGCCGGGATATCCGGGGCGATGCCTTGCCGGGCCTTGATCAGGTCGTATCGGTCCTCCATCTCCTTCACGAGCACGGGCAGCAGCTCGGCTGCCTGCTCCGGATCGGTCGCCAGCGCGGAGAGGCGGGAGGCAAACGGCGCCAGCTCCACACCGCGCTTGCAGTCGATCCCGACCAGGGCGACTGACTGAGGAGCGAGCCCGGCGATCAGGTGCCGCAGATACATGGACTTACCTGACAGCGTGGCGCCGAGGGTGAGTTGGTGGGGCACGGTCCTGTAGTCGCGTACGAACGGCATGGCGTCCTCCCGCAGGGCCACAGGCACCTGAAGGAACCCGGCGTCCACCTTGCGCGGCATCCGCACCTGCCGCAGCACATCGAAGCCGACCAGCCGCAGTTCAACCACACCCGGCTTGACCGTGGTCACGTACACGGCGTGGACACCCCATGCGTGCCGCAGCCGTTCCGCCGAGGCGGCGACGTCGGCTGGTTCCTGCCCCGGAGCGAGGCGGAGCCGAAGCCGGAGCCCGGTCGAGGTGGGGCGGATGATGCCCCGACGCGGCGGTACGGGGCGGACCTCACGGCGAGTGGTGGCCTTGACCGCCAGCATCCGCAGCCGGGACGGAGCCACGGTCAGGCCGCAGGCCTCCATGACCGAGCCGTACGAGCTCAGGAGCCGGGCCGTGGATATCGGCAGACCGACCGTGGACCAGTACACCCCGGGATGCTTGGCCCGGGCGTAGGCGGCCCCGCCGCCGAGTGCGGCGACAGGACCACCCACCTCCAGAAGTGCCGTCAGATCGGTCATCAGGCAGCGGCCCCGGTGGCGGCCGGGAACGCGGCCGGAGTCACGGCGGCGGCGCGGTAGGCGATGCCGTGCCGCTGCTGCCCGTTGAAGACGCTCTCCCACGGCCGGGCCACCAAACCCGGAAGCGAGACCGGAGCCCCGAGCGTCAGCCCCTCGGAGACTCCACTCTCAGGAACGGTGACCTTGATCAGCGACGACTCGCCGTCCTCCAGGTAGACGACGCCCATGGCCATCAGGGCTTCACCGCTGGTGGCGTCCTTGGCGATCTCGCCCGTCTGCCGGTCGCGGACCTTGGGCTCGGGGGCCTCGGTCAGCAGGATCGTTGCGGCCGAGGTCTCTACACGGATGGTGCGCAAAGCTTCTCCCCATCTACTCGTCTATACAAGATGCAGCGTTCGAACCCGATCTCCGGGAACGGCAACCACCTTGCCACATAACTTGCCCACTCGTCTATACGAGTATGCCTGTTGGGGTGTACGAGTTCGGAGAAGCGCCCCCGCGCACCACCGCCGATCAGGCGATCACGTGGCCGGAAGCTGGTACGACAGGACGTACGCGTCGGCCGCCATGACCGTGTCGCAGACCTCCACGGCCCGCCCTTCCTGGTCGAACGCCGTGCGGATCAGGTGGATGACCGGCACGCCGGAGGCCAGCCGCAGCGTGCGCACCTCGTCGGGCGAGGGCATCCGGGCACGGATCTCTTCCTCGAAGTGGTCGAGGCGGTGCCCCAGCTCCTCAAGCCGGGCGTAGATGCCACCGGGCCCGGGGTTCGGCTCGGCGATCGGCGTACCGCGCGCGATGTCGAGCGGCAGGTACGAGGTGGCGAACTCCACCGGCCGCCCGTCCAGCAGATACCGGCGACGCCGGGCGAGCACGCGCCGCACGGACCCGAGCCGGGTGGAGACGTCCTGACTGGCCTTCTCCTCCTTGACCTCCAGGCTGTCCACCTGCGGGTGACTGCCGGCGGCGTCGGCCTCCACGATGAACGCGGACTTCCCCTGCTCGCGATGGCGCCGGGCGAACCGGTCGGAGGCGAGCCGCCGTACAGGCGGGCGTGGTCGCACGAAGACGCCCTTGCCGTGCTCGGCGTGCACCAGGCCCTCGCCCTGGAGGACGGAGAAGGAGTTTCGAACCGTCATACGGGAAACCCCGTAATGCTCGACAAGTTCGGCCTCGGAGGGCAGCTTTTCGCCCTCCTTGAATCGCCCACGGTCGATGGCCTCGCGCAGCTGGTCGGCGATCTGCCGGAAAACCGCACGATCGCTCGTGGGGTCGAGATCGCCGAGGAGGCCGGAGGAAAGAGAGGGCACGTGTACTCCTTTAGGTATCTAGACGAGTGGGCGAGCTTTGTTGCTACGGTGGAGAGCCTAGCCATCCGAGAGGGCAGAGGAACGTGAGCACCGACCGTCCGCACTCCGTGAGCGTCGCCGGAGTCATCGTCGACGAGCAGGACCGTGCCCTCTTGATCAAGCGCCGCGACAACGGCCACTGGGAACCCCCGGGCGGAGTCCTCGAACGCGAGGAAACCATCCCCGAGGCACTCCAGCGCGAAGTTCTCGAAGAAACCGGCATCAAGATCGCGCTTCCCGCGACCCTGACCGGCATCTACAAGAACATGAAGGGCCTGATCGTCTCCATGGTCTTCCGCTGCGAGGCCGCCGACGGCACGCCCACCACCGGGGACGAGACCCGCGCACTGCGCTGGGCCACCCGCGAAGAAGTCATCGAACTCGCCGACGAGGCATACGCGATCCGCGTCCTGGACGCACTCGACGCGGTATCCCCGCCGGCCATCCGCGCCCACGACGGCGTGAAACTCGTCTAGCCCGAACCCGCTGCACATGGCGGCCTACCAGCACGAAGGAACTTGTATGCACGAGTATACGAGCACCGCCCGGGTCTGGGGACTCACTTGCCCGGGTTTTCCGGAAGAGGTCAGCCGGGCTCGCCGCTGGACGCGGGACATCCTGCGCGGATCTCCCCTGGCCGACGACGCAGAACTGATCGTGAGCGAGCTGAGCGCGAACGCAATCCTCCACACAGCCAGCGGCCGGGCGTACGGCAGCTTCCACCTGGCCGTCGCGGTCTCCGCTCAGGTGGTGGCGGTATCGGTCACGGACGACGGCGGCACGGGGACGGCCCCGAAGGCCGAACACCAGGACCAGGACGCCGAGCACGGCCGAGGTCTGGGCATGGTCAGCGCCATCGCTCACCGCGTCGTCGTGCACGACAGCGACCAGGGCCACACGGTCACCGCGGAGCTGTACGCAGACGCACTGCGGGGAGGTCATCCGTGCTGAGTCAGGGAACCCGCCGCGGCTTCTGGTGCGAGTGCTGGACAGAAGACCTCACCGAGCAACGGGCACCAGCACTCCTGGCATCCTTCGACGCCTACTCGGCACCGCAGGCTGACCGATGGGTGGCGGTGGCACTCCGCACGATCTCACCGGCACTCGACACGGATGCCTCAGACGAAGCCTGGGAATGGCTCTACGAAGGCCGCATCAGGACCCGACAAGCCCTGTTGCGAGCCGAGCCATGCGCGGTGTCAGTGACCCACGCAAGCACCCGCGTCACCTGGGCTATCCGACCCGTAGCGTTCCTGTCACTAGCACACCGCCAGGGCATCGAACTTCCATCCTGCTCAGCCGACTTCAAGCCCCAGCCCAGGAGCGACTAGGTCGCCTAAGAAGCAGGCTACGGCTGTGCGTAGGAGCCCTTTCAGCGACAGAGCTCCATGATGGTGTCATCGAAGTCCGGGAACTCCCGGGTTGCCTGCTCAATGACGACAGCCGCCGACTGCTTACAGTCGGCGGCGAATCGTTCGGCAACGGCCGCCAGCTCCGGGTTGTGATGCGGAGTCCAGTCAGGCTCGTACGAGGTGGCCGCCTCCCAGGGACCGTATCCGCCGGCCAGCAGCCACAAGAACGCCCCCAGATCACGCGCCAGGACACCGGTCTCACCCTCGGAACCAAGGAAGACCACAGGCTGATCAACGAGCGGGCGGTGCGGGCGGACGAGCCAGAACGCCGCATAGCCCCCCGTGCCGTCCTGGCCGAACACGCGGAAGCTGTCGCCATCCAGCTCCCCGTTGCCTGTCCAAGCGCGGAACCAATCGGTGGTCTCCTCGGCGGACAGGAAGGCCGGGAACGCCTCGAAGTCGACGCCGTTGCCGTCGTTGTAGTCGAAGGGAAGCGCCAGAGCGGCAGCAAGGGCCGCAGGGAACTCCCGATCATCGGTAGGGGTCACGCGAACAGGCTAGCGAGCAGCTCTGTCACTGGGACTGCCGCATATAGGTCGCGCTGCTGGCTCAGCTCCCTTGTCGATGCGCAGCGGCTGCCGAGGCCGCGTGCTGTCAACCATCAGCTGGGACCGAAGTGTCAAGCATCTCCCGGGACCGGACAAGCCCCGCCAGGCAGAGTGAGTTACAACTTTCTCTACGGGTTCAAGGCCCGCGCACGGCGCGGGCGCGCGCCGCCTCTGCGGCGCGGCCTGCCTCCTGTCTGCGCCCCGGCTGGCCGCGCCCGGCGGCGCGCTGCGTGCAAGCGGGCGGACGTAGGAAAACCCCCTGTGGCTGAGGCCGGTCGGCTCCACGGCTTTAGGCAGCCAATTTGGCGCGAGCCTCGAAGATCATGGCCCAAAATCGGGCACTAACGGGCAGGCTCACAAACCTGCCCGATCCGCTGGCTAGCGTAATGGGCCATGATCACTCGCGCCAAATCAGCTCCAGCCCAAAGCCCTTCCGCCAACCTGATATGCGACTGCGGCCAGTTCCTCGATTAGAATTCAACGGTTTACTCGATTGACGCGGACCGTAGAATCCCCGACTGGATTACCTGCATCATAGTCTGAAACGTCAATGAGGAGCCTAAATAGCCATACTAGGCGAATCGATCGCACAGCCCCAAAGAGTATTAAATACTCCGCAATCCACCCACCTAAACCGATCTCTTCTTTCGTGTCCGACATCATCACGGCAAGACAGCCGAATGAAACCAAAAGCATAGAGGTCAGAAGTCCGACCCAGTTACGCCGGAGATGAACTCCAAACATCTGACGCAAGATGGTCATTCGTTGACCAGAGCTAGTTGCGTACTGGCTGATTGCGGCTGTGCCAAAGCCGCCAACGATGGCTGCTACTGACGCAACCGTGGCGTAGATGTTCATCCGTTGGTCGGCCTCATGGCCGGCCAGGATGTGGTGTCCTTGGGCCAGAGCTAACGCGCCTACTGACACGGCGGTCAGAGCGAAGTCAACGATGGGGTGATGGCTCCATTGGTTATAGACGTAGCCTCGTGCAGTGCGTACTGCGCCCATGGCGCACCCCCTTCAGGCTCAGGTGGAGCCTAAGGCATGGCACTGACAGCAGCTCGCAAGTCACGATCATGCTCAGCTGCCGCCTGCATCACAGCTTGCACCGCTGCCTCAAACCAGGGCCCTGCGCCGCTTCCGCGAGGTAGCGTCACCTGCTTGGATGCCGTGATGTGGTCGTTAACGAAGTTGATTTTGTCTTCGACAATGCTGCCATCAGAGGCGGACAGCATTACATCGGCGATGGCCCTATCGATCACACCATGGGGACCGACGAGGCTGCCGAAGTCGGAGAGGAATTCTTGCACGCTGGTGTGTAGGCGGCGCTCCCCTCTTGCTCTAGCAGCACTCCGGGAAAGTCCGCGACCTTTAGGGATCTTGATTGTGAGAGTGATCAGGGCGTCCGGATTTTGCTGATGGACGTGTCGAGCTACATCCCCTAGGCCTTCAACGGAAGTAGGGAACATTGATGTCGCGGCGGGGCGGAGTCGCATCTCAAAGAGATTGACCGATTCAGCCGCCTTCAGCTTTTCCCAGGCGTTCTTCCCTATGAGGGGGATGATCGCCAGATCCTCTTCGATTCCCGAACGCATAGCATTGAGCCAACGCTGCAAGGCCGTCGGCCTGGGTGCGGAGGCACTCCCTTGGATAACCCCAATCACATTCCCGTAAGGCAGGAAGCAGATGATGGTCGTATCGACAACGCTTCTGTTTCCGTCGAGTCGCAGAGCGTCGATTTTCTGAGCCTCGTAGTCGATTTGCTGCAAGTCGCCGTCGCGTAGACGGGCCAGCACTAAATGCTTGCCGTTCGAGGAGTCGATAGGTTCGCCAACATAGACATCGTCGTCGTGCATCATGTGCCGCTCATGCACTGAAAGGGCACGAAGATTGTCTAGAACGAATTCCCAATCGATATGGTCGAAGCGGAGGTTTCCAGCGTCTTTCGCTCGAACGACCTCGTAGAAGGCGACCGTCTTCTTCCGCTGTCCGCTCAACCCGGCCCCCCAGCGCGTGTTGTTCATGTGCAGCTGTCTGATGCTGCCAAGGAATCAGTATGGCGACTACAGGTGATGGCCCGTCAACCGGATCCGTTGATTCGGCGATGAAACTGTCACTGACCGTCGCCGCCGCGTCAGGACCTCGATGCTGGCTTGAGCGCCGGGCAAGGAGTGCGCATTGGGGTGCCTTGGGGCCGTCTCTGGGCCGTCCAAGGTCACCCGACGTCGACCAACAACGACAGAAGCCCACGGCATCTGAGCTGGTCAGAGCCGTGGACTTCGTCAGTCCCACTGGTCAGCGGAAGGGGTGATCAGTAGACCGGCTACTGATCAGCATCCGACTGGTGAGTGTCTGCGCCAGCTAAGCCTGACGCACGCTCGCTGTGAGATGTCAGCCTGTCTGGACCCACCAGATCAGCCAGGTGACGGCGGCACCACCGAGTGTGTACGCGGCGCCCTTCAGGGCGTTCATGAGAATGATGCGCAGGTAGCGGCGGCTACGGCGGCGCCACGCGGGCGTAGGGTGTGGCGGAGGGCTTCCCGCGGAGGGGAGTCCGATGGAGTGCTTGTTCAAGAGGTACTCCGGAAGATCCAGTGATGTGTGCTGGTGATGTCGCACCGCTCCGTCGAGGCGCCAACCACACGCGGAGCGGTGCGGCCTTCATTCCTTCGGGCCGACGCCCGAAGAAACCTCAGTGCCGGCCTCTTTCTCGGTCGTCGGCTCTCCAAGAGCGCGAGGGGTGAAGGGAGGCCACAGGCTGTACACGGGACGCGTTCCTCGGCCTGATCGAGTCCTGAGAGTGGCGAACCACTCGTCGCCGACCTGAACGAGGATGCCGTGCTTCATCAACTCGCGGATGCCCTTACCGGCGGTGTCGGCGGAGACGCCATACCAGTCAGACATCCGTTCCTGGGGCAGGGTGAACTTAAGCTTCCGCTGGTTCGAGGCGATCAGAAGCATGGCTTTCCCTGGAAGGGAGAGGGTGTTGTGCCACTCCTTGTCCCAGTACTCGTACGGGAGCTGGAAATAAGGGTCTCCTGTCCCCTCGCCTGGGGACGTGTACGGCCGCCCGGAGCCGTCTTCATGCAACTTGGTGATGGTTGACTTGCCGCCCTCGCCACGAGCTCGGGTGATGAGATTGAGCTCCTTCAGGACCTTCCACGCGCGAGACACGGCTGCCGTCCCTGCCGTCTCATCGAAGATCCCCACCGACCGGGCCCAAGTCGTGGACCACTCGGTGACGGAAAAGTCACCGCCGCTAGTCACAGCACTGAGCAACAGGTACAGGTCCAACGGCCGCTTGGCGGAGCGGCGAACCAGCTCAGCCAGAGCACCTGGTGACTTCGATCCGCTCTTGCTCACCTCCCTCTGGAGGAACGCTCGGCGGATCGGCACCGTGCGGGTCGGCCGCTGAGAGCGTTCAAGGATGAGCTTGATCGTCTCCGGCTGCCCCAGTGGGGTGGGACCGTGCCTCGGTGGCGAGTTGAGGTTCTGCTGAGTGGTTGTCATGCCGCAATAGTGGCATGGACTTGAGGGTCGCCAGCGTTCTGAGGAGACGCCTTGGGTGGCATCGACTTGCCGTTTCAACGGGCGCCATACGATGCCCATATGATTTCTCATAGGACACCTGGTTAGATGACAAGTTACGACGACACGTTACTGGGCCGAGTTGCTGGGCGATGGCGAACTGGCGGCGCCCGACACGGTAGTTGACTCGCAGGCCGCAGACGGCCGACTTGTCTTTGTTCCACTGGACCCGGAGGTGCACGCCCTACGGAGTGCCGTAGCTCAGCTGCCGCGCCCCGGGACGTCATTCGTCGCCAGTCGCTGGTGAGTGTCTAACTGCGTGACAACGCCGACGGACACCGGCGGACAACCGCGCACACCTGTGGACCGTCTCCGCAGGTGATAGGCACGGCAGCCCGAGGTCGAGCACACACCCAAGTTGCTTCGGGACGAAGAGGTCGTGGCGCAGTGTTCGGCCACTGCGCTTCCATCATCGGACATGCTGGTGGACGGCTCACTTTTCATCCGCCGTCCGTGGCCCTCGTTTCACCCGGTGCGGAGAATCGCCCGCATGACAGCCCCGACCTGCGATCGGGGCTGTCTCATAGCCGACTACACCTCGTTGAAGCCACGCGATGCGTCGTAGATGTCAGCTTCGATGACGATCACGAAGAAGCTCGTCACGACGTAGTGGACCATTACGCAGTCTTCCCAGGCCGCGCGCGTCACAGTGTCGGTCGTGTAGGCAAGGTGGCTGTCGGCGCCTTCAGGCTCAGCTGCGATCCTGTCGACGAGGCGCAGGAACTTTTCCCGATCTGCAGTCGGCATGTAGTCACGGAACCGCACAACCTGCTCGGTGAACTGCACGCGTCTCTTCATCGAGGCAGGATGCTACGGACACGGCGCACGCCCCTGCAGTGAATATCGGTCGGGGCCTACTTGCCTGCAGGTAGCTCAGAAGACGGAGCCGTGCCAGTCGCGTGCCAGATCGTGCGGGGAACCACGGGGAACAGCGGGCACTGGCCCCGGTGCGGCGAAGGCTCCAGCGTCACCCCGCTGCAGGTCAGCGCAGCAACTGCCCCTGGAAGACTCAAGCTTCCCAAGCTGAGGTCCCGGCAAAATCCCCCTGCTTGCCGTCCCCAAGGTGTTCTACCGTGCCACGCATGTCTCCGATCAGCTACGAGAACCCACTGACCTCCGAAGACGCCCAGGCATTGCTTGCCATGCTCTCTGCCCGTGTCGAGGTGAAGCGAGGCATGAGCAAGCAGGAACTTGATCACGTCGAGGAGCGCTGGGGGTTCCGGTTCGCGCCGGAGCACCGAACGCTGCTGAGCGCAGGGCTGCCCACGGGGAGCCCTAGTTGGCCCGACTGGCGGGATGGCGACCCGGAGGACTTGGCGGAGCGGTTGGCCTGGCCGGTGGACGGAGTGTTGTTCGACGTGGAGCACAATGTCTTCTGGCATCCGGACTGGGAGCCGCGGCCGGCGGACACTCAGGATGCTTTGGAAGTGGCACGCACGTACTTGGCCAAGGCCCCTGTGATGGTGCCGATCTACTCGCACCGGTACCTGCTGGCCGATCCAGACCGCACCAGTACGCCTGTGTTGTCGATGCACCAGACGGACATCATTTATTACGGCACCGATCTGGTCGACTACTTCCACCACGAGTTCGGTCACCCCGTGCCGACACCCGAAGGCCATCAGTACGCCACGATCCCCTTCTGGTCCTACTTCCTGGACTGAGCGGCCCCCTGGGTCGGGCTCAAGAGGTCGCGTGCCACAGTCCTGCCAGATGCAGGGGTCAGCCACGGTCAACAACGGGGAGGAACGGATGCCTCCGCGCCCGCTAGCCCGGCCGATGAAGCTGCAGGTCACCGGCAAAGGACCCCAGCCTCTCTCCTAAAGCGGGTGTCGCAGGTTCGAATCCTGCCGGGGGCACCAGCTCAGATGGCCCCCACCTCCGAAATTTCGGAGGTGGGGGCCATCTGACATCCACATCTGACATCAACGCGGGCGGTCACGCGCGAATGGGGCGTCTCCTGAGCAGGCGATCCATGTGGCTCATGGCTTCGCGCTGCGTGTCCTGGACGACGTGGGTGTAGACGTCCATGGTGATGCTGATCTGAGAGTGACCGAGGATCTCCATGACAACGCGGGGTGCGACCCCGGCCGCCGTGAGCAAGGTGGCCGTCCCGTGGCGAGCGTCGTGCAGCCGGATCACGCGGAGGCCGGCGGACTGGGCGACGCGGGTGAAGGAGCGGTACAGGTTACGCGGCTCGACGGGGCGGCCGGTGCGGGTGGCGAAGACGTAGTCCGACTCCTGCCACCTCTCCCCCGCCTTGGCGCGAGCGTCCGCCTGCCGCAGGCGGTGCCAGCGCAGGGGTGCGATGCAGAGAGCGGGCAGAGGGACTGCGCGGCGACGGCGGCTCTTGGGATCGTCGTCGTACAGGACACCACGGCGGCGCTGGACCTGGTGGCGGACGTGGAGGACGCAACTGCCCCCGGACCGGCTCGACCTTGCCCGGCGTGAGCTCACGACCCAGCGCCCTCGCGACGTCCTTGGCCATCACCGGTCCGTCCGCGTCGGCCACGATCTTCATGATCTGCCGATAGTCCGGCGTGAGGACCTCTATCCCCATACCCTCCGCGCGGTCCGGCACCAGACGCATCCCGCCGGCACCTGGCCCCACCACGACCGGCTCCGGCTCCGGCTCCGGCTCCGGCTCCGGCTCCGGCTCCACGATGCCCGACGACCGGCGTCCGCCGTCGGTCGCCTCGGCCCACTGCCCGAACACCACCTCGGCGGCCTCCAGCCGGCCCAGCTCGGCGTCAATCTCCGCCAGCTCCTTGCGCAGCAGCTCAGCCCGCTCGGTCAGCTGAACCCGCCGCTTGATCGTCCACGTGAGCTCGTCCGTCATCCACACCCCTCCCGCCACGGAACCTACGCAGCGGCCCGTGATTTCCGCCCGGGAAACCCAGAGACCACCCGTGACGGACGATCACGTGCTACCGATCTCCACCCCGACCAGCACGAGCACCTCGCCCCAACGTCACACCAGCTCCGCTGAGCAGCGGAAATCACGATGGCACCAACTCATTGGAATACCAATACGCAACATCGCGAGTCAGGTCAGCCGCTCGTTGACCTTCTCGCGCGTCCACGACGCGCAGGGGGCTCGTGTCCCTGTTCCCTCTTCGCGTTCCGACCCGCAAACCCCGCGACTACTCCGCACGACAAAAGCCTGTCGAATCCATTGACGTCCCTGCCACCTCAGCTTTACCTTCTGGCCGAAGTTACGCACAATGTTCGCGATTTCGAACGCACCGGGCAGGTCAGGAACCCGGGCAATGAGCCGCTCTCCCGGAAGGGACTTGTCGTGTTTCCCACCCGCGCCCGTCGCTGGTCCACGCCCCGCCGCAGTCTGACGTCGGCGGCAGCCCTGCTGGCCCTCTTTGCCTCGCTCCTGTCCGTACAGACCGTCCACACCGCGCAGTCCGCCGTCGCGGCCGACGGCAAGCCGTTCACCAACCCGATCAAGTCCCAGAAGGGCGCCGACCCCTGGCTGGAGTACTACGACGGCAACTACTACCTGGTCACGACCACCTTCACCAACAAGCTGCTCATCCGGAAGTCCCCCACCCTCGGGGGCCTGAGCACCGCCCCCAGCGTGGAGGTCTGGTCGGACACCACTGCCGGGCGCAACGCCAACATCTGGGCGCCCGAGATCCACTTCCTCGACGGCAAGTGGTACCTGTACTACTCGGCCGCGCAGTCCGGCGCCGCCTGCTGTGACACCCAGCGCACGCACGTGCTGGAAAGCTCCGGCACCGACCCGATGGGCACGTACACCTACAAGAACATCCTCACCGACGCCAGCCTCACCCCCGGCCCGACCGCCGCGCAGGGCTGGCTGATCGACGCCACCGTCCTCAAGCACGACAACAAGCTCTACCTGGTGGGCAGTGGCAAGATCAACGGCAGTACGCAGAGCCTGGTCATCGCCCCGATGAGCAACCCGTACACGCTCAGCGGCCCCTTCACGATCATCTCCAGCCCCACGCTGAGCTGGGAGACCCAGGGCAGCCCCGTCAACGAGGGCCCCGAGCCGCTGTACCGCAACGGCCGCACCTTCCTGTCCTACTCCGCCAGCAGCTGCCAGACCGCCGACTACAAGCTGGGCCAGCTGGAACTCACCGGCAGCGACCCGCTGAGCCCGGCCTCCTGGACGAAGAAGCAGACGCCGGTCTTCCAGCGCAACGACGCGGCGAGCGTCTACGGCCCCGGCCACAACGGCTTCTTCACGTCCCCCGACGGCACCGAGAACTGGATCGTCTACCACGCCAACAGCGCGGCCAACGGCGGCTGCGGCAACGCCCGGACGACCCGCGCGCAGAAGTTCACGTGGAACGCGGACGGTACGCCCAACCTCGGCACCCCGGTCGCCACGGGGACGACGCTGGCCGGCCCGTCCGGTGAGACCGCGACGACCCCGACCGCGTACACCATCGTCAACCGCAACAGCGGCAAGTGCCTCGACGTCAACGGCGGCAACACCGCCGACGGCACCAACATCTTCCAGTGGAGCTGCAACGGCGGTGCCAACCAGAAGTGGCGGATCGAGGACATGGCCGACGACACCAGCCGTCTCGTCAACGTCGCCACCGGCAAGGTCGCCGACCTCGCCGGGTGCGGCTCCGCCGACGGCACCGACATCCGCCAGTGGTCCTGGCTGAACAACAACTGCCAGAAGTTCCGCATGGTCTACCTCGGCGGCGACTACGTCCGTATCGTCAACGCCTCCACCAGCAAGGTCATGGACGTCGCCGACTGCGGCACGGCCAACGGCGCCGACGTCCGCCAGTGGTCCTGGCTGAACAACAACTGCCAGCAGTGGCGCCTCGTCCCCACCACCGCCTGATCCCGAAGGGCCGTAGCAGAACATGACACACCTCGCCAGACGGGTCCTGGTGGCAGCGGCGGCAGCGTTCGCCATGCTCACCACGGTGACCACCCCCGCCCAGGCCGCCGCCCCCGCGTCCCCGGCCGTCACCTTCACCAACCCGATAGCCGAGCAGCGGGCCGACCCGCACATCTTCAAGCACACCGACGGCTACTACTATTTCACCGCCACGGTCCCCGCGTACGACAAGATCGTGATGCGCCGGGCCACCACCCTCCAGGGCCTGGCCACGGCCACGGAGACCACCATCTGGACCAAGCACGCCAGCGGTGACATGGGCGCCCACATCTGGGCGCCCGAGATCCACTTCATCGACGGCAAGTGGTACGTCTACTTCGCGGCCGGCGCCTCGAACGACATCTGGAAGATCCGCCCGTACGTCCTGGAGTCCAGCTCGGCCAACCCGCTGACCGGCACCTGGACCGAGAAGGGCCGGATCGCCCTGCCGCTCGACACGTTCTCGCTGGACGCCACGACCTTCACCCACAACGGCACCCGCTACCTCAGCTGGGCGCAGAACGACCCGGCGGTCGGCACCGGCACCAACCTGTACCTGGCGAAGATGTCCAACCCCTGGACCATCAGCGGCAGCCCGGTGATGATCTCCAAGCCCGAGTACTCCTGGGAGACCGTCGGCCACCGCGTCAACGAGGGCCCGGCCGTCATCCAGAAGAACGGCAAGGTGTTCATGGCCTACTCGGCCAGCGCCACCGACGCCAACTACTGCCTCGGTCTGCTGACCGCCTCCGCCACCGCCGACCTGATGAACCCGGCGTCCTGGGCGAAGACCTCCGCCCCGGTCTTCAAGAGCAACGCCGCCACCGGCCAGTACGGCCCCGGCCACAACACCTTCACGGTCTCCGAGGACGGCAAGTCGGACGTCCTCGTCTACCACGACCGCAACTACAAGGACATCAGCGGCGACCCGCTCAACGACCCCAACCGCCGCACCCGCTACCAGAAGCTGTACTGGAACGCCGACGGCACTCCCAACTTCGGCATCCCGGTGGCCGACGGCGTGACCCCGGTCCGTCTCTCCTCGTACAACTTCCCGGACAAGTTCCTCCGCCACTGGGAGTACCGCGCGAGGCTGGAGGCCGACGTCACCAACCTCGCCGACTCGCAGTTCCGGATCGTCACCGGTCTCACCGGCAACGGCACCGTCTCGCTGGAGTCGGCGAACTTCCCCGGCTACTACCTCCGCCACAAGAACAACGAGATGTGGGTGGAGAAGGACGACGGCACGGCCCTGTTCGACACCGACGCCTCGTTCTACCAGCGGGCTGGTCTCGCCGATACCGCGGCCGGCGTCTCGTACGAGTCGTACAACTTCCCCGGCCGCTACATCCGGCACTTCAACAACCTGTTCTACAGCCAGCCGATCAGCACGACCCTCGACCGGCAGGACGCGACCTTCTACAAGGAGTGAAGGCGTAGACGCGACCTTCTCCCAGGAGTAAGGGAGCAGGGGTCCACGTAGACCGAGCGGCGCCAGTGCACCGTGCCCTCGCAGGGCGCGGTGCACTGCTCATTCCGGCGGCACGCCCTGGACCAGACCCGACTGGTACGCCATCACGACCAGCTGGACCATGTCCCGGGCACCGGGTTTGGTCATCGCGCGGTGGATGTGGGTGCGCACGGTCAGGGGGCTGACATAGAGCTTCTCCGCGATCTCGTCGTTGGAGTGCCCCTCGGCGGCCAGGGACATCACCTCGCGTTCCCGAGTGGTGAGGGTGGTCAGCCGGTCGCGGGTGGTGAGGCACCAGTTGTCCCGGGTGCCCGGCGGGCGCGAGGCATGTGAGGTATGCAGCAGCTCACCGACATACCTCACAGCTATTCGAGGGTGTTCGGGCATGTTGGGGGTGTTTGGAATCGGATGCTTCGCTCTGTCGCCTTGGCTGGGTCACTCCAGGTCGTCTCATGCCCACGAAGGGGCGGCACGATCATCGGGCTCCCGACACCGACGCGGCGGGCAAGTCCGTCACCCGTGGTTACGATTCCGGCGGCCGTCTCACTTCCGAGACTGACCCGCTGGGCAACAGGACGACCTACGCCTATGACAAGCTCGGCCGACTGCTGAGCACAGTCTCCGCCCGAGGCAACGTCACCGGCGCCGATCCGGCCGCCTACACCACGAGCTACACCTACGACGCGGCCGGCAACCTCCTCACCGTCACCGACCCGCTCGGAGGGGTGGCCAGGACCGAGTACGACGCGGCGGGCAACGTCACCAAGCGCACCGACGCCGACAAGCGCACCACCACCTACGGCTACGACAAGCTCGACCAGCTCACCACGGTCACCGCCCCAGACGGCGGAAAGACGGCCTACGAGTACGACGCGGCCGGCAACGTCACCAAGCGCACCGACGCCAACAACCACGCGACCGCCTACAGCTACGACGCGGCCCGTCGCCTGACGAAGGTCACCGACCCGCTGGACCGCGTGAGCTCCTACGCGTACGACGCCGAGGCCAACCTCACTGAGAAGACCACCCCGCGTGGCTCCACCAGCTACGCCTTCGACACCCGCGGGCTGCCCACCAAGGTCGACTACTCGGACTCGACGCCGGACGTGAGCTTCGGTTACAACGCCGCCGGGCGCATGACGGCACGCGCCAACGCGAAGATCTCCGAGGGCTTCGGCTACGACGCGGTGGGCAACCTCACCAAGACCCGCGGCTTCTCCTACACCTACGACGCCGCCGGGCAAATACTCACCCACAAGTACTCCGACGGCAACACCATCACCTATTCCTACGACAACGACGGCCGCACGTCGTCCATGACCGCCGACGGGGTCACCACCAACTACACCTGGGATGCCGCCGACCGCCTGACCCGGTCCGCGCTGCCCAACACCGAGACCGAGGACCGCGCCTATGACCGCGCGGGCCGGCTCACCGCCGTCACGTCGTCCAAGGCCGGGACCACCGTCACCAAGACGGCGCTCACTCTGTCCGCTGCCGGCTTGCCCACCCGCGTCGACGTCACCCGGACCAGTGGCGGCACCGGAGGCTGGGACCTCACCTACGACGCTGCAGGCCGCCTCACCTCCGGCTGCGCCCCCCAGCCCTGGGTCACCGGCTGCGCAACCAGCCGCACCACGGCCTACACCTACGACAAGGTCGGCAACCGCCTGACCTCCACCCTCGGCACCACCAGCACCAGCTACACCTACGACACGGCCGATCAGCTCACGTCCACAACCACCGGCACCGCGACCACCGCCTACGACTACGACTACGACGGTGAGGGCAACCAGACCAAGGCGGGCGCCGACACCTACGACCTGACCGGAGAGATTTCCGCAGCCACAGTCGCCGGCAGCGACTACACCTACGATCACGACGCCAGCGGCAACCAGGTCACCACCAGCAAGGACGGCGCGGTCACCAGCCGCACGCAGTGGGACCCCAACGGCCCTGTGGGAGTCCCTGGTGAAGCTCGAAGACTCGCCGAAGCCACCCACACCGATGCATGCCGTAGACGTGTTCGCCGAACCACGGACCCAACGCGCGCAAATGACCAGTCTCCACAGCGGAGGCTCACACGGCTTCTGACATCCACGGCTGACATCAACGACGCCGGACGGGGGCGCACATCGGCACTCCAATGCGGCCGTCGCACCAACCGACGACAGTCACCAGACCGCGCGCGAATCGAACTCCTAAAGCGGGCGTCGCAGGTTCGAATCCTGCCGGGGGCACAGCCAGAAGGGCCAGTTCAGAGGCTTGATCCTCTCGAGCTGGCCCTTTCGCATGATCACGGTCGTGCCACACGGTCACGGCCGTTGACCATGTGCTGCATTCCTGGTGTGTCGAAGAGCCCCGGCAGCCACGGCCGCGTCCATGTCGGCACCAACGGACGCGGCCTCCGGTACGGCAACCCGCCCTGCCCCAACACCCGAGCGGGGCCGCAGACACAACCGCCTGCGGCCCCGCCACGGCCTGACCTCGCGCAGGCGTTGGGCGCGTCACTTCATGGGATCGCCTGTCGGCGTGAGTCAGTTCGTCACGCGGAAGGTGGCGTCGCTGCGGGCCGTCGTGGTGGTGATCGGGTCGAGGCGGAGTTTGTAGGCGTAGTGGCGGATGTACCGGTCGGGGTGGCTGTACGACTGGAAGGACGACCATGTCGGGTCGGCGAGGCCTGCGACCTGGCGGAAGGTGGCGTCCGCGGCGAACCGGGTGGTGCCGTCGTTGTAGGCCAGCTGGAAGTCGTAGTTGGAGTGCCGCAGGAAGTGGCCGGGGAAGTTGACCGACTCGAGGGAGACGGTGCCCGAGCCCGCCAGGCCGGGCCGCAGCCGGAACTGGGCGTCCGGGCCGGTGACGTTCTGGTCGATGCGCACGTCGAAGTTGGCGTGCCGTACGTACCGGTCCTGGAAGTTGAACGACTGGAGCCGCTTGGCCGGGGTGTTGGCCCAGCGTGTGAGCACACGGCTCTCCTCGGCGGTCGTCAGGTTGAGGATCGAGCCGTGGCGCTTCTTCGTCCCGCCCAGGTTGTAGCTTCCCGACGCCGGGAGCCGGTAGGTGCCGGCGGCGGAGGGGTTGGTCGTCGTGACCGGCATGTAGCCGCGTCCGGAGGCGTACTGGTCGAGGTACAGGGTCCACTCGTTGCGGTCCCTGAACTTCATCCACATCGGGCCTTCGACCTGGGAGCCGGTCAGGCCGATGCCGGAGAGGTTGCCGAGGTCGGTCCACGTACCGAGGATCGAGTTGCTGCCTTCGAGCGTGATCTGGCCGTCGCCGGAGGCCCGTACGTAACGGAAGTCACCGACGCCGGACGGCACTTCGACGATCTGGGTGTCGATGATGTTCTGGGTGCCGGGTCGGTCGATGTAGAGCTGCGGGGTGGTGATGGTGCGGAAGTCGGTGGTGCGGGCGTAGTAGATGCGGTGCTTGAGCACGCCGTCCCGGGTCGCGTTCGTCGCCCAGTACAGGACGTAGTCGTTGGTCTCGGGGTTCCAGATCGCCTCCGGCGCCCAGGCGTTGCGCCCGTCGGGGATCGCGCCGGCGACGTTGAGCAGCCACGGCTGCGACCAGGTGACCAGGTCCGTGGACTCCCACACCACGAGGTTGCGGCTGCCGTTGTTCATGGAGTCGCCCCATGACTGCCCGCAGCCGATGCACAGGTCGGTCGCGATGATCCAGTACTTGTCACCGCCGGGGGCTCTGACCAGTGCGGGGTCGCGCACACCACGAGTTCCCACCGTGGAACGCAGGGTCATCCCGCCGCCGTTGAGGTCACTCCAGTTCAGGCCGTCCGTGCTGTGCGAGAAGTAGATCTGCTGACCGGTCGATCCCTCCCCGATGAAGTGCGTCATCAGGTAGCCCGGGTCGGCGGCGGCGGCCCGCTGAGGTGTGGTCAGGGCCTGGCCTGTGAAGAGGAGGCAGGCGGCGAGCAATATCGCCGACAGCCTGGAGAGAAGCGTGCGCATGTGCGTTTCCTGTCCTTTCTCCGACTTTCCGTTGCCCCCGTGGTCGCTGCGTCGGCGGGGTCGGCTCACTGGCCGCTGTCGCGGCTCTCAGCAGCGCCCGTCAGGTCTTCCGGCGTGACGTCATGGTCCGCTGGATCAGGATGAAGGCGCACAGCAGCACACCCGTGGCGATCTTCGTCCACCAGGAGCTGAGCGTCCCCTCGAACGTGATGACGCTCTTGATCAGGCCCAGGACCAGGACACCGAAGAGCGTGCCCAGCACATACCCGGAACCGCCGGTCAGCAGGGTGCCGCCGATGACCACGGCGGCGATGGCGTCGAGTTCCATGCCGATGGCGTGCAGCGGGTCGCCCGACTGGATGTACAGCATGAACAGCAGGCCCGCCAGGGCCGAGCAGAAGCCGCTCACCGTGTACACGGCGATCTTTGTGCCGCCCAGCGGAAGGCCCATGAGCAGGGCCGACTGCTCGTTGCCGCCGATGGCGTACACACGGCGTCCGAAGCGGGTGTAGTGGAGCACGTAGGCGGCGACGGCGAGGACGACCAGGGCCACGACGGCGCCGATCGACAGGTCCCCCACGCCCAGTGACACCCGCGTCTGGGCCAGGGTGCCCACCGAGGCGTCGCTGATGGAGATGGACTCCTTGCTGATGACCAGGCACAGTCCGCGGAAGAGGAAGAGCCCGGCGAGCGTGACGATGAACGGCTGGATCTCGAAGTTGTGGATCACGTAGCCCATCAGGAAGCCGCCGAAGGCGCCGACGGCCAGTGCGAGGGGGACGACCAGGAGCAGCGGCAGTCCCTGACGTTCCACCAGCCACGCCGTGAACATGGTGGTGAAACCGATCATCGAGCCCACGGACAGGTCGATGCCGCCCGACATGATGACGAAGGTGGCACCGATGGCTGCGACCAGCAGATAGCCGTTGTCGATGAACAGGTTGAGGAACACCTGGGGTTCGCCGAACCCGTAGTTCTGGTACCGGCTGAGGCCACCGACGTACATGGCGATGAACAGGGCGGCCGTGACCAGGACGGGCAGACGCCGGTCGCCGAGCAGGCGCGCGGCACGGGAGGCGGTACTGCCGCTCGGAGCCGCCTTGGGGGTCTGGGCGGTCGCGCTCATCGCGACACCTCCATCTTCGGGACGGCGTCGGTCGCCGGAGCGGGCTCCACCGGGGCGGCGTCCCGGCGCGGGCCCTTGGGGCCCTTCGCGCCGAAGACCTTGGCCCGGAACTTCGGGGACTGCAGCAGGCAGACGACGATGACGACGGCGGCCTTGAAGACCAGGTTGGTCTGGGTCGGCACGCCGATGGTGTAGATCGTGGTGGTCAGGGTCTGGATGACGAGGGCGCCGACCACCGTGCCGCCGATGGAGAACCGGCCGCCGAGCAGCGAGGTGCCGCCGAGCACCACGGCGAGGATCGCGTCGAGTTCGATCCACAGACCGGCGTTGTTGCCGTCCGCGGCCGAGGTGTTGGAGCTGATCATCAGGCCCGCGATGCCCGCGCACAGCGCACAGAACATGTAGACCATGATCTTGATGCGGGTGGACCTGATGCCGACCAGGCGGCTGGCCTCGGCGTTGCCGCCGACCGACTCGACCAGCAGGCCGAGCGCCGTGCGGCGGGTGAGCGCCACGGTGACGGCCACCACCGCGGCCACCACGAAGACGGAGAAGGGCAGGGTCAGCCAGTAGCCGCCGCCGATGAGCTTGTACGGCTCGCTGTTGACGGTGATGATCTGGCCGTCGGTGATCAGCTGGGCGACACCTCGGCCCGCGACCATGATGATGAGGGTCGCGATGATGGGCTGGATTCCCATCCTGGCCACCAGGAAGCCGTTCCACAGACCGCAGACGACCGCGGCCACCAGCCCGATGCCCATCGCCAGGAACACCGCGGACAAGGTGTTCTGGTCGGCCTGGTCGCTGATGTACGAACAGGTCAGGGCTCCGGTGATGGCGACCACGGCACCGACGGAGAGATCGATGCCGCCGGTGGCGATGACCAGGGTCATGCCGACCGCGACCAGGATCAGCGGTGAGCCGAACAGCACGATGGAGACGAGGCTGCCGTAGAGGTGGCCGTCCGTCATCCTGATCGAGAAGAAGTCGGGCGTGAAGGGGACGTTGACGAGCAGCAGGGCGATCAGGACCGCGACCGGCCAGAACAGGTGGTGATGGGTCAGTGCTCGCCAGCGGGAGGTGGTGGTCACTGGTGTTCTCCGCTCGCGATGGTCTCGAGGATCTTGCTGGTGGTGATCTCCGGCCCGTTGGTCAGCCGCGCCACCAGCCGGCGGTCGCGCAGCACTCCGATGGTGTGGCTGAGCCGGAGCACCTCCTCCAGTTCGGCCGCGACGTACAGCACCGACATGCCGTCCTCGGAGAGGGACACCACCAGTTTCTGGATCTCCGTCTTGGCGCCGATGTCGATGCCGCGCGTCGGCTCGTCCAGGATCAGCAGCTTCGGCTGGGTGATCAGCCAGCGGGCGAGCAGTACCTTCTGCTGGTTGCCGCCGCTGAGCCGGCCCACGCGGGCCTCCGGGTCGGCGGGGCGGATGTCCAGCGCCTTGATGTACGTGGCGACGAGCTCGTCGCGCTGGGAGGCGGGTATGGGCCGGGTCCAGCCGCGGGCCGCCTGGAGGGCGAGGACGATGTTCTCGCGCACCGTCAGGTCGGGGACCAGGCCCTCGCTCTTGCGGTTCTCCGAGCAGAACGCCACGCCGGCCGCGATGGCGTCGTTCGGGGCGCTCATCGAGACCTGCTTGCCGCCGATGGTCACCTTGCCGCTGTCGGGCTGGTCGGCTCCGAACAGCAGCCGCGCGAGCTCGGTGCGGCCCGATCCCAGCAGGCCGGCGAGTCCGAGCACCTCGCCCTTCTTGATCTCCAGGTCGAAGGGGGCGATGCCCCCGGTGCGGCCGAGCCCTTCGGCCTTGACCAGCGTCTCGCCGACGCCGGAGTGCGACTGGTGCTCGTGCAGTTCCTCGAGCTGGTCGAGGGCCTTGCCGATCATCAGCTCGATCAGCCCGACCTGGTCGAGGTCGCGGACGAGGTGCTCGCCGACCAGGGTGCCGTTGCGCAGGATGGTCATCCGGTCGCAGACCTCGTAGATCTGGTCGAGGAAGTGCGAGACGAACAGGATCGCGACGCCCTCGTCCCTCAACTGCCGCATGAGGCGGAACAGTTCGAGGACCTCGTCGCGGTCGAGGCTGGAGGTCGGCTCGTCGAGGACCAGCACCTTGGTGCCGGCCCCCGCGGCGTCACGGCCCCCGGTGCCCACCGACCGTACGATCGCGACCAGTTGCTGCACGGCCAGCGGGTACGAGGACAGCGGCGCGGCGACGTCGATGTCGAGTCCGAGCCGGTCGACCAGCTCCGCCGCCTCCTCGCGCATCCGCTTCCACTGGATGCGGCCGGCGCGGGTGGGTTCGCGTCCGATGAAGATGTTCTCCGCCACCGACAGGTTGGGGCAGAGGTTGACCTCCTGGTAGACCGTGCTGATGCCGGCCTGCTGCGCTTGGAGCGGGCTGCCGAACCGTACCGACTCGCCGTCCAGGGTGATGGTGCCGCCGTCCAGGGAGTAGACGCCCGTCAGCACCTTGATGAGGGTGGACTTCCCCGCACCGTTCTCGCCCATCAAGGCGTGGATCTCGCCGGGGAAGAGCCGGAAGTCGACGCCCGACAGAGCCCGTACCCCCGGAAACTCTTTGACTATGCCCGTCATCTCCAGGACGGGCTGCGGCTCTGCCATGGCAGCGCTCCTCGTGAATGGTCCAGGTCCGCGGGGAGCCTCCCGACCGAGGGATGTCGGCCCGGCCGGAGGCTCCCGCCGGTGGGGACGGTCGGTCAGTACTTGCGGGTGGGGAGCGCGTCCTTGGCCTGGTCCTGCATGAAGTCGCTCTCCTTGGTCTTGATCCAGCGTTCGACCGTCTCGCCGTCCTTGACCTTCTTCACGACCTCCATCAGCTGCGGGCCGAGCAGCGGGTTGCATTCGACGATGGCGTTGATCTTGCCCTCGGACATGGCGACGAAGCCGTCCTTCACGCCGTCGATGGAGACGATGAGGATGTCCTTGCCGGGCTTCTTGCCGGCCGCCTCGATGGACTGGATGGCGCCGATGGCCATGTCGTCGTTGTGCGCGAAGAGCACGTTGATGTCCGGGTTGGACTGGAGGAAGGCCGCCATGACCTGCTTGCCGCCGGCCCGGGTGAAGTCACCGGTCTGGCTGACGACGATCTTCCAGTCGTCCGCGTGGTCCGCGTCCATGACCTCCTTGAAGCCCTTGGCGCGCTCGATCGCGGGGGCGGCGCCGGTGGTGCCCTCCAGCTGGGCGATCTTCACAGCGCCCTTGTGGCCTGCCTTCTCCAGGACCTTCTCCAGGATCTTGGCGGCGCGCCGGCCCTCGTCCGTGAAGTCGGAGCCCACCAGGGTCACGTACAGGGAGTCGTCGGAGGTCTCGACGGAGCGGTCGGTGAGGACCACCGGGATCTTCGCGGCCTTGGCCTCCTTGAGCACCGCGTCCCAGCCGGTGACGACCACCGGCGAGAAGGCGATGACGTCGACCTTCTGCGCGATGTAGTTGCGGATCGCGGAGATCTGGTTCTCCTGCTTCTGCTGGGCGTCGGAGAACTTGAGGTTGTAACCCGCCTCTTTCGCGGCCGACTTCACCGAGTCGCTGTTGGCGGTGCGCCAGCCGCTCTCCGAGCCGACCTGGGAGAAGCCGAGGGTGATCGCCTTGCTACCGCTGCCGGCGGCGGCGGAAGAGCTGCCGTCCTCCTTGGCGCAGGCCGCGAGTCCGGTCGCAGCCGCCACACCGACCGCGGCGGTGAGGAAGTTTCTTCTGCTGAGCATGCTTGTTCTCCTTCGTTGAGCCGGCCCGGGGAGGGGACTCGGTTGCTGCGGCTTCTGACGTTCCGTCGGAAACCAGGAAGTGATGCCGTTCTACAGGCCGACCAACGTTCGAAATATTGAACATGCGTGGTGCGTGCCGTCAGAGGGTGATCAGGGTCGAGTGCGGCCGGGAACGGCCGGACGCAGAGGGCGGGGAGCCGGCGAGGTGCTCGGCACCGGAGGAGCAGATCGGCGGGCAGGGCGGGATCAGGGAGGGGCCGGCGAAGTGGTCGTGGCGCTGATGTCGCCCGGCCGACGCGGGCGATGGGTCCGGGCTCGATGACGGCCGGAGGCGCTCCGGTCGGGCCGCGCCCTCGTTCCACTCCTCGACGGCTCCAGGAGCAGGGCGCGGCTTCACTCCGCCACTGCGAAGAGGCCCTGGCGGACCGCGCTCAGCAGAGGTGCCGAGAACTCCGGCTCCGGGGCGCGAACCCGGACCCGGCGGCCTCGCAGGGAGTACGGTCGCTCACTTCGCCCGGCTTTCGCAAGGAGAGGTGCGGTCTAATCGTTGGCCGCAACCTGCCAGGGAGGTGCTGCTGTGCGCCGGATGTGCCACGGCCGTACCTCCCTCAAGTGGTCAGTGATGGGGAGGTTATATGAGCGCCCGCCGTCCCCCCTGGTCAAGAGGTTGCGCGAGAAGCAGGCCATCACGTTTGGGTAACGCGGGGCAGCGGGCGAGGGTGACGGCCTGCCGGACGCCCGGCGCGAAAGCGCCTTCTTCGGCGGAGATATTGACGCTCGGCAGGCAGGGCCATACCTTTCGATCGCTGAACGAAGTACCGAACTCTGTGCGACATCCCGGACAATCGGCCCGCTAGCGGTCCTCCTTGCACGCTGGTCCGGGTCGGAGCCGCGAAATGAGGGCACCGTCATGACGGCGACACATCCGGCAGCACCACGGTCCGTGCGACCCGTCCCTGCCTGCTACCGCCCACGGGACGGGATCGCGAACGCCGGACGCCTCGCGCCCGGACCACGGCACGGCTCGGCTTGGGGCGGCGCCCCTCATCGCACGGTGCGCACCTGAGGAGCTGGGGCTCGGGCGCAGGCTGAGGCCGCAACATCCGGATTCACCTCCGGACGCTGTCTCGCCTGCCATGACCAGCGCATGCCTGGCGATCCGCCGCGCGAGCGGGCGCGGACGGGCACGTCGGCAGTCTGTGACGCCAGGCGGCGCCCTCGCGATACGGATTCAGCACACATGAGGCCGGGAAGCCCCATGAACACGTGGGAACCACGGAGGGGTACTTCCCCGGGCCAGGCGCCCGGCAGTCGACGTTTCCGCAGGTCACAACCTCGCCCAGGGAAAACTCCTCAAGCGGGTGCCGCAGGTTCGAATCCTGCCGGGGGCACCACCTGCACCGCAGGTAAGAGAGATCCAGGCCCCTCATCCCATTCGAACGGGGGGGCCTTTCAAGAGGCCGGCCACACCGGACGAGATCTGGCATACTTTAAGTATGGCAACCCGGAAGATCACCATCACCGTGCCGGAAGAGCTGGTGGAATCAATCAAGGAACGCGTCGACGCGCGCGGGGTGTCCGGCTACATCGCGGCCGCCGCCGCTCATCAGGACGCCATGGATCGACTGCGCGAGTTGGCCGAACGTCTCGAAGAAGAGCACGGCGTCGTGACGGAAGACGAGCAGCAAGCAGCGCTGGACCGCATCGCCGCGATTGACGGCTGGCATGACGAGCAGCGATCACACTCGGACGAGACCGCGTGAGCCGCACCGCCCGAGCGAAGCTGCACCGGCCGCGGCAGCGCGTCTTCGTCTTCGACTCCGAGGCTCTCTCCAAGGCGGTTCAGGGCGATCGGGAGATGACTGCGATGATCAAGACGGCTCCGCGGCTGGACATCCCGATCGTCACCTCGGCGCTCACGACCTTGGAGGCATGGGACCCTCGCGAAACGTCGAGGCAGGCACTGTGGAACTGGACGCTGTCCCGGATCCGCATCGTGCACACGGACGACCAGGTGATCGCCATGGCGCGCGACATGCTGAAGGCAGCCGGCCTGCATGGGCACAAGTACGCCATCGACGCCATTCTGGCGGCCGTGGCCGGGCGGGAAGCCGTGCAGGGAGCTGAGGCAACCGTCTTCACCTCCGACACCGACGACATGAATCAACTCCTCGCGGGGCACGCCGTGCGAGTCGAGAAGGTCTGACGATGACGAGACGCCGCCTGTACCTCACTCCGGCCACTCGCCGGCTCCCCTGAGCAACCCGTGCCCTCGCCGGACAGCATCCACCGGCACGTATGCAGCACACACGGGAACGGGAAGCACCGCGAAGACGTGAGAACTACGGAGGAGCGTTTCCCCAGGCCAGACCCGCTCTAGTCCATATTTTCGCAGGTCACAGCCCTGCCCAGGGAAAACTCCTAAAGCGGGTGTCGCAGGTTCGAATCCTGCGGTGGGCGCCAGGCAAAGGCTCTGGACCAATCACGGCGCCGGGCCTTGGCGAGCTCCCCCAAGCTCCGTGGGCACCTCGCTCTCGTCATAAGGTCCGTCCCATGAAGACGCGTGCTTGGTTCGAGATCGATGATCCGGACGACGACTTCGAGTTCGACGACACTGAGAGAGCCTTCGTATCTGCGCTGAGCGGGCGTTGCATGGCCTGGGCGCCAGCTGATGTTGTCGGGGAGGTCGGACGCCCGGACGACTGGGAATCGCTCCTCGCTCATGTCAGCCTGTCCGACCGAGCAGAGCCCCGCCGGCACTTGATCGATCTGGGTGTGCACCTGGTCGGTGACCGCGCCCGAGGGGACCGTCTGCACAATCAGCTGTATCTGCTCCCGGATCGTCCCAGCGCCTGGGCACTTGATGCCACGGGCTCCACGGAACGGCTCGCCGAGCTTGCCGCCGAGTGGTTCCGCGCGGTTCTGGACAAGCCGATCGTGTTGTATGTCTGGCTCCACGAGGGCTACGCCTACGCTGCCCGCTACGCGTTCGCCGACAGCGGCGAGACGATCTGCCAGAGTTACGTGGAGAGCATCGCCCCACCGGGCCAAGCCGCAGAGCTGACAGCCGCCGGCCATGTGCACGGCAAGGGCTGGATTCAGACCGTCGGCTTGCCGACGCCCTCTCTCTATCTGCACATCCGGGGCGACCTCGAAAGGGGCAATACCATATCCGGGGTTCCGGCAACGACCAAGCGTGGACCGCTTCCCGGACTTTGGTACGAATGATCGTCTGCCTCCCGTTGACCTACGCCGCACCACAACCGCACCAGATCGAGCGGGGAACAGCGGGGAACCACGGTGAAAGTGGTCGGGCTCGACGAGGACACGGTCAAGTGATTCGCCCAGTTCAGCGCCCCAACTAGCCCCAAATGCACGCAGTTTCCCAAACTGAGGGCTCAGACACCGTCAACACGTGCCGGCCGTCGTGGCTTGCTCTGGTCGACGACACCGGCAACGCGGTGGAGGCCGGTGGGGGTGCAGCGAGGCACACGCGGGCCTGGTCGGTCGGCGCCCCCGCTGTGGTGGCTGACTGTCGTCGGCTGAGGTTCAGACGGGGCGCAGCAAGGGTGTCCGCCGTCGCCGAGCGCGGCTGGGCCGTCCCTGGGCCGTCCGAGGCCGCTCAACAGTGGCCAAGGACGACCAACGACGACCACCAGGAGCGCGAGCCCACGGCCCATGAGCAGCGAAAACGCAGCTCACCAAGATCCCCGACAACACCCAGGGCAAGACAGGTCTTGCCTCAACCATTGAGACATCACCGGCCTCACGCTGTCCGTATCCTCACCCATGTGGTGGACTACGTAGATCCAGAACCTGTTTTGGCCGAGTGCCCTTACTGCGAACACGCCGTCCTCGCTAGGGAGATTGGCGCCCTTGGAAAGCCGGAGCACGTCAAGAACTGGAAGTGGACATGGCGCTACGTGCTTGCCCGCTGCACCGAGTGCAGCGGTCCCTTGTTGCTGGCTCATGACGCGCCCTGGGATCGTCTGGAACCGATATGGCCCAATCCCTACGGGCGCGAGCTGAGCGACAGCATCCCGGAGGCTCTTCGACGTGAGCACAGTGAGGCCCGAGCATGCTTGAAGGCGAAGGCGTACACAGCGGTTGCAGTGATGGTGCGACGGACACTCGAAGGGGTCTGCGCAGATCAAGGAGTCACGAGACGACAACCGTTGGTTGCGTCACTGCGCGAGCTTCATCAGCAGGGCCGGATTGAGGGGAGGCTGCTCGAATGGGCTGAGGCCCTGCGTGTACTCGGCAACCAGGGTGCCCACTACACGGGCGTCCAGGTCAGCCGTGAGGATGCCACCGATGCCCTTGCACTCGCTGAGGCTTTGCTGGATTACATGTATGTCTTCACGAGCCAATACGAGGCATTCAAGGCCAGGCGTTCCCAGCCTGGTTCAGCGCCAGGGGATACAGGGTGAGGCGGAAGAGTCCACGCCACTGCGTCCCTGGCGGGCCCCTGTGCCAGATGCGTGCCAGATCCTGCGGTGAACCACGAGGAACACCGGGGAACACCGGGGGACCCAAACGGGGGGCCTACCGCCCCCGCATTGCTCCACCGCAGGTCAGGACGGCAGTCTCCCGCAGGAAACCCGAGCTTCCCAAGTTGAGAGCGCGAGTTCGATTCTCGTCACCCGCTCAGCATGCATCTGCTCACCGGTGGCGTCAGGCGGGCCAGCGGCTTACTTCGGAACCCGGTCCGCGAGGGCAAGCACCGTGACGATGTAGCCGCAGATGCCGAGCACCATGACAAGCCAGCTGAGGACCGTATGGAGCACCAAGGGGGTGCGGCGGGTGACCATGCCTAGGTACACGAGTGCCGCCCTGCTCACGCGGGGCTGTGGATGGGGTGCGGGGTCGCGGGAGCGTTGCAGAGCCCGGCGCAGGGCGGCCCGGCCGACTGCACTCTTAAGCCCCAGGCACACCCCGTTTACGTCGCGGACCAGGACCACGCGTTCCGAGACGCCGGAAGGGGAAAAGTATGTGAGCAGTCGTACGGTGCTGATCACGGACAGGTCGACGGTGCGCTCACCGGTCAGTGTCCGTGCCGTCAGGCGAGGGCCACTGGTGCGCGGAGGGGGCCTTTCCTCACAAGCCCCACCGAGGATGAGAAGCCCGGTCGGTGCGGCGACCAGCGCCAGGACGATCGCAGACTCGGCAGGAAGCCACCCGACGGCCGCTGGAACGAGCACGACGAAGGGTGACACCAGTGCCGCTCCCGCGACGATGACCCAGCGGCGTGCACGTCGGCGAACGGCCGCTGGAGTCGTCACTGGGACAGATCCCCGTGTCCTCTTCATCTCTCCCCCTGGATCGATCCACCGACCAGCCTGACGGAAGACCTGGGCACGATCACCCGGCCCTGCAGGCAAAGAACTTCTCACCGCCGTTGCCAGGAGTGGGAAGAGAGCCGACGAGAACGTCAAACGGCACGCACCCTCGTCCGAGGGCATCAGGGCGATGCACAGCTCCAGACCGTCTCAGTTTCCGTCTCATTCAGCCGAGTTCACGGTCGTTCAGGCGAGACCCGGAGCCCAGGACGCCGCAGCGACCGGCCGTCCATGAACGCAGGTGAACGCCTCAGAACGACGCCCAAGATCCCACCAACACAGTTGGAAAGCGTGTTGGCGGGGGAGCAGAGCGGGTACTACGCCCGGTCGGCGATACGTGATCAGCTTGGGGTGTGGAGACCATCATCGCCAGTGCCATAGCCGTTCTGGGGACCCTGCTCGGCTCGGGGCTCACCCTGGCGTTTCAGCAGCGCACCACCGACAGGGGGCATCAGTTCACCCGCCATGAACGGCTCCGGCAGGAGCGACTCGACGCTTACTCCGCCTACGCCGGCGCACTCATCAACTACCGCCGCTGCCTGGTACATCTCTGGTTCTGCGAACACGAACAACCACCACACGAGGACCCCGGCGTGGTGCGAGTCCGCACATACGATCTGCGATCCAACGCCCAAGAAGCTCTCTTCCGGGTGCAGATGCTCACCGATGACGAGGCCTTGAGCGAGGCGGCAGAAGCTGTACTTGCGGACGTCACAGCCCTGCCCAAGACGGACAGCAGGACCGAACTGGACCAGCGCAGGGTGAAGACCCGCGACGACATCAGTCGACTGGTCAGAGCGTCCAAGCGCCACCTCTGATGCGCCTGCCAACGCGTCTGCATGCACGGTCAGTCCGTCAGAGCCGGGCGCCCGGCGGGCCGCACCACAAGCGCACCAGACAAGGCGGGGAACAGCGGGGAATCACGGTGAAAGCGGCCCAGCCTGAGGAGGCGCTAACCCGGGTGTTTCTCCAGGTCATTGCTCGGACAGGCACCCACATGATCGCAGCTTCCCGAGCTGAGGTACCAGGTGCGTCGGCGAAGAGGAAGCCATAGGTCTCCACCACCCCGTCCGCGATGGTCGCTTTGCCGCGGGGTTCCGACGCGGCCGACAGCACCGTGCCCAGGCGAGCGCGGGGCTCATCCGGACCGTGCTCCCGCTGAGTTGAACTGTTCGGCTCCGTCATGCGAGCCACCTCCTCGGGCGGTGCGAGGAGTGCCCGAGCTCGGACGGCTGTCGGCCGCCGTGATTCACGTCCGAGAACCGCCCAGTGCCTCGGATATGCGCGCACCATGCTGTTGCGCACCGTCCACATCCTGGGATCGGGCGACTTCGAACCGTCCATCGAACGACGCGAGGACTAGGCTGCAACGTAGACGTCCCAGACCCCGGCGGCATGCTGTTGCTGAACGCAGATGGCTGCGGGGTGCGGACTCTTCGTCTGTCACCCGGCGCATCCCTGGAGGGAACCGGGTGGGTCCACTGTCCTGCTGCACAGGCTGTCGAGCCGGCCGTCGCCCTGCCTCCGCCGAAAGTACACCCCTGCCGGGAGCGTGCTCAGGGACCGGAACTCCGGCACCTCCGCGCCCGCTGCCGGATGGCCTTCCGAACCGAGGCGTCATGCCCCTGCCACGACTCACCGTCAACCGCCATGACCGAAGGACACGGGCGCTGATCACCCTGGCCGGTGAGATCGACCTCGACTCCGCGCCGTTGGTGCGCGTGTCCCTGGAGCGGTGCCTGCTGGACGGTATCCGCGCCATCGACGTCGACCTCACCCCCGTCACCTTCTGCGACTGCAGCGGACTCAACGCATTCCTGCGCGCTGCGCAGCAGACCACCGTGGTCGGCGGGACCCTGCGACTGCACCATCCGCCGACGACGCTGGTTCGGATTCTCGACCTCACCGACTGCGGGTTCCTGCTCGTCGGTCTTCCGCTCGACCACCTGCCACCTCCTGTCGGCGACACCCCGGCCCCGCCCCTTCCGGCCCCGCCGCACCGGTCTGCCCCGCTTGCGCCTGTCCTCCCGGGCGATGCGCGATGACGGCCGAACCCGGACGGGGACAGTCACGGAAGCCGGGGGACGGCGAGCCCCCAGCCATGGCTCCGGTGCGGTTACGTCGGCTGAACCGTTGGCTGGTGGAGGACCTGTGTGAGGACCTGGCGGATCTGTATGTGGAGTCCCGCGCAACGGCGCCGGGTGATGCGTACCGCCGTCCCAGCCGCCAGAACTTCATGGACCGTCTCACCACGGACATGCGCCGGCCGGGATTCGCCATGGTGATCGCCGAGACGGACAGACTGATGGGATGCGCCTTCGGATTCCCGGTACGCGGCGACGGCTCCTGGTGGGTCGGCTTCGACGGAACATTGCCACGCGGCATCGAGCAACTCACGGTATCCGGCAGGGCCTTCGCGTTCGGCGACATTCTTGTTCGGCCGCACCCGCAGGACCGGGACCTCGCCCGTCGTTTGCAGGACAGGCTGCTGACTGAACATCAGGCGTCGCTCGGCGCCACTCTGGTGGACCGGACCGATCGTGCAACCCTCGCTGCGCTCCGTTCCTGGGGGTGGCTGGACATGGGAGTGTTCCGCAGGCCGGCCGGTCCCACCACGTTCCGCACGCTGGTACTTACCGTCGGGGAACGCACCACGGCGAGGCTGGGGGGCCTTGTCACGAGGCCTGGACGCGGTGGCCCGGGTGGGCCCTGACAGCCGGTCGGTCCGCATTCGGACGCTGGTGGCGGAGCAGGCGGCCCGACGAGGTGCCCGGGTGGGTGTGGTGGATGTGTGCACCGCGGCCGTGGCCGAGCTGCCGGTCAGCGGGGCCGGGCTGTCGGCGATGTCCCGGACCGGGCCGAGCCACCCGCTGTGCAGCACCGACGACATCAGCGAGCAACTGGAAGAGCTCCAGCTCACGCTGGGCGAGGGGCCCTGTGTGGACGCCTTCCTGCACGGCTCGGCCGTCCTGACACCCGATCTGCTCACCCGTGACCTGCAGGACCGTTGGATGGTCTTCGCCGAGGCCGCCCTGGAAGCCGGGGCACGCGCGGTGTTCGCACTCCCTCTGCAGATGGGGGCGATCAGTCCGGGAGTTCTGGACCTGTACGCCCGCGTTCCGGTCCGGTTGAACGCAGAGGAACTGGCAGACGCGTTGGCGTTCGCCGATCTCGCGACTCTGGTGCTGCTCGACACGCGAATCGACGAGACGGGCGGGCCGCGCAGCACCCCCGCCGAGGACCTGGGCGCGTACCGGGCGGAGATCGACCAAGCCAGCGGCATCCTGACCGTCCAGCTCGGCGTCGGCATCGAGGAAGCCTTCGTCCGGCTTCGTGCCTACGCCTACGCGCAGGGGCGTCGGCTCGCCGACGTGGCCGCGGACGTGGTGGCCCGTCGGCTCCGCTTCTCCCCGGACACGGAACCGGACCAGGCGGATGACGAAACCTGACGCATTGGTGCCGACCGAGAAACGTGCCGTACTTCCCGCCGCTTCAGGCAGGGACTAGTCTCAATCGAGGGTGCCCACGATGGATCAACAGCTTCTGGCCAAGACCTTCGTCGAGCTGGCCGACAACCTGGTCGCCGACTTCGACCTCATCGACTTCCTGCGCCTGCTGACCGACCGCTGCGTCGGCATGCTCGACGCGAGCGCCGCCGGGGTGCTGCTCGCCGACCGGGACGGCAAACTCCGCGTCATGGCCGCATCCGACGAACAGGTGCGCCTGCTGGAGCTCTTCCAGCTCCAGAACGATCAAGGCCCCTGCCTCGATTGCTTCCGCACCGGCGCACCGGTGATCATCCACGACCTGACCCGGGAGGTCGATCGCTGGCCGCGCTTCGTCACGGTGGCCCACCGCAGCGGATTCGGCGCCGTCCAGGCCCTGCCCATGCGCCTGCGGGACGAGACGGTGGGCGCCCTGAACCTTTTCCGCGCCGCGCCTGGCCCCTTCGATCCGGCCGCCACACTCGTCGCCCAGGCCCTGGCCGACGTCGCCACCATCAGCCTGCTGCAACAACGCACCACTCAGCGCAGCACGGTGCTCAACGAACAACTGCAGACGGCGCTGAACAGCCGGGTGCTGATCGAACAGGCCAAGGGGAAACTCGCCGAACGCCAGGGCATCGACATGGAGCAGGCGTTCACCGCGCTGCGCGGCTACGCCCGCGCCCACAACCGGCGCCTGGCCGATGTGGCCCGCGCCCTCATCGACGACTCCGAACCCCTCGCCGACCTGGATTCCTGACCCACGCCCGGCGGGGCCCGCCACTGCCCTGCGCCGTCCTCGACCAGACGGCGGTGGGAAGGCCGCCTGCCGGTTCTGGCCACCGCGGGGCACTGCCGGCTTCTCCGCTGAGCGCCGAGCCCGCGCCCTGGCGGTCCGGTGCCGCCCGTGCACCCGGGACGTCGTCACCCTGTCCGCCTCGGACAGGGTTCGCCGTTCGCGTTCGGGCAGCGCCGGCAGCAGCGGGCGAAGCGCCTCACGGTTGACGATCAGATCGCAGCCGGGCTCCAGGCCACCGAGCGTACCGGCAGTGGATGGCTGGGCTCGGAGCGACCGGGTACCGGCGTCCAGGAACACTGCGCGCCGGGTACCGGCGTCCAGGGACACTGCGATGGAAGCCTCCAGCGCCCCCTCGCCCAGCCGTACCTGCGACTCGGTGAGCCCGGCGTGCGCGGTGTTCTCGTGGACGGAGGGGCCGCGACCGTAGAGCGAAGCGCACTCGTTCCCCGCGGCGGACCCGGCCACGCAACTCCCGTACGCGCCGAGGCACATGCATGCCCCATCTGAAGCACACCCGGCGGGTCCCCGGGCTGTCCGCTCTCAACAGGGCCGCGGTGTTTGAGCTCCACGAGGCGGGCTGCACAGCAGAGGCGTCCGACGGCCGTGCTGGACGAAGGCACCGGAGAGAACTCACAGCTTCCGGTACCGTCCGCTGGGCACATGCGCCGTCATCTCCGGTCCGCCGCCCGGAGGCGCCTCAGTGCTCGGCGCAGTTCGCGCTGTATCGGTTCCGGGAGCGTCCGGTCCTTCGTCGTGGCGACCAGAGCCTCAGCCACGTCGCGGAGCTTGATGTTGCAGTGCTGCGACACGTCCACCAGGAGGTCCCAGGCCCGGTCACTGGGACACGGCGCCAGGGCCATCATCATGCCGCGCGCCTGGTCGATCACCTCACGGCTCGCCAGCGCTCGCCCCAACTGCTCGTTCTCGGCGCGCAGTTCGACGACCTCGGCGAGTAGAACCGTGTCCTCCGCCGAAGGCGCAGTTCTCGATATCCGCTGTTCTTCACGGGGCGTGGTCACCGGGTGCATGGTCCGTACCTCACAGGGCAGTCATCCCGTCCACAGGTGATCAGCGACGCGCCAGTTGCCGTTCCCCGGCCGCACCGGGCTCGTAGGTCAGTCCGTAGTGCTTGAAGATCGCTTCCTCCTGCCCGGCGGGCAGGACGTCGTCGGTACCGATCGAGGGGGCCTGTTTCACCAGCGTTCTGACATAGCCGACCTTGAGATAGTCAGGCCCGGCGATCGCGTCCTCAAGGGGGACGAAGACCAGACGGCGCCGGGTGGGCAGCCCGGTCCGTACCGTGGCCATGGCCGGCTCGTCGGTGGTGGTGTCCACATAGACCGCCTCGAGGACACCGATCTTGTGCGACTCGGTGTCGACGACATCGCGGTTGCGCCATTCTCGGACGTCGGCTGCGTGAATCATGGCCTCTCCCTACCTGTACGACCCGCCAGGTCGTCGTGAGTCGCACTCCTGGTCTTCCACGTGAAATCGCCGCACCCTACGACGCAGCGCCCGCTGCATCCGCTCCGGGAGCGGCCTGTCCTGCCAGGCGGCGGCCAGGGACGCGGCCACCTCCGGAAGTCTGGCGTCGCACTGCCGTGAGACGTCCACCAGCCCCGGTTCCCACCACTCCTGCGGGATCATGGTTGTGCGTTGCATGACATGCACCTCTCGACGATCGCGAGGTGTCCTGTCTGGCTGGAGCCGTCCCGGAATCCGTGGCTGCCGGTCCGCCCCACGGGTCACCCGCGGTGTTCGTGGTCCCGACGGTCCTCGCGTCGCCAACGTGCCCGGTTCTGACGGCTGTAGCGGCGGTCCCAGCGTTCCCGACGATCCCGGCGCTCCCGATAGTCCCGGTAGTCCCCGAGATCGGAGCTGCCGCTACGGCTCCCGCCCCCGCCGCGATCGCGGCCGTGGCGGGTGACGCCGTAGACCAGCACCGCCGCGGCCACCCACCAGATGGGATTGAGGAAGCCGAAGCCGAACAGGACCACGATGAGGATGAGGAGCAGAACGAACACGGTGGGCCTCCCCGGGAGCGGAACACAGCATCGAAACCGGGGACTGGGGCCTCACACCACAGCGTAGCCCTACCCGAGGGTTGGGGATACCGTGCGACGTCAGCGTGGCATGGATGGGTACTTGACGCCTGTTGGGGAACCGCGGCAAGCAGCGGCAAGCACTAGCGTGCGACATGCCGCCTCTGCCCCCGGCAAGGGCACACCGCCGACGCGCTCCCCGGAGGGCGCATCGTGAGCGTCAGTGTGAGAGTTCGCCGCGTCACGAGCGCGGCCGTTCCCGCACGCGCCCATCGTCAACGCGATCCCGGCGCGCCCGATGCGCCCCCAGCGGGCACCGATCTGCTGACGACGTCCGGGCAGCCGAGCGGGAGATCGGCGAGCGCGTGGCCCCGCAACAGCCGCCTCGTCCCCTCGCCGCGCAGACCACACGGGCCCCTCACGGTGTGGACCGCGGCGGCACAAGTGTCTGCTCTGTCTGCTCTCCGTGGGGCCTCCCGTCTCTCTCCCCCGCCCGTCAGCTCGTGCGTGGCCACAGTCGTCCCAGCGACCGGTAGGAGTGGTCCGGCAGCAACACTGCGTCCGCGTTGATCACCGCGCCGGAGAAGAACGACAGCCCCATGAGGATGGCGATGGTGCACGGCTCAGGCGAACCAACCGGCTGCGGGGCCGCCCTCATCTGCGCCGCTTCAGTGCGTGTGCCATGCGTGGGAGTTCCTCGTACAGCAGTCGGCCGACCAGCGCACCGCCGAAGGCGACGACACCGACACCGACCAGCCAGGACTGGATGATCAGGAAGGTTCCGACGGGTCCGTAGGTGACGGCGTTGGATACGATCAACGGCGAGAAGACGAGCCTGGAGAAGACCCTGAGGCCGAGCAGCCCGATCACCGTGGCCACGGCGCCGGGCAGCAGGGCACGCCAGCGGACCCTCCCGCCGAGCAGCAGACGCTGGGACCACCACAGGAACAGCACGGCGCTCAGCGACGCGACGGCCCCACCGGCCAGAGGCTCGCGCCGCAGCGTGGTGGTGGCGGAGACGAAGAGGTATCCGGTGAGGATGCCGAGCCACACCACATGTCGCCACCTGGCCCACCATCGGGCCGGCGGCAGGTCCCAGACCTTCTCATAGCCGGTCTGCAACGCCGCCCCGAAGGTCAGGCCGAATACGGCAAGGGCGGCGATACCGAAGGCGGTCGTGGTCCGCAGAGCCTGGCCGGGACGGGTGAACAACTGCTCGACCTGCCGCGTGGAGGCCGTCGACGCGCCGAGCCCTTCCCCCAGCCACTGCGCGAATCCCCGCCCGTGTCGGGGGTCGGCAGAAGAGACAATGATCAGCAGCGGCACCAGCGTGAGCAACCCCAGTGCCGCGAAGCCCAGCGAACGCGGCCACAGCTCGAGGTCCTTGCTCCGGCGCCATCCGCGCCCGACTGGAGAACGGCTGATCGCGCGGCGCTGCCGCCCGAACCAAGATGGACGGTCCGCGGCACCGGAAGGCTTCATCGGCATGACTGTCGACTACCACGGTCGATACCCTCACCGCGCGAGGGCGCGACGCAGAGGTTCCCCGACAGCCTGAAAGCACCCAGGGCTACCGGCCTCAGCGGGCCGCGACTGCCCGCAGGGGCGGCTCGTACCGCGTGAACGGTGCGTGAGCTCATGGCAGAGCACTGCCCGCCATGAGCGGGATCAAGAATCGTGCCGGACGGCGTCGACCTGCGAGGACGACACCACCCGGCATGAGCCGGCACCCCCGATCAAGGATTCGACACCACTCCTGAAGCGGGTACGGCAGGTCGAATCCTGCCGGGGCACAGAGAAACACCTGTTCAGAGGACCTGTCGTCCTAACGGGCGGCAGGGCTTTGGGGGCTCGTAGCACGCATGAGGTGCGCATCAGCGTATCGCCCACCAGTGGTCAGGCGGTGGGTGAAGACGGCTGGGGCTCGTCACTCCTCCGATTGAGGCGCTGACGCGGGCCAAACCTGAAACGTTATAGGTTCTGCTGGCCCTACTCCCTCCGACACAGTGGTACTGCTGGCTCCACGAGGGGCCGTCTGCGCCACAGACTTCAGGGGGAAGCATGAAGAAACTCCGCGCGCTGC
Organism: Streptomyces sp. NPDC057424; assembly: GCF_042803315.1. Taxonomy (NCBI): domain Bacteria; kingdom Bacillati; phylum Actinomycetota; class Actinomycetes; order Kitasatosporales; family Streptomycetaceae; genus Streptomyces; species Streptomyces sp. NPDC057424. The sequence goes on from NZ_JBHVCP010000001.1 coordinate 59,504, forward strand.
GCACCAAGGTGGGGGTTTCCGCCGCAGCCGTCGCACTGTCCGGCGCCGGGCTCGGCCTGGCCACCGCGACGCCCGCCTCCGCTGCCTATGCGGGCTACTGCAACGGGTGGGTGGACGATGAGATCTCCAACTCCGGCTTCCACGCGAAGCTTCCGGCCTACAACGGGAACGTCAACTGCCAGATGTACAAGGGCGCGAGCAACCTCGGCGTCAAGGCTCTGCAGATCACGCTCAACAGGTGCTATGGCCGGAGCCTGGCCGAGGACGGAATCTTCGGCACCAACACCAAGACCGCGCTCATCTACGCGCAGGGGCAAGAGAAGATCGGCACGGACGGCGGCTACGGCGAAGAGACCCGTAACAACATCGAGTGGGCCTACCAGTACAGCGGCAACGGGCGTTGGAGCTGCTTCTGAGCGCCAACTACAACGCGTGACGGAGCAGACCAGTACAGCCGACTTGCGTAGAGGTAAAAGGGGGAACATGTACAAGCTCCGCGCGCTGCGCACCAAGGTGGGGATCTCCACCGCAGCCGTCACACTGTCCGGCGCCGGGTTCGGCCTGGCCACCGCGACGCCCGCCTCCGCCTACGCGGGCTACTGCAACGGCCAGGCGAGCAAGGCCATGTCCGGCGCCAGCCACCTCGTTGCCAAGCTTCCGGCCTATAACGGCAACATCGACTGCCAGATGTACAAGGGGGCGAACAGCTCCGGCGTGAAGGCTCTGCAGATCACGCTCAACAAGTGCTATGGCCGGAGCCTGGCCGAAGACGGAATCTTCGGCACCAACACCAAGACCGCGCTCATCTACGCGCAGGGGCAAGAGAAGATCGGCACGGACGGCGGCTACGGCGAAGAGACCCGTAACAACATCGGGTGGTACTTCAAGAACACCAGGAGTAGCGGCGGGACCTGCGCCTTCCTCTGACATGCGCCACCCGAGAGCACAGAGCCCCGGAGGTATCACCCTCTCCGGAGCTCTGCCCGTTGTACGCTCAGCGGTCGGCCTTCGACCGTGTTGGCGACGCGCTCAGCGCTGACAGCAACGATGAGGGCGAGAAGGACGGCGAGGGAGGGGCACCGGTCGCTGTCTGGGCTACAGATCCTCTTGCCCTCCTAAGACCGTGTCCTATGTGGTGAGGCGGTCGTTGGTTCGGTCACCTGGGGTTTCTCCCCAGGGAAGGCGCCCTGTTCGGCCTCGGGCTCTTCGTCCGGGGCCGTTTGCGTGAGTGCTCTGCAGCAGCGGCGGCCAACTCCCCGCCCTTCTCACCGAGTCGACGTGAGGGGCCGGTGCCGGGTCGTCCAGGCCACTCGCGAAAGCGGGGACCGTGCGGCCCCTGGGGCGATGCTGTATGAGCAGTCGCGTAGGAGTCGCACCAGGCGGCCTCGCGACTTCGCGGTGCTGGAGAAGAAGTGACGACGCACGTCAGCGACTCAGGAGGCTCAGGGGGATCAGAGGGCTCAGGGGTTCGCCGGACCTGCTCGATTGCTGTGTCCGGGCAGTCGCCGACCTGTTCCTCGGCGTATCGGCGCCAGGCGCGTCGCTGGGGCGCAGGGCGGCGTCCGCGGAGCCGTCGGTGACGGCGAGGTCGCTGCCGCCGCGCGAGCCCGGCGGCGGGTCGGGTCCTACCGGTAGTGGATGCGGCGGGGGATCGCGAAGTACTGGCCGTATGCGCTGAGGTAGTCGTCGAGGAGTTCGCGCAGTTTGCGGGCCTCCGCCGGGAGCACCGCCGAGAAGGCGGCCCACCCGGTGAAGGTCACTTCGTGCGGCAGGTCGACGAGACCGGTGATCGCGTCCCAGAAGGCGTTCCAGTTCCGGCCGTAGAAGTCGGGGAACATCAGCTCCCGCTGAAGGAGCCGTTGGAGTTCCTCCGCGTCCCGCACCTCGGTCAGGTCGATGACCGGTGAGTCGGGGACCGTGGGTTCCGGTTCGTTTGTTCCGTCTGTCTCGTCCGTCATCACGGGCGGGGTCCTTCAGTAAGTGCCGACGAGATCGACGGTCCTGTAGTGCTCGGTGGTCATGTACAGCAGGCCGTTGTCGGAGGAGAGCAGTCGCGTGCCCGGCTGCTTGGACCGCCTCATGATATTGGTCAGGCCGACATCGGCCTCGTACCACACACGCCCCGACTTGGTGGGCAGACCGATGGAGGCGAGGTCGCGGCAGATGTCGCCGTCCATCTGGCCACCCGGCAGGTGCTTGCCGAGCGCCTTGCCCGGTTCCCAGCCCTTATGGGCGGGCCTGGCTCTTGGTCACGCGGTGCGAGGGGTGGGGCGGGTTCCCCCGCATCACCTGGACCATCCGGCCAGTGGTCTTCCTGCCCCTCGCGCACCGCTGCAGCACTGACCTTCGAGCCTGCGCACACGACTTCCCACCCAACTCGAGCACGCAACGCCTCCACTGATGCACGATGGTTCGACGCTGATGGACGAGCATGCGTGGAAACGAGGGAGAGATCTGTGTCCGAAGAGCCCGGCGGCGTAGTCGTCTATTGGCGGCCCATGTGCATGTACTGCATGAAGCTGCTTACCCAACTGCGCTTCACCCGGCTCCCATACACCAAGGTGAACATCTGGCGAGACCCGGACGCGGCGGCATTCGTCCGGTCGGTCGCCGACGGGAACGAGACGGTGCCCACCGTGACCGTGGCCGGCCGGGCAATGGTGAACCCCTCGAAGCGAGAGCTCCTGGAAGCGGTCGAGATCCACGCGCCGCACCTGCTGCCCAAGAGCGGCTGACCGCGCTTCGACCGGACCGGACAGACCCCGCGCTGCCGTGTCTGGTCCCAGGTGATGTTTGACGGCGGTCCTGGACACCATCGGAATGACCGTTCCCACCGCGCTGCCCCCTCTGCACTCGGACCGGCCCCACCCGGGCCCGCCCGGCGGCACGCTAGCGGCAGCGGGCATGAAGTGGGGAGACTCCCCCTGCGGCTGGGGCGGTCGGCTCCACCCGAGCTCTACCAACGCGGCAGCGGAGTCACATCCCAACGGTAACCGATGGCATTCATCATCGACCGGAAATGCGCGACCACTCGCACACGCACATCAGCGTACTTCTCGGCGATGGCCTCAACGTCGCGAATCGAGAGTTCGCGCACTTCTGGCTCATCCCTTTGCTTGCTTCGGAAGCAGTAGTAAATGGGAGTCCCATCGCTGACGTTCCCCCATGGACGGCCGGCCCACTCCTCGTAGGCAATTGGGTCCCTGAGCCAGACACCATGGACCACGGCGTTCCGGAGCCTCCTCAGCAGGCCGAGCTCCCCGATGATCGAGATGAGCTTTTCATGCTCTTCTTTCGCCCACTTACGGTTGACCGGGTCAACGAGCTTGAGCAACTCCTTTGGGGTGGTGGCGAGCCATTCGCTGGTCTGCCCTTCAAACAGGATCCAGACAACATCCGAAGCTTCCCCGAGGAGGTCTCCAATTAGCTCCCTCAACAGCTCATCCATCAAAGCGCTTTCGCGTACAACTTTTCCGATGGCGAGCGTAAGGTCGTCGTCATTGACGAACCAGAACCGATCTTCCATTCTTCTCTTCCTCTTCGCGAGCTCCTCGCAGTGTCCCTGACTCTTCCGAAGAGCGCACCGGAATTCCGGCACAAGCCATGCCACGACCTCCAGCCGTTCCTCAAACGCACGGTGCCCTCCCTGGGCCGTCCTGGCGCCGTGGAAGGGCGGCCTTCCCAAGCTCGAGCCTCAGTCGGATACCTGGTGCGGCTGTCGCTCCTCGCCGTTCAAGGCGTTGCTGATCTCGCGCAGACGCGCCTCCGGCAGAGCGAAGGCGTTGCAGGGGTTTCGGTAGGAGTGCCCGCCGTCGTTGATCCAGACGGCGTCCGCCAGCCTCCAGCGGGCAGGCTCCCACTGGCCCTGGTTCTCCAGGAGCATCCCCGCTACTTCGGCGGGCTCTTCAATCAAGGTGAGAGCGGCAAGCGCGGCAGCGAGGGAAAACGTCGCGTCCTCGGGAAGCCGCGCATCACCGAGGGTGGGGAAGAGCAGCAGGAGGCGAGCTTCGGTATCGTCAACTCCCTTTGGCGTCTGCTGTCCAGCAGCGGACAGCAGTTCCAGCCAGGCCGTGCCGGGCCCCATGAAGTGGCCATCGTCCACTGCGAGGGTTTCCGCCGCGGGCCAAGCCGGGTGATGTATCAGGTAGTCCACCCCTCGTTCTCCGTCGAAGTTGCGGTAGACGACGTAGATGGTGTGGCCCGAACGCAGGGGCACGCTGAACACTGGCCACTCATGGTCAGCGGACAGTGCGCGATACAGCTCCATGGCCGCGTTCCAGTCGGCACCGAACGCAGCCCGTTGCGCGTTCTCCCCACGCAGGCAGGTACCGAGGTGCACCGGCCAGAACAAGGGATCGTCCAGATAGGCGCTCCCCTCGATCAAAGGGCCACCTTCGTATCCCGGGATCCGCAGCATCCGATGATCATGGCAATATGCCGGCGCAGATGGAACCCGTATGGTTCCCCGCATGGTGACTGCGACTGTCCGTGAGTGGCGCGACGAGGAAGGGTGGGGCGTGCTCGACTCCCCGGAGACGCCCGGCGGTTGTTGGGGCCACTATTCCCACCTCCAGATGGAGGGGTTCCGCACGCTGTCGCCGGGACAGCGGGTGGACCTCCGGTGGGAAGCCCCTGGCTTCAAGCAGGACGGGTACGACTACCGGGCGGTGAACATCGTGCCTCGGCCGGTCTGACATCCACACCTGACATCAACGACGGCAGACAGCGGCGGCAGCACCGGCGCGCGGTCCGTCACGACTGGCGCGGGCGCGCGGTACGAGCCGGGCTGTGGCATCGGCGGTCGCCGGGCCGGCCTCGGGGAGCGGGCTCGTGTACGTGCCGGACGTGAGGGTCGGGCCCGGCCGCGGCGCCGAGGGGCGCGGCACCGTGGCGGAGGTCGTGGAGCCGGACCGGCGGGAGGCCGATCTCCGTCGTACAGCGCGACGAACCGCCGTGTGACGTCGGCGGGGTGGAGCATCTCGCGGGTTCGCGTGAGCCCGCCGACGTGACAGGAGGTCCGGGTGCGGGGCCGTCGGGAAGTCAGCTACTCGGAACCAGTGATCGCAGCCGGCCACCGTCCTGACGGGTGGCGCCTCAGCGTGGCCTCGCATGTGGCGCTGCGGCGAGCGGTGTGGGGAAGGCCGAGCGGGCGGCTTCCACGGCGGCTGCCGAGATGTAGAGAGTGAACGTCTGCTCCTTCCGCAGGAGTTTCGTCCCCACCCAGTGGAAGGGGTTCTCCGGGCCGCCCGCGGGCGCGGTCTCGGCGCACTGGGCGACCAGGCGCTCCACCCGCCGGAACAGGCCCGGTGCGAGGGCGGTGCGCAGACGGTCGGTGATGTCCTCACGGCGCGGGGCGTAGTGGTTGCTGGGGAGGTACACCGTGGCGTCGTCGGGGCGGTCGGGCCGGCGCGAGGTCATGCTCCAGCACAGGGTCGGCCGCAGCCCGGCCCCCGCGAGCGCCGCCGATCCGTCGACGGCCATGTGCTCCACGAAGTCCGCCGCGGCACGGCCCGCCGTGTCCGACAACGCCGATGTCCGCGCGGCGAGTTCGGCGGCGGAGCGCTCGTGCACCGTGGTGTAGAACTTGACCCGGGCGTCGGCGGACTCCTGGAGGTCGAGTGCGAAGACCGCCGGCATGAGGGCGGCGACGCCCGCCGGGTCGTGCCGTCGCACCCAGTCCCACGCGGGGCCGTGGCCGAGCCGGTGGAGGGCCTGACCGATCAGCTCCTGGTGCTGTCCGGTGCCGGCCGCGAAGGTGTCGAAGTAGACCTTGACACGGTCGATCCCCTGCGCCGCTGTGGACGCCGCCAGGCACATGCCGAACGACGCCTGCCCGCTGCGGGGCCGGAAGTGGTCGCCGAGATCCCGGGCCCGCTGCAGGTGGGCGAGGCCTCGCCGTTCGAGTTCCGCGAGGGTGTGCCGGCCCGCGTCCCAGCTCGCCTCCGCGGTCGTCGTACCCGCCGCGGCCAGCGGCCGGTAGAAGAGCCGGACGTCGACGCGGTCGCCGCTGAGCACCAGCGAGTACTCGAACGGGGCGGGCGCGCCGGGCTGCCCGGGCTCGGCGGGGCCGCGCGTGGAGCGGTGGCCCCAGCCGCCGAAGAGCACCGACACGGTCTCCTCGGCGGACGCGTCGAAGGCTGGGCCCAGTTCGAGGACCTGCCCGAGGTGTCGGAGGCCGCCGACCGCCTGCTCGGCGTAGCCGGGCAGGGCCCTGGCAGCCGGGGTCATGAGGCCACGCGCGCCGGCAGGTAGGGCTCGACGTCGATCCCCGGGTACATCTCCGACAGGTGCTTGATGGTCTCCTCGGTCCAGTAGTCGTCGCCGGGAGGCGGGAAGCCCAGCAGATGACGCTGGCGCGGCTCCAGCTCGATCATCAGGTCGCGGAAGGTGCCCCAGTCGGGGTGCGCCGGGCGCAGCGACCACAGGTGCTTGTCCGTCCAACGGGCCTGCGCGCCGTGGATGTTGAAGAACAGGGCGAGTCGGCGGCCGAGGTGTTCGTGGTAGGCGGAGCCCCGGTGGACGATGTCCCCCACGAACAGCAGCAGGGAGCCCTTGCCGGCCACGACGGGACGCTCCCGCTCGTAGAGCTCGGGGTACGCCTCCTTGCTGTAGGCGCCGGTGCCCTCGGGGGTGAGCAGCGGAACGCCGAGGTGCGCGGCGCGGTCGACGACGTAGGTCGGAGCGGTGTCCTCCGTCACGTCGGTCAGGTAGAGGATGCCGTACACGCGCTGGTAGACGCCGTCGGCGCGGGGGTGCACCAGGCTGCTCGCCGCCCAGGCATCGTTGTGCAGCCTCTGGTCCTTGCTCTCGCCGTACGCCGTCCCGTACTTGGCCTGGATGAACGAGCTCGTCATGCGCAGGTCGGTGGTGCCCAGCAGTTCCTCGACGACGCTGATCACGCGGAGGTCGAGGGGGTGCCGGTTGAGGGCGTTGCTGGTGAAGGGGAACGGGACCGCGTGCTTGAGGGCGGCCACGTCGTCGGCGGTGCTGTCGTCGGCCTCGGGGTCGGGGAAGTACGTCTCGATCGCCGCGACGGCCTCGGTCAGGGCATCGCCCGTCAGGAAGTCGGGGACGAGTGCGTATCCCCTGGTCGCCAGCTCTGCCGCGATGCTCTTGGGGTCCATGGTCACTTTCCCCTCCCGGTGGGGTGGTTCGCTCGGCTCCGCCGGTTGTGGGGGCAGGAGATGACGATGTTCTTCTGGAAGGCGTCGAGCCGCAGTGACTCGCCGACCGGCCGCCCGTCGACCTCGATCCAGGCGTGCGCCGCGAAGGGCATGAGGCTGACGCCGGACACCCAGTCCGGCCAGCTGCCCCGCAGGCGGGCCAGGACCGCCGCCGCGACCGACCGTTCCAGGCAGTACTGGCCGGCGGCCCGGCGGCTGACCGAGACGACGTCGCTGCGTGCGCGCAGGGCCTCGGCTTGGGTGGCGGGCCGGGCACCGCGGCTCAGCCGCCGCAGTGCCCACTCCATCCTCGCCGGACTCAGGGTGATGAGGAGGCGGCCGGCCGCGACCGCCAGCAGTGGGAGCGGCCTTCTGTGCAGGGGCAGCGGGGTCCGCGGCTCCAGCGTCATGGGCAGTGTCATGTCAGACCAGTACTCCCGTAGTCCGCATGGTGGTGATCAGCTTCTGGACGTCGTCCGGGATCCGGTCCGCCGCCTTCGGGTACCGGGCCTGGAGCGCGCTGACGACGGCCGCCGTGGACTGCCCGGCGGAGAGCATCTCGAAGACCGTGACGGCCATCGGGTTGAGCCGGAAGTACGTGCCGGACTTCTTGTCCAGCAGCACGGCCGCGTCCTCGTCCTTGGTGAGGACCACGTGGGGAGAGATTGTCAGCATGGGAAAGCCAGTCGTCCGTTCGTGAGTCGTCCGTTCGCGAGGGGCCCGTTCGCGAGGGGCCCGTCCGGCCGGGCGTCCGGCGCGCCGGCCGTCACCGGCCGCGGGGCCGTGGTGTGTTCGGCGACGGCCCGCATCCAGGCCTCCGCGGCGACGGTCAGTTCCAGGGCGTTCGTCTCGTACTCCGGGCGCATGGTGTCCCGGATCGTCGACCGCAGCCGGTCGATGTCCACCAGGCCGTGCTCGGCGAGCAGCGAGTCCTCGAACAGGCCGAGGAGGGTCTTGCGGTTGCGGGCCAGCCCGCGGTGGACCGACATGCTGAACTCGCCCTTGGTGGAGCGGGAGAGCGCGGTCCTGGATGCGTCCACCCGCATCGCGGCCTTGAGCGCGGGCTTGAAGCCCTGGCCCGGCTGCGCCTCCGCACGGGAGATCGCCAGCGCGGCTTCGAGCACCTTGTCGTCCATGTACGGAAGCGACAGCAGGATGCCCTGGTGCTGCATGAGCGCGCGCAGCGGGCCGAGCCGCTGGCCGCCGATGCGGTGACCGGCGACGCAGGTGTGCACCGAGCGGGTGGGGGCCTGCGGGGTGCGGCCGGAGTCCCCGGCGTGGGCGAGCGAGCGGATCGCCTCGGCGCCCGCGCCCGTGGACCAGGGGGTCACCCGCAGCTGCGGCCCCCAGTCGACGGTCGGGCCGATGGTGTCCGGGCGGGGCAGGTGCAGGCTGCGCAGCTGCTCCTCGAACCAGCCGGTGTACGACTGCTGCCGCGCCAGCGCGCGCAGCACGGACGGCAGGGTCCAGCGGCGCAGCCGGGCCAGGTCGCGTATGCCGCGGACGGCCTTGAGAGGGGATGTCGCGTACAGGTCGCTGAAGTAGGAGGGCGCCACCGTGAACAGTTCGTCGCCGCCGAAGCCGCCGATGTGCACGGTGGCCCCGGTGTCCGCGAAGATCCGCGACATGGCGATCTTCCGGGTGCGGTTGCGGATCAGGGTGTACGGCTCGCCGAGCCCGTAGGGCACCGACTGGACCAGTCCTTCGTCGGGGTCCCAGATGCCGTCGTACGGGCCGGGGACGTCCTCGGGCCGCAGGACCGTCAGGTCACGGCCGATCTCCCGGGCGGCGATGGCCGCCCATTGGGCGTCGTCGTGGTTCGGGTCGATGGTCTGCTCGACGAAGGACTGGAAGGGCGCGCCCTGTTCGGCCATGAGGAAGCAGAGCGATGTCGAGTCCATGCCGCCGGAGAGGTCCGCGGACAGGCCGTCGGCCGTGGCGACCCGGACGGCGACCGCCTCGTCCAGCGCGGCCCTCAGTCGTGGAGCGCCTTCGCGGATCGGCAGGTCCGAGGGCGGCGGCGTCCACCAGGTGGAGCGCTCGACCCGGCCGCCGGTCACGCGCAGTCGCTGGTCGGCGGGGAGCCGGCGCACGCCGGTCCAGTAGGTGCCCTCGGTCAGTCCGTAGTCGAAGCCGGGGTGGACCATGCCCCAGGCGACCATCTCGATCCGTGGGGTGCTGCCGGCCAGCCGGGCCAGGATCTCCGCCGAGTCGGACACCGCGTAGGGCTCGGTGTCCCGCGGCTGGGCGTAGTACACCTGGCGCAGGCCGGACGCGCTGCCCTGGACGTACAGGGAGCGGCCGTCCGTGTACAGGACGTGGAAGCTGCCCGCGAGGTCGTGCGCCGCGGCCATGAGGCCGTCGACGTCGTCGTGGCGGTCGAGAAGGCGTGCCAGACGCCCCGCTTCGGCGTCCGTCTCACCGAAGAGCGCGAGACGTCTGGCACCGGCTTCCGCAACGATCAGGCGCGCATGCGAGACGTCGGCGACGACCCACGTCCGGCCTGATGCATAAGTCAGCGTTGCGGTGTCATCGGCTATTCCAGCGAGACCCGGGAATGCACCTTCGACGTTTTCCGGGAAAGCGACGAACCACGACGCACCCACGGTGTCCCCCTTTCCTGGCCGAATAACATGTGCCGTTATCAGATGATGGCTACGCCCTCACCGTCATTGCTGGCCCAGCCGTACCACATGGTGAGTTCGGAGAACTCGCCGACGGGCAGCATCTCGGGCGCCTCGTATTCAACGATCTCGTTCTCGATCATTTTCGCACTCCTTTCTTTGAAGAGTCGACAGGAACCCTAACCACGGCTCCGTGCACGAAGCAAGGAAGTTTTTCCGGGGATGACTTTCGCTCCCGGGCCGGAAATCGCAGGTTTAGAGGCGGGGTGGCTGGAACGAACATGTACGGTTTTCGGCCAATGAAAGAAAGGTGGTGACCGGCCTCGTTGGAGGCGGTCACCACCTGAGGTGGGACGGGAGTGATTCGCTCGCGTGTCCGATTACGATCGTCAGGACGTCATCGAGCGGGCGTCGTGCTGGGGTGCCGGGGCCGCGTTTCGGTCTGGTCGCCCGGCACCGGTTGGCTGGAAGATGCCACCGTGACCGTGAGATACACCTGCAGGGCCCCGGCCCAGACGAGCGCCGACCCCAAGAGGTGGAGGGTGACGGCCAGTGCGGGCAGGCCGGTCAGTGACTGCACCAGCCCGACGGCTCCCTGCGCCAGCACGGCCGCCAGGAAGAACACCGTCTTGCGGCGGGCCTCGGCGAAGCCGTCCCTGGGCAGGGCGTACAGCAGGTAGCCCGTGACCCCCAGGACCGCGGCGGCCAGCAGCCCGTGGACGATCGTCACCACCGTCCAGTCCAGGGGCATGCGGGGCACGTCGGAGGAGTCGCCCGCATGCGGCCCGGAGCCGGTGGCGAGGGTGCCGACGACCATCAGGAGGGCGTTCACGGCGAGCAGGGCGACGGAGGCGGTGCGGCAGGACGGCGGCAACGCGGCCGGCGGCGGCCCGGTCTCCCCGTGGCGGCGGGCCTGGTACCAGGTGATCACCGCGGTCGTGAGCAGCAGCATCGCGGCGAGGAAGTGGGCGGCGACGATGTACGGGCTCAGCCGCATCCAGACGGTGATGCCTCCGACCACCGCGTTCAGCACGACGACCCAGAACTGCGCCCAGGCGCCGCGCAGCACCGTCGGCATCGGGGTGCGCTGGAGCCGGGCCGTGATGATGACCCAGCCCACGACGGCGCACAGGACACCGGTGAGCAGCCGGTTGCCGAACTCGATGACACCGTGCAGCCCCATCTCCGCCGTCGGTGCCAGGGTGCTGCCCGTGCACGTCGGCCACTCCGGGCAGCCCAGGCCGGAGCCCGTGACGCGGACGATGCCGCCGGTGACGACGATGGCGATGCTGGCCACGACCGACGCCAGCGCCGCCCGTTGAACGCTGCGCGGCCCGAGCGAGTACCGGCCCGCCAGCCAGGAGAGTGGTGTCTGCACGACGGTCCCTTCCGTGCTCTGGTGCTTCGGGCGCCAGCGTATGTGCCGGGTCAGGGAGGGCGGCCCGATCCGGACAGGGCCCGCCGCGGGCGGGCACTGCCGCGTACCGCGTGGGGGACGTCGCTCCCCTCCGGGCCGGGCCAGCCGTTCCGGGGACGCCCGCCGCGACGAGGTCCTCCGGAAGCGGAAGCCCGAGCGGGCCGGACGAGGTCCTCCGGGAGCCGGAAGCCCGAGCGGGCCGTAGGGGAAGCCGGCCCCGATCGCGCCGGGCACGACGACGTCGCCGCGCCCGGCTCGGCCCCCGTCGGCCGGCCTCCACAGTGCCGTCAGCGGTGAGGCCTCGGCGGTGTTGCCCAGCGTGCCGGCGGTGACGGGGACTTGGCCGGGTACGGCGCCGGCCCCGCGTCCGATGTGCCGCACCGGATCGGCGTTCGCCTGGTGGACGGCGAAGCCGGTCACCTCGTTCACCGTGACACCGGCAGGCGCGAGCGCCTCGGTCAGAGGCTTCGGCACGCGGGGCATCGCCGGTCGTCGCCGGTCATCGGCCCCGCAGCACCACGTTGCCGTCCATGAGGGTGTACGGCGGCCTGGTCGTCGGAGTCGTCGACGTCGGCACCTCAGGGTCCGGACGCCAGGCCCTCGCCATCCGGACGCCGTCCGGGCAGACGTGGCGTCAGGCCGAGTAGACGTAGCGTCAGGCCGGGGATCCGCGGGGTTTCCGATGCCGAGGCGCTCGGCGAGGCTCACACTTGGTGAGTCGGCGGTAGTCGAAGAGACATGCCGGCGATGGCGACGAAGGCGAGAGGATTCACCGACGCAGGCGCTCGGTCGCTGTCACCCACAGCTGCCACGCCCCGGGATACACTGCTCCGCTCCGCCCTGACTGGAGGTCACCTGAGTGCTCCGCGCACGGGTACTTGCCGGCGCTCCGCCGGCTCTGGTGATTCTCGCCCTGTCCGGCTGCTCCTCCCTTTGGGACTGCACCGACACGACGGCGGAGCGCGGTGACGCCGCTGTCAGGGTGCAGGTCGAGGACACGTCTGGGCGGCCCCTCAGCGTCACCGCCGAGGTCGTTGACTGGCGTCTCGAGCCCCACCCGCAGGTGCCCGCCGAAGGCGACCAGGTCCACTTCCACTACCGCTTCAACGGCGCCGGCGAAAGATCCGGCCCCGCGGTGGACGCCTGCGCGGTCGATGAGGAGCGCGTGGCGTTGGGATGTCAGACGGTCCATTCGTCCGAGGCGTTCGGGCCGGACGGTGACCTCACGGGCGACGGCTGGCTCACCGTCGAGCACCCCGAGCAGGTTGCCGAGGTGCTGTTGGTCCCCAATGACCAGTCCTACGACAGACGAACCTGCGAGCAGGACATCAAGGACGGTGGCGGGCCGCATCCTCCGGAACCAGCCGGCATGGGGGACCAGCTGTAAACCGTCATGAGGGCTTTCCGGCAGCTTCCGATCCTCCGGAAAAGGGCGGCGATCGCCGATATGACCGCTGCCACGAGTAGCGCATCGCGGTAGTTCCCGTGCGCCAGGAGAGACAGCAGGGCCAGAATGTCGGGGCCTTCCTCTTGCTGGTGCTGACGCTTCATCCAGGGAGAATGAGGGCGAACTGGATTCCGTGACGGTTGAGGTGGCACCATCAGGGTCGCCGGACACCTGCGAGTCCGAGTCCGTGTCCTCGCCCGTCCGCCCTCGAGCCGGTGTGGGAGGCCGATGCACAGGTCACGGGCGGGACGAAGAGGCGGAGCCGACGGCCCACAGCAGCAACTCCTCGAAGGGTGTGTCCATGCGGCTGGCCTTGAAGACGACGGACCCTGCGCGAAACCGGTCCCTGCGCAGGGTCCTCATCACACTTCTGGTTGCGGGCTCCGTCGCCGCCCTGGCGATCGGCTGTATCGCGGTGGTCAACGCGCTGAACGAGCCGGAGCTCCGGGTACGCGGCATCCCGAGCGGCGGCGTACTGAACGCCGCCGCGCTCTCCGAGGCCACGCTCACGGTGGACGTGGTCGATCGCAACGACTACGAGGCGCTGAGCGATGAGGCGCTGCGCAATGTCGAGGTCAGGCTGAACGGCGAAATCGTCCCCACTCTGTGGGTCGGAAGCCACCGGGTGCTCGATGTGCGGGCGTTGCCGGACGGGGAGTACGAACTGACGGTGACCACCGACCCGGGCCTGCTCTCGCGCGAGATCAGTCTCAGTCGTCGCTTCGTCGTGGACACCACCCAGTCCTGACCTGCCCGGGGGGCACCACGCATTGCGCCGCTGATCTGGGTCTTCTCCCTCGGGGAGGCGCTCTGTTCGGCCTCGGACTCCTCGTCCGGGGCCGTTTTGCGTGTGCGCCAGGTGCTGTTCGGCCTGTGGCGGTTCCGTATGCGGCAGGTCCGGCCGTCGGGTCCCCTTTCCGGTTCAGGCCAGACCGAACTTCTCGGCGTGCACCTGCCGTGCGGGTACCTGCAGGTCTCGCAGGCCGGAGAGCACGGCCCTGGTCATGGCGGGCGGGCCGCAGACGTACACGTCGCGTTCGGTGATGTCGGGGACCAGCCGGTGCAGGCTGTCCGAGCCGAACGGCGGGGTGCCGCCCTCGCCGGTCCTGCCGGTGAGCAGGTGCAGCCGTCCGCCCCGGAGCGCGACCAGGTGGCGCACCTCGTTCAGCAGCACGGCGTCGGCCTCGCTGCGCACCCGGTACAGCACGACGACGTCGCCGGCCGTCTGCTCCTCCAGCATGGCGCGCACGGGCGTGATCCCCACGCCGCCGGCGATCAGCAGGGTGCCGGGACTGGTCCGGTGCAGCGAGGTGAACGCCCCGTACGGTCCCTCGACGAAGGCGCGGCTGCCGACCGGGACGTTCCGCAGGCCGGCGCTGGTGCTGCCCGCCGCCTTCGCCGTGAGCCGCAGCCCTTGTCCGCCCGGCGCCGCCGACAGGGAGAAGGGGTTGGCCAGCCACCAGTGGTTGTGCCCGGGGAACCGCCAGATGCAGAACTGGCCTGCCCTGGCCGGGAGTTTGTCGAGGTGTCGGCCGGTGACGTACACGGAGACCACGTTGTCCGACTCCGGTACCACGGCCGCGACGCGGAACCGGTGGTAGGCGTTGCGCCACAGCGGCAGGGCGACACGCCCGGTCAGCAGGGCGCCGAAGGCGAACAGCCACAGAATCCACCAGTAGGCCGTGGCGAACGCGGAGGACGTGAACGTCGTGGTCTCCTGCAGCTGGTGGACGAACGACAGGCCCAGGGCCACGTAGAGCAGCAGGTGCAGACCGTGCCACACCTCGTACCGCAGCCGTCGCCGCAGGGGCCGGGTGGAGATCACGGCGATGACGACGATGACGGCCGCGGCGAGCATGCCCAGCAGGGAGGCCGGCACCCCGCTCAGTGCGACGAACGTCTTCCCCATGGACGCGTCGTCGAGGTTCGCGTAGCCGAGCACCACCAGCGTGGCGTGGGTGAGGACCGTCCACAGCAGCGAGAAGCCGACCCAACGGTGCCACCCCGTGAGCCGGTCCATCCCGATGCGACGGTCCAGCCACGGCAGCCGGGCCACCAGCAGAAGTTGGAACAGCATCAGCAGGGCTGCGTGCAGTCCGAAGAACTTGGCGACCGTGAGCACGCCGTTCTTTCCTGAACCGGCGCTGAGGAACAGCGCCTCGACGATCGCCGTGTTGACGAGGACGAAGGTCCACATCGCCCAGCGTGCCGCGTTTACCGGAAGCACGGTGCCTCTGCGCACCGTGTTACTCACCGCCGCCATGGTTGCCTCTCATCCCCCCTGGCCGCAGTGCTCGCGGCCCGTGTGCACAAACCCCGTGAAGACCGAGGAATTCAGCCGGATGCGCACCTCGATCGGGTAAGGATACGGCGCGTGGATCCGATCCGTTCACGCCGGAACCAACCGATCTGACCGCCTTTTGATGCGTCGGGCGGCTTGGGGTTCAGCGGTGGTTTGCGTGGTTCGGGAGCACCGCATCCGGCCGGCCTCCGTCGCGCACCGGGTCGCCGTGGACCGCTACTGAAAGGTCTGGGCTTACGTACGTCCCAGCCGAAGGGCGTTTCTTGATGTCGTGCGCGGCCACGTGGAGTACGAGCGGGCCCCGTGCGGCGGACGGGTCCGGGCCGGACGCTCTTGGGCCCTCCGACGACAACCGACGGTGACGTCGTCGCAGACTTGGCGCGCCGGCTCTCTGGGCACCCACTGTCGATAACCTGACCGAGTGAAGCCCGAGTTGACCCTCCTGTCGCGTGTGGCCTACCGCGGCCGGGAGATCACCGCACCCCGGCTGCGCGGGCTGCTCGCGCTGCTCGCAGGCGAGTTGCGCTCCGGTTGCAGCACCGCGCGGCTGGTGGACGGGCTGTGGCAGGACCAGCTGCCGGCCAACCCGGCCAACGCGCTGCGGATCCTGGTCTCCCGGGCCCGCTCCCAGCTCGGGGCCGACGTCGTCGTCAGCACCCCGGCGGGCTACCGGCTGGCGCTGAGTGAGGAGCAGGTCGACAGTTCGGCGGTGGTGCGGTGCGCCGAAGCGAGCGCGCGGCACGCCCGGGCCGGGGATCACGCTGCCGCCCTGGCTGGTGCGGAGGAGGGCCTCGCCTTCTGGGACGCGCCCCCGGATGCCGATGCCGTGCCGGGCGACCCGGTGGCGGAGCTGCGGGCCGAGCGGGCGCCGCTCCACGACTCCCTCGTACGCTCCCGCGCGCTCGCGCTCGCCCGGCTGGGGCGGCGGGCCGAGGCCGTGGCGCCCCTGACGGAGGTCTTCTCCGGGGCGCCGCGCGACGAGGAAGTACTGGCCGAACTGCTGCGTGCCGAGGCGGCCACGGCCGGACCGTCGGCGGCGCTCGCCCGCTACGAGGTGTACCGGCGCGAGCTCCGCGACGACCTCGGCACCGACCCGGGCGCCGGGCTCAAGGCGGTGCATCAGGAGCTGCTGCGGGTCGAGGCCCCCGTGGCCCGGTACGGGGTGCTGCATGACCCGAATCCGTTGCTGGGGCGGGATGAGGATCTCGCGGCGGTGGCCGGGCTGCTGCACTCCTCGCGGCTGGTCTCGATCGTGGGTCCCGGCGGTCTGGGCAAGACGCGTCTCGCGTACGCCGTCAGCCGCCGGGCGGAGCAGCGGCTGGTGCACTTCGTCTCGCTGGCCGGAGTCGGTACGGACGAGGACGTGCCCGGCGAGGTGGCGTCGGCGCTCGGCGGTGGGGAGGCACCACGCGGCGTCGGGGCGGATGTGGCCGCCCGCATCGTCGCGGCCCTCGGCGCGAGCCCTGCGCTGCTGGTGCTGGACAACTGCGAGCAGGTCGTCCGGGGGGCCGCCGACCTGGTGCGGGAGCTGGTGGCGCGGTCGGAGGACCTGCGGGTGCTGGTCACCAGCAGGGCACCGCTGGGGCTGAGCTCGGAAGCGGTGTATCAGCTTCCGCAGCTGAGTCTGGCAACCTCGATCGAGCTCTTCGGGCAGCGGGCCCGGGCCGCGCGCTCCGGGGTCGAGCTGCCGCTCGATGCGGTTTCGGAGTTGTGCCGGCACCTGGAAGGGCTGCCGCTCGCCGTGGAGTTGGCGGCGGCGCGAGTGCGGGTGCTGTCCGTACCCGAGATCGGCCGCCGCCTCGGCGACCGGTTCGCGTTGCTGCGTGGCGGGAGCCGGGACGCACCCGAGCGGCACCGCACCCTGCACGCGGTCGTGGAGTGGAGCTGGAATCTGCTGGGAGAGGACGCGCGGGCGGCGCTGCGGGCGCTGTCGGTCTTCCCCGGCGGCTTCACCGAAGAGGCGGCCGAACAGCTCCTGGGCGCCGGCGGCGACGCGCTGTGCCTGCTGGAGCAGTTGGTGGACCAGTCGCTGCTCAAGGCCGCCGACACCGCGGCCGGGATCCGCTTCCACATGCTGGAGACGGTGCGGGAGTTCAGCGCCGCCCGGCGGGCGGCGGCCGGGGAGGAGGCGGCGGTCACCGACCGGTTCCTGGGCTGGGCACGGGACTTCGGACTGGCCAACCACGACGTGTTGTTCGGCCTTGAGCCGCTGCGGCACTGGCCGCGGCTGCGCGCGGAGCAGGACAACCTGGTGCTCGCCCTGCGGCTTGCCCTGGCCCGCGAGGACCACGCCACCACCGCGGCCGCCGGTGCGGTACTGGCCGGGGTCTGGATCACCGACTCGACAAGCTTCCACCGTGTCTTCGCCCTGGCCGCCGACACCGCGGCTCCGCTGTCGCACTACCGCCCCGACGCCCGGCACACCGAGGTCACCCGCACCCTCTGCGCCGCCTGCATCACCGCACCGTTCGTGGGATACGGCCCGCTCAGGACGCGCCACCTCGTCACCCTGCGCCGCCTGCCGCCCGCGGAGCCGGACACGCTGCTGCGGGCCCTCGCCGTCGTGCTGTGCGCCGTTCCGGACATGCGCCCGCCCGGCTACGAAACGCTGCGGGAACTGTGCGCGAGCGACGCACCCTTGCTGGCGGGCGTCGCCGAGGCCGTGGCCAGCTATCTCTGGGAGCACGAGCACGAGCACGCGCGTGCGCTGTCCTCCGCCGGCCGGCTGCTCGCCGCGGTCGACGCCGTGCCCAACCCGTCGCTCAAGCTGCTCGCCCACTCCCGCTGCGCCGAGCTCTGCGCGGACGCCGGTCTCGGTGAGGAGGCGTACCGGCATCTGCTGGCGGCGCTGGACACCTTGGAGCACCTGAGCGACCAGTCGCCCACGACGGGCCTGCGCCGGGGGCTGGTGCTGGCCTGCCTGCAACGCGGTGAGCCGGACGAGGCCGAGGAGTGGCAGCGGCGGGTGGAGCGGAGCCAGCCGCCGGAGCAGATTTCGGCGTTCACGACCGACCTGTCCGCCTGGGCCGAGATCGCGCTGGCCCGCGGGCTGACCGAGCTGGGGCTGAAGCGGTGGCGGACGGCCGTGGAGCGGATGCGCGCCCTCGACTCGCCGCACGCCGACCCCGCCATGGATGCCTGGGCGCGGGCGATCGAAGCCTACGCGGTGGCCGCACACGCCTACGCCGGACGGCTGGAGCCGGTCGCAGGTCTGGTGGCCGCGCTGGAGAGCCGACTGCGTACGCTGCTCGCCGAGTGCCGCCCGGCGGCCGAGGAGCTCCCGGTGTCCGGCACCGACGTGCTGGCCCTCGGCCTGGTCCGGCTGGCCGCGGGCGACGCCTCGGCGGTGCGGCTGCTGGCGCTGGCGGAGCGGATGCACGTGCCGCAGGCGTTCCCGACGATGTCCGCCGACCGTGCCCGGCGGGCCGCCGAGGAGGCCGACAGGGCGGCGTACGCCGACGCGGTGTCGGAGTACGCCGCCCTGGAGCGGGACAGGCTGCGGGAGGCAGCCCGCGCCCTCATTCCGGGTCGCTGTTGAACTGCGCCGTGGACCAGCGGTAGCCGAGCGCGGTCAGGCCGGCGCACCAGGCGATCGCGATCCACCCGTTGTTGCCGATCTCCGTGCCGAGCAGCAGGCCGCGCAGGGTCTCGATGGCCGGGGTGAACGGCTGGTACTCGGCGATCGGCTGGAACCAGCCCGGCATCGTGTCGGCCGGGATGAAGGCGCTGGAGATGAGCGGCAGGAGGATCAGCGGCATGGCCATGTTGCTGGCTGCCTCGGGGTTCGGGCTGGCCATGCCCATCCCGACCGCGATCCAGGTGAGAGCCAGGGCGAACAGCGCGATCAGCCCGAACGCCGCCAGCCACTCCAGGGCCGTGGCATCCGTGGATCTGAAGCCGATGGCCACGCCGACGGCACCGACGAGGACCACGCTGGCGACCGACTGCAGCACACTGCCGACGACGTGCCCGACCAGCACCGAACCGCGGTAGACCGCCATCGTCCGGAAGCGGGCGATGAGGCCCTCGGTCATGTCCATGGAGACGTACACGGCAGCGCCGATCACCGTGCTGCCGATGGTCATCAGCAGGATGCCCGGGACGATGTAGGCGATGTACTCGGAGCGGTCCGCACCGCCGCCCCCGATGCCCGCGCTCATCACGTCGCCGAAGATGAAGACGAAGAGCAGCAGCATCATGATCGGCGTGAGCAGCAGGTTCAGGGTCCCGGACGGGTAGCGCCACGCGTGCAGGAGGTTGCGGCGCAGCATCGTGCCCGAGTCACGGAGGGCGAGGGAGATCCGGGTCGGGCGGGCGGGAGCCAGGGGCGTGCTCATCGGACGTTCTCCTTGGGCTGGTCGGGGGCGCCGGCCGGGCCGGTCAGGGCGAAGAACACGTCGTCGAGATCGGGGGTGTGCACGGTCAGCTCGTCGGCGTGCACGCCGCTGGCGTCCAGCCAGTCGAGGATGGAGCGCAGCTCGCGCTGGCTGCCGCCGCTGGGGATCTGGAGTGCCAGCGCCTCGTCGTCCCGGGTGACCTCGCGCAGTTCGACGGCGGCGCGCTGGTACGCGGCCGGGTCGGTGAAGCGGAGCCGGACGTGCCCGCCCGGGATCAGCCGCTTCAGCTCCTCGGCGGTGCCTTCGGCGACGATCTTGCCGTCGTTGAGCACGGCGATGCGGTCGGCGAGTTCGTCGGCCTCCTCCAGGTACTGGGTGGTGAGGAAGACGGTGACGCCGCCGGTGACCAGCTCGCGGATGATTCCCCACATGGTGTGGCGGGCTCGGGGGTCGAGGCCGGTGGTGGGTTCGTCGAGGAAGATGATCCGCGGGCTGCCGACCAGGGTCATGGCGATGTCGAGGCGGCGTTTCATGCCGCCGGAGTAGGTGGAGGCCGGCTTCTTCGCGGCGTCGGTGAGATCGAAGCGCTCCAGCAGTTCGGCGGCCACCCGGCGTCCCTCGCGCCTGGACAGGTGGTTCAGATCCGCCATGAGGAGCATGTTCTCCTCGCCGGTGATCAGGCCGTCGACGGCGGAGAACTGACCGGTGACTCCGATCGCGGCGCGGATGGCCTGCGGGTCGGTGGCGAGGTCGTGGCCGCCGACCCGGATGTCGCCGGCGTCTGCGGTGATGAGGGTGGAGAGGATCTTGACGGCGGTGGTCTTGCCGGCGCCGTTCGGACCGAGGAGGGAGAAGATCGAGCCCGCGGGCACGTGCAGGTCGATGCCGCCGAGGACCAGCTTGTCCCCGAAGGACTTCCGCAGCCCCGTGGCTGCGATGGCGGACGCGTGGGTCGTTGTCGTCATGCCCCGGAGACTGCGGGGCGCCGCTTTCAGCGACCTTTCAGCACCGTTTCACCGACCGCCGCCGGCAGGTTCAGGTGTCCGCGGCGCGGCGCTCCAGCAGCCCGGCGAGGCTGGACTGTTCGGCCGGGCGGGCGGTTCTCGCTGCGGGCTTCCGCGCCGGCCGCCCAGCAGGGTGCGGGCCCTCCCGGTCGGGAAGGCCCGCATGCCCCATCGCCCTGTGCCCCTGGCCGAGATCGGCCGGCCGCGTCCGGCCCCTGAGCCTGCCCTCCGCCTCGGTGAGCTTCCGGACGGGTGCTCGGTGAGCTTCCGGACGGGTGCAGGGGCGACTGTTCCGAGAAGCTCACCGGGCCGCGAGGGCCAGATCATCCTCATGCACGACTGGTCCGCCAACACCCTGGCCGCGATCCCCCGCATCGCCCAGGGCCTGGCGTCCCGCGCCTGTGCACCGGCATGCTCTCCCCCCGGACCGGCCGCGCGGTGGCCCCGGCCTGAGAACGATGGCGCGACGGCCTCCCGGGGCCGTCGCGCCGCCCCGGCAGGCTCGGACACCCGGGGGCGTACCTGAGTACGCATGCTCATGACGACCCCGGCCCCGCCCCTCGATCCTGGGTGCATGAGGAATCGGGGAATCATGGCGGCCGGGGCCGCGCTCGTCGGCGGGGTGCCTGTGGCCGCCTGGGGGCTGACGGGACAGCAGAACCACGACGGGCTGCCGGCCGGTGAGCTCGACTACGCGTTCCAGCCGTGGGACATCGGGGACGGCGTGGCCGCGGTCGCCGGGGGGATCGCGCTCGTGCTGGCCGCGGCCGGTGCGGCGGTGCTCGTGCGGGCCTCGCTGCGTGGGGCGATGGACCGGCGGTGGTGGGGGGTGCTCGGGCCGCTGGTGGTGCTCGGGCTCATGGCCGGTGTGGGCTGGCGGATCCTGACCGCGGGGAGCATCGGGGCCAACATCGGAGCCGGGCTGCTGATCATCTTCGGCACGCCGGTCGCCGCCGGGTTGCTGCTGTGGTCCCTGGCGTGGGCATTCTGGCTGGTCACCCAGCGCTGCGGGCACGAAGGCGGACTCGGCGGCGCGGACATGGGCGGGGTCGCCCCCCGCGGGGTGTAGCTCCGGGCCGGGCGTGGCCGAAACCACACGGCGGATGGGGTGCGAGAGGGACAACACCCCTACCCCACCAGGAAGTTCGCCTAGGTTGGTGGGCCGGTCCCCCTTCCCCGCCCCCCAGGAGGCCCCGCCGTGTCCGACGACAGCCTGCGTGACCGTATCGACACCTCCAAGCCGCACTCGGCCCGCTTCTGGAACTACTTCGTCGGCGGCAAGGACAACTACGAGGTGGACCGCGAGATCGGCGACCAGATCAAGTCGATCTTCCCGGGGCTCGTCGACGTGGCGGTCACGAGCCGCCGGTTCCTGGGGCGGGCCGTCGGGTACCTGGCCGGTGAGCGGGGCGTACGGCAGTTCCTGGACGTCGGCACCGGGCTGCCCACCGCCGACAACACGCACGAAGTGGCCCAGCGCGTCGCACCGGACGCCCGGATCGTCTACGTCGACAACGACCCCATCGTGCTGGCCCACGCCAACGCCCTGCTCACCAGCACCAAAGAGGGCAGGACCGCGTACCTGGACGCCGACCTGTACGACCCCGGGGCCGTCCTGGAGGCCGCCGCCGGCACGCTCGACCTCTCCCGCCCGGTCGGCCTGATGATCCTCAACACCCTCGGCCATGTCGCCGACTACGAGCAGGCACGTGAGCTGGTGCGGCGGCTCATGGCCGGGCTGCCCGCCGGAAGCCACCTGGTGATCAGTGACAGCACCGCGACCAGTGAGGGCATGATCGCCGCGTCCGAGGCGTACAACGCGAGTGGAGCGGTGCCGTACTACGTCCGCCCGGTCGCCGAGATCGCCGGGTTCTTCGACGGACTGGAGCTGGTGGAGCCCGGCGTGGTGAGGGTTCCCGAGTGGCGACCGGAGGCGCCCGGCGACGCCGGTTCCGCCGTGGACGCGTACTGCGGCGTGGGGCGCAAGCCGTAGGCACAGGGTCCGGTGCCGCGTCGTGGGAGCCGGTCGTGCGGTTCCCCGCGCCCCGGGAAGGCGCCGCGCCGGCCCCCTGTCACCCGTCCGGGCCGATCACCTCAGCCCTCCGCCACCCCCACGCGATAATCAGGACATGCCCGCCCCTCCTCCCGTCCCCGAGCCCTCCGGCCGGCTGCTCGGTGATCTGCTGGCGGTGGGTGAGGCCTACTCCCTCGTCCTCGCCGGCGGATACGCGGTGCTGGCGCACGGGCTGGTGGAGCGGGCCGGGCGGGACGTGGACGTCGCCACGGAGCACCCGGCCCCGATGGAGGCCGTCGCGGACGCCGTCCGGACCGGGCTGGTCGGACGCGGCTGGCTCGTGCAGACCCTGGAGACCGGGCCGCTGTCCGCCCAGTTCCTCGTGACCGACGCGGCGAGCGGTGTGGAGAGCGAGGTCGCTCTGCACAAGGAGATGCTGTGGCGCCCTCCCGTGGAGACGGAGCTCGGTCCCGCGCTCTCCCTCGACGACCTCGTCGGCACCCGGGTGCGGGACCTGGCCGACCGCGGACTCGCGCGCGACCTGGTCGACGTACACGCCGCCTCGGCCCGCTGGAGCCACCCCGAACTCGAGGAGCTCGGCCGCCGCCACGCCCCCGACACCTTCGACCTCACCGACCTCCAGGCCAGGCTGACCGGCACGGACTGGCTCGACGACAGGGCGTTCACCGGCCTCGACGCCCCGTCCGTCGCCGAACTGCGCCGCTGGGCCCAGGAGTGGGCCGACGACATCGCGGAACGCCTCATCGAGGGCGAGGCCCCGGACGAGGAGTGACCCACACGCCCGGCACGGGGGACTGACCGGTCGGTACCCTGACCCGATGGGGAACGGGGCAGCCGGACAGGTGGGGGTCGTCGCCGCGCTGGTGCGCGCGGCGTTCCTGGTCGACGGTGTGTACGCGGAGGCCGGCCGGGCGTACGGACTGACGCCGCAGCAGGGGCAGTTGCTGTGTGTGCTGATACCCCAGCCACACGGGATGAGCGAACTCGGCGAGACGCTCGGGCTGGCGAGGTCGAGCCTGACCGGGCTGGTGGACCGGACGGTGCGGCGAGGCCTGGTGCGGCGGGAGCCCGACCCGCGCGACGGACGGGCCGTGCGGGTGGGCCTGACGGACGAAGGGGCCGTGCTCGCCGGGAAGTTCCACGCCGAGACCTGCCGTCGTATGGAGGCCCTGCCGTCCGGGCTGAGCGGCCCGGAGCGGGACCGGCTGGCCGTGCTGCTGTCACGGGTCGTGGCGGACAACGAGGTTCCCGAGGTGTTCGTGGAGGCCGGGGCGGTCCCGGCTTCCGGCATCGACTAGCGGACCTCCCGCCGGCGGCCGTTTCAGCGGACTTCCACCGCCCGGAGTTCCTCCCGCTTCCCCGCGCCCGTCAGCAGCAGCGTCACTCCCGCCGACCCCACGGCCATCGCCGTCATCGCCCCGGCCGGGGACGTCAGTTGGGCCACCGACCCCGCGAGCGCCGCCGCCACCCCCTGCATCGTGAGCATCCCCGCCGAGTGCAGCCCCAGGGCATGCCCTGTGAGCCCGTCGGGGGTGAGGGCCACCAGCCGCTCCTGCTGCACGAGACTCGCGCCGAACCCCACGGAGGCCAGCGTCACCGCGGCCGCCGCGAGCGGAAGCGCCGGGTGCAGAAGGAACGGCACGTACGGGACGGCCAGGAGCAGCAGGAGCGGGAAGCCCAGGCGGGAGCGCAGGCGCGGCGGGAGCACGCGGCCGACCAGCACGTCCCCGGCCAGCATGCCCAGCGCCGCGCAGGCGAACAGGGTGCCGGCGGAGTCGGGGGCGTAGGAGACGTAGAGGGATTCGCAGCCGACGACCAGGCCGTTGGGGATCCACAGGGCCAGATAGACCTGGCGGCGGGGCGGGGAGGACCAGAGCAGCGCGTTGGCGCGCCAGGTCGCCGCCACCGAGGGGCGGCCCGTCGTACGGGGCGGGCGGCGGGTCAGCCCGAGGCGGACGACGGCGGCCGCCATGACGTACAGGGCGGCTGCCGCGAGCAGGGAGATCCGCGGGGACAGCAGGGCCACGAGCGCGCCGCCGGTCGCGTAGCCGGTGACCTGCATGAGGCCGCTCATCATGTTGAACACCGAGCGGCCGAGCAGATAGCCGTCCGTGGAGAGGATCTCGTTGAGCAGGCCCCAGCGCACTCCCCCGCCCACCGACTCCACCAGCCCCTTGGCGAGGACGATCGCGAAGAGCCCCCAGAGGGGCAGGCCGGGCAGGGCCAGGGCGGCGGTGGTTATCGCGAAGAGCAGGGGCAGGGCCGTCAGGGCCGCGCGCGGGGGCAGCCGGTCGGCGGCGGAGAGCAGGAAGGTCGCGCCCAGCACCTGCACCAGCGACGAGCCGAACATGCTCACCGCGGACAGCAGCGGTGACCCGGTCGCCCGGTAGACCAGGGTCCCCAGGGCCAGTCCGCTCATGGTCTGGGCGACCGTCTGCGCCGACGCGGCCAGGAAGAAGGGGGTGAACTCGGGGGTGCGGAACAGGTCGCGGTAGCTGCGCATACGCGGAGTCTTCGACGCCCCCGATCGCGTGGTTATTGTTTCGCGCACACGCGAAACCTCGGGGAGGGGGTGGCCCGTGGGCTGGTGGCAGATCAACGCCGACACCCTGGCCCGGAGCCGGTTCGTGATCTCGCCGTTCGCCGAGTCCTTCGCGAGTCTTCGGCTGCTGGACACCGCCGAGGCGGCGCATCCCGGTGAGCGACGGTGGCTCGACGCGCATCTGCCGGCCTACCGGCGGCGGCTGGCACGGGACCCGGTGACCGCGCAACTGGTCCGCGCCGGGATCGGGCGGGAGTGGACGGCCGACTTCCTCTCCCCCGCCCCGCGCGACGGGGAGACCTTCGAGCAGGGCGTGGCGCGCGTGCGGGCGGCCGACCCGGGTGCGGCCCGCGCCGACCTCACCGTCTCCCTGCGCGGCCCGGTCCCGGCCCGGCTGCACCGGGACGACCTGCCCGAGCGCGCCGCGGACCTTCTGACGTACGTCTGGACCACGGCCGTGCGACCGTACTGGCCGCACCGCCGGCGCATCCTCGAAGCCGATGTGGTCGCGCGGACCGCGCGGGTCAGTCGGGGCGGCTGGGCGAGTGCGCTGGACACGCTGCGGCCGGGGACGCGGTGGCTCGGGGAGAACCGGCTCCAGGTCAACGCGCACGAGTACCCGCCGCGCGAGCTGTCCGGCGCCGAGCTGGTCTTCGTGCCCGTCACCACGCAGCGCATCGGCTGGGTGGCGTGGGAGGGGACGGACCGGTACGCCCTGGTCTACCCGTGCTCCGGGGCTCTCGCCGACCCGGGCGCCCGGCCCGTGCCCGCGGGCCTCGGCGCGCTGCTCGGCACCGCCCGCGCCGGTGTGCTGGTCCGGCTCGGCTCGTCCCTGAGCACCAGCCAGCTGGTCGCCGTGACCGGGCAGGGGCTCGGCTCGGTCGGGCGGCATCTGCGGGTGCTGCTGGACGCCGGTCTCGTGGAGCGGCGGCGGGCGGGCAGGTCGGTGCTGTACTCGCGGACGGCGGCGGGGCAGGTGCTGGTGGAGGCTGCGGAGGGCGAGAACCGGGCCGAAACCCGGCAGAGTTAGCATCCGAACATGACGACCAACAACGGTTCCTCTCCCCTCGATGTCGAGATCGGTGCGCTGCAGGGCGGTTCGGCCGGCCTGTCCCAGTACGCGGGCAAGGCGGTGCTCGTGGTGAACGTCGCCTCCAAGTGCGGTCTGACCCCGCAGTACACGGGCCTTGAGAAGCTCCACGAGCAGTACGCCGAGCGCGGCTTCTCCGTGCTCGGCGTGCCCTGCAACCAGTTCCTCGGACAGGAGCCCGGCAGCGCCGACGAGATCGCCGAGTTCTGCTCGGCGACGTACGGCGTGACCTTCCCGATGACCGAGAAGGTCGAGGTGAACGGCGACGACCGGCATCCGCTGTACGACCGCCTGACCGGCTTCGCGGACGCCGAGGGGCACAGCGGGGACATCCGCTGGAACTTCGAGAAGTTCCTCATCGGCCGCGACGGCCGGGTCGTGGCCCGCTTCTCGCCGCAGACCGAGCCGGACTCGGCGGAGGTCGTGGCGGCGATCGAGGCCCAGCTGGCCTGACGGCCCGCCGCTTGACCTTGCCCCTGGGGCAGGCCCGAGCGTCCTCCTCATCGGGCGGAAGAGCCGCCCGATGACGGAGGTTGCCGTGGTGGACGGACCGCACCAGGAGTTGCTCACCATCGGGGCGTTCGCCGCGCACGCCCGCCTGTCGGCGAAGGCCCTGCGGTTGTACGACCGGCTGGGCCTGCTGGCGCCGGCGCATGTCGACGCGGCCACCGGCTACCGCTACTACCGCGCCGGCCAGGTCGAACGGGCCCGGCTGGTGGCGATGCTGCGGCAGCTGGACATGCCACTCGCCCGGATCGCCGAGGTGGTCGCGGCGGGCGACGGGCCTACGGCGGCCGGGCTGCTCGGCGTGTACTGGGCTGATGTCGAGGCGCGGGTGGCGGGGCAGCGGACGCTCGCCGAGTACCTCCGTGGACGACTGTCGGGGAGGAGTTCCGAGATGTACGGGAAGTTCGCGGTCGAGACGGTGGAGACACCCGCGCAGGTGGTGATCTCCGAGAAGCGGCACACGCTGGCGGACGAGCTGCCGGCGTGGATCGGGGCGGCGCTGGGCCGGCTGGCGGAGGCGGCCCGGGAGTGCGGGGGTGTGGCCGGGGTGCCGTACGTCGCCTATCACGCGGAGGTGTCGATGGAGAGCGACGGACCGGCGGAGGCGTGTGTGCCGGTGGCCGACGAGGCGGCGGCCCGGGCGTGGGCGGAGCGGCACGGGAGGGTGTGGGAGACGGCGGTCCGGGTGGAGCCGGCCCGGCGGCTGGCGTACACCAGGATCACGAAGGCGCAGGTGGCGCACCCGCAGATCCTTGCCGCGTTCGAGGCGGTGGAGGAGTGGATGGCGGCGGAGGGTCTGACGGCGACCGGCCCCTGCCGGGAGCTCTACTTCGCCGACTGGGCGGCGACGGGGCCCGAGGACCCGGTGTGTGACGTGGCGTTCCCGGTGAGCTGATCCCCCCTCAGGGATCCGGGCACAAGCGGAGCCCTCTCGGCAAGGACGGCGATGCTGGTCGAGAGGGCTCTGTCGGTGGTGCTTGTGGTGCTGTCGATCGCGGGGTCAGGCCTTGACCGAGGCCACGAAGGCGTTCCACGCGTCGGCGGGAAACGCCAGTTTGGGCCCCTCGGGGATCTTGGTGTCCCCGAGCTCCAGGGCCTCGTCGACGGTCGACCTGACCATCACGCACGCGCCGTTGTTGTTGGTGTAGGAGGACGTCGTCCACGTTTCCGTGGTGCCCAGACGAATTGCCATGTTCGCTCCGTTGCCAGTTGCGTTTACGCCAACCCGTGCTGATGGTTGGCGTGATCGACGCTACTCGCCAACATCCTCGTTCGGAGCAGCCATTCACTCGACTGGATGGCATATTCCAGGGGAGACTTCCAGTCAGGCGTGTCAGGGGTGTAGCATCCGGCGCTTTGCCCGACGGAAGGTCGTCCTCCGGCGGCGGCTCAGCGCGCGTACTCCTTCGCCACCCGCTCGATGAGCTGCCGCGACTGGTCCACGTTCAGCGACTGGGCCCGCAAGTGCTCGTACATCACCGTGTACTTCTGCACGTCGAGCGGCTTCTCCAGGTACAGGTCGCTGGTGACGCCCTCGATGTAGACCACGCTCGAGTCGGCCGCGTCGGCGAACTCCAGGATCGAGTACTGGCCGTTGATGCCGGCGTGCGCGCCGACCTCGAACGGCAGGACCTGCACGGTGATGTGGGGCAGCTGCGACATCTCGACGAGGTGCTCCAGTTGCTCGCGCATCACCGGCCGGCTGCCGACGATCCGGTGCAGGGACGCCTCGTCCAGGACCACCCACAGCCGCAGCGGTTCCGTGTCGGCGGTGATCCGGCCCTGCCGGCGCAGCCGGACCTCGACGCGCTTGTCGTTGTCCGCCTCCGAGGCCTCCGGCGAGCCGCCGCGGATGATGGCCTCGGCGTACGCACGGGTCTGCAACAGGCCGGTGATGATCTGGGGTTCGTAGACCCGCAGCGACTCGGCGTCCGTCTCCAGGCCGATGTAGACGCTGTAGGGGATGTCCCCGAAGGCGTGCCACCAGCCCTGCTGCCGGGAGTCCTTGGCCATCTGCATCAGCGAGTCGACGATGCGCTGGTCCTCGACCTCGTAGACCCCGCACAGGTCGCGGACGTCGCGCTGGCTGATGCTGCGCCGCCCGTTCTCCAGCCGGCTGATCTTCGACTGCGACACCAGCAGCCGCTCGGCCACCTCTTCGGCCGTCATGCCCTTGAGCTCGCGGAGCCTGCGGAGCTCCTGGCCCAGCCGGCGCCGCCTGACGGTGGGATTGACATTGGACGCCACGGGACGTGCACCTCCGGCTGCGTGCCTCTACTTTGCGTATCTGCTGTTGAGCAGACTGCCACCAAGGTGCTTACTACCGCTGGGAAACGGTGGATATGCGACGGGTACACGCCAGTTCGGGCGCGGCACGCCGAGCGGGGCGGAGAGAGTGTGCGCTCTCTCCGCCCCGCTCGGACAGCGGCTCCCGTGACCGGGTTCGAGGGTCCCGCGGTACATGTGGTGCGTGTGGTGCGTGTGCCGGTCGTAGGTCGTGCCGGCGCGGCGCGGCTCAGTGGGCCACGGCGCGCGCCATGCTTCCGTGGCGCGGTTGCATCGGAACGCCGCGGGCGGGTTCCGCTGCGGGCCTGGCTCCGCCGGCGGCCTGACGGCCGGACGGTGCCGGGCTGCGGCGCGGCTGGGCCGCGACGCCGTTCTGGACGTCCATCACCGCGTGCGCGACGAGACCGCCCATGGGGTCGTGCCTGATCAGGTCCCTGAGCCGGGAGCGAGAGGAGCGTCCCTCGTTGCCCGGGTACAGGTGCTTGCCGAGGCCGACCGCATGGGCGAGGGCGGCGAGTGCCGCGGTCCGCGGGTCCGGCGGTACGCCGGTGCGGATCGCGGAGTCCAGCCGGGCCCTGATCTCCCGGCTGATCTCGGTGTCCGTCGCCTGGTAGCGAGTCGTCGGCAGCACTCCGCACATCTGGCCGGCCACGGCGTGCACCATGCCGCACCGCTCCAGATGCGAGAGGTAGGTCTGGCGCAGCCCGAGACGCGGCCCGCCGATCCAGTGAACGGCACGCACGGGAGCACCACGCCTTCGCAGCAACTCCAGTGCGCAGTCCAGTGTTGGATCTCCAGTCGGCCGTGGTGCCACCACGGCGATACGATCCCCGTCTGGGGCTATCCGTCCGGCCAGCGCCAGCTCTACTAGCTGTGCTCCGGCCAGACCGAGGTCGAGCGACTGCGGCTGTGCGGTGGTACCCGTGGTCGGGTCCAACGCCAGCAGCAGAAGCTCCTCCGGAAGTGTTCTGCGGCTCCTGCCCATCCATGCCTCCCCGCGTGGATGAAAGACAGGGTGACCCCTCTCACATTGGTCTGTCGAGGGTGCGTGACCGGTTCGTAGTGGAACCAGTAGGTATGTCGTTCTCGTCTACCGGATGGGTTTGGCCCGCACACAGGACACTGGTACATGGTTCGGACAGCGCCGGAGCGGTGTCACGGGCGGCGGTTCACGGTTCGGTACGCGCACGCGGGGCGTGTGGCGCGAGGAGGAGGCATCGGTGGCGGGCGAGTCCCCCGACAGGTCGAAGCAGCGCGAGTCGTCGGCACGAGAGACGTCGGGGAGCGCGAGTCCGGTTCCGGAGGCCAGGAGCGAAGCCGCCGACCCGCGGCTCGCGGTGTCCCGGGAACCGAAGAGGTCCTCGGCACGAGGCGGTGCCGATACGGCGACCCGCGTGCTGTCCGTGCGGACGGCGGAGGACCCGGAGAACACCGAGCGCGCTGCGGGTGGCTCGGGCACCGAGGACGCGGCGGCTGACGCCGGGCCGGGTGCTTCCGGCTCCTCCGAGGGATCCGGGGCCGGTGAGTCCTCCGGCCCCGGGGGCAGTGACGGGCGGCTGCGGGATGCCGTCGCCGCGTGGGTCGCTTCGGCGGACGAGGGCGAGGAGCCTGCCGCCGGCAAGGGGGGCGGCAAGGACGCCGAGGACGGCCGGGAGGCCGCCGAGCGCACGGACGAGCCCGCCGAGCCCGCCGAGGCCGACACGGACGGCCAGGGGGCCGGGAAGGACGCCGAGGACGACGGCGCGTCGGGGCCTGTGAAGAACGGCACCGGCGCGGGGGACGCCGAGCGTGAGGCCGAGCGGGGCGAGGCGGACCAGGACGCCGCGGGCACGGCCTCCGAGGGGAGCCGGGGCGAGGCCGACGCACCCGAGGCGGACCGTTCCGCCACGGGCGGTAGCGCGGGCACCGCCGCGGACGAGGCCGAGCCCGAGCCCGACGAGAAGACCGCGGTCGAGGCCTCCAAGCCGGCGGACCCGCGGATCTCCACCGACGCCGAGGCCGCACCGAAGACCTCCGGCACCGAGGACGCCGCCAAGACCGCGCCGAAGGACGCCGAGCCCAAGGCCGCACCGAAGGACGCCGCCCCCGGAGCCGCGCCGGAGGACGACGACGCCGAGCACGCCGCCAAGGACGACGACACCAAGGCCGCATCGAAGACCGCTGACCCCAGGAGCACGCCGAACGACGCCGTCCCCGGGACCTCACCGAAGACCGCCGGGCCCGAGGACGCGCCGAAGAACCCCGACGCCGAGCACCCCGCCGAGGACGGCACCTCCAAGGACGGCACCTCCAAGGACGACGGCGCCGAGGGCAAGTCCCGTACCGACGGCGCCGCCGAGGACAAGCCCGGCGCCGACAGCGCCGAGACCGGCGGAGCCACCGGCGCCGACGGGACCCCGAAGCCCGGCGGAGCCACCGGCACCGCGGACAAGTCGGACGACGACACCGACGACGCCCCCGCCGAACCGCCCGTCGACCAGCCCACCGCCGTCTTCAAGGCCGTACGGCCTCCGGTCGATCAGCCCACCACCATGCTGAAGCTCGGGGGCGGCACCAAGGACGCTCCGGAGAAGGACGCCGAGCGGACCAGCAAGTTCGTCGCGCTCAAGCCCCTGGACGAGCCGGCGCCCGAAAAGCCGGCCGCCCCGGCCGACGCCACCGCACCCGTCCCCGCCGTCGGCCCCGAGCGGACCACGCAGCAGCCGCTGCCGCCCAGGCCGCCGCTGGATCTGCTGGCCGAGCTGACGAACACCCCGCCGCCCCCGGAGACGCCGCTGCGGACGGCGGCCCGGCGGGTGAAGATCTGGACGCCGCTGGTGCTGCTGCTGGTGGTCGTCTTCGCAGTCGTGCAGAGCGTGCGCCCGCTCCCCACGCCCACCCTCGAGCTCACCGCCGAGGACAGCTACACCTTCGAGGGCGGCAAGGTCGACATCCCCTGGCCCGCCGACGGCCAGGCCGCGCTGGACGTCCAGGGCATCGGCACGTTCGGGTCCTCCGGCGAGCAGAAGCCCGTCCCGATCGCGAGCGTCGCCAAGGTCATGACCGCCTACGTCATCCTCCGCGACCACCCGCTCAAGAGCGGTGAGGACGGCCCGAAGATCCTGATCGACCAGGCCGCCCAGGACCAGTCCGACGCCGGGCAGGAGTCCACCGTCGACGTCACCAAGGGCGACAAGTTCTCCCAGCGGGAGGCTCTGGAGAGCATCCTGATCGCGTCCGCGAACAACGTGGCGCGGCTGCTGGCCCGCTGGGACGCGGGGTCCGAGAAGGCGTTCGTGCAGAAGATGAACGACGCCGCCAAGGACCTCGGCATGAAGAACACGACGTACACCGACCCGTCGGGCCTGAACAACACGACCGTCTCCACGGCCGTGGACCAGGTGAAGCTCGCCAAGGCCGCCATGCAGCAGCCGGCCTTCCGTGAGGTCGCGGCGATGATGTCGTACGTCGACTACAAGCAGAAGAAGCACGACAACTGGAACCGCCTGGTCGGTTACAACAGCGTCACCGGCATCAAGACCGGCACCACCACCTCGGCGCTCGGCAACCTCGTGTTCGCGGCCAAGAAGGACGTGAACGGCGAGACCCACCGGATCATCGGCGCGGTCGTGCGCCAGCCCGCCGGCGGCCCGGACAACACGATCCTGGGCGCCGCGCTCCACGAGGGCGACAAGCTGATCCGGGCCGCGCAGGGCGCGCTGGAGTCGGCGACGATCCTGAAGAAGGGCGACATCGTCGGGTACGCCGACGACGGTCTCGGCGGCCGCACACCGGT
The DNA here is from genome assembly GCF_042803315.1 of Streptomyces sp. NPDC057424. Lineage (NCBI taxonomy): Bacteria > Bacillati > Actinomycetota > Actinomycetes > Kitasatosporales > Streptomycetaceae > Streptomyces > Streptomyces sp. NPDC057424. The sequence continues at coordinate 92,033 of NZ_JBHVCP010000001.1, forward strand.
CGCCGTCACCGAGGACGTCACGGCCGTCGGCTGGGCGGGCCTGTCCGTCAGGCTGACGTTCGCCGGGGACGACCTGCCGCACACGGCCGAGGCCGGCACGAAGGTGGGCACGCTCACCGTCGGCGACGGCACCACCAGCGCCGTGAAGGTCCCGGTCGCCCTCCAGAAGGACCTGGTGGAGCCGGGCTTCGCGGCCAAGCTCACGCGTCTCGGCTGACCCGGGGCGCGGCCTGCGCCACCGCACTCCGCCGGTAACGGCCCGTCCGGGCGCCGCCCGGCGGGGTGCGTGCTAGCGTCCCGAACCGGGACAGGCCGCCGCTCGCGGCGGCGCGCAGCGGAAGCTGAGAACAGAAGACGGGACACGGGGAGTGCCTTCGAGTGGCCACTGCGGAGCCGACACGCGCAGACGACGCCGAACCGGGCTCGGTACCAGGCACGCGAATAAGCCTGCCCGAAGCACCGGAAGACAACGCGCCGCAGGACGACGTGCCGCAAGACAGCACGGCGGCGGAGGGCACGGCGGAAGGCACCGGCGCACCGGGCCGTGACAACGGCTCGCGGTTCGAGTGGCCCGCCTCCGTACTGGCGCTGCGTGAGCGCATGCTGGTGCACCCGGTCCTGTCCATCACGGGCCTGGCCGCGGCGCTGCACATCCTCTGGTTCTTCACGTTCGCGAACAGCGGCGGCGATCTGGCCGCGCAGGACGCGTGGGCCGAGTTCGTCGGCCGGCACCCGGACTCGGCGTACAACCTCGCCTGGTACGGCGGGATGCACCCCGTGTCGTACAGCGTGGTGTCGCCTTATCTGATGTCGGTGCTCGGTGTGCGCACGACGATGATGATCGCGGGGACGGTCTCGGCCGGCCTGCTGACCCTGCTTCTCCTGCGCAGCCGTTCCGTCCTCAACCCGCTGTGGGCGTCGCTGGCCGGTGTGTTCGGACTGTTCTGCAACGCGGTGTCCGGGCGGGTGACGTTCGGGCTGGGCATGATGTTCGCGCTGGGCGCGGTCGCCGTCGTGTTCTGCTGGCCGTACCGGTGGCGGTACAAGCGCTGGGTGAAGGCCCTGAGCGCGGCGCCGCTGGCCGCGCTGGCCACCATGGCGTCGCCGGTCGCGGGCCTGTTCGTGGGCCTGGTGGCGGTGGCGCTGTTCCTGCAGAAGCGGCGGCCGGGCGCGTGGACGCTGGGCCTGGCGCCGAGCGCGGTGGTGGCGGTGTCGGCGTGGCTGTTCCCGTTCTCGGGCACACAGCCGATGATGTTCGGCTCGGTGCTGCTGCCGCTCGCGTTCTCGGTCCTCGCCTACGTGCTGGTCCCGCAGGAGTGGAAGACGGTCCGGCTCACGGCCGCGGTGTACGGCCTGGGGGTCGTGCTGGTGTGGCTGATCAGCTCCCAGATCGGTTCGAACATCACTCGGCTGGCGATGCTGTTCGCCGGGGTCGCGCTGGTCGCCGCGCTGCCGTTCACGGTGCCGCGCAGCCGCAAGTGGTACGTGCTCGTCGTGGCGCTGTGCGGTTTCGGCGTGTGGATCGGCTTCAAGACGGTCGACGACATCGTGCACACGGCCCCGGCGGCGTCCTGGTCGCGTGAGCTCGCGCCGCTCGTCAACGAGTTGCAGGAGATCGGCGCCGAGAAGGGCCGGGTCGAGGTCGTCCCGGCCCGCTCGCACCGCGAGGCCTCCGCGCTCGCCCCGTACGTCAATCTGGCCCGCGGCTGGAACCGCCAGGCCGACATGGAGCGCAACCCGCTCTTCTACGACGACACGCTCAACTCGGCGAACTACCACGAGTGGCTGAAGCGCTGGGCGGTGCACTACGTCGTGCTGCCGAAGGGCGAGCCGGACGGTGACGGGGGGCAGCGGGAGCGGGCGCTGGTGCGGCGCGGGCTGCCGTATCTGACCCAGATCTGGGGAGACGCCAACTGGCAGCTGTTCAGGGTGGCCGCCCCGACCTCGCTGGCGGAGCCGAACGCGGTGGTCGACCGGGCGGAGCAGGGCGAGATGACCCTCCGGGTGAAGAAGGCGGGCCGGGTCCTGGTCCGCATCCCGTACTCGCCGTGGCTGAGCATCGTCGACGCGGAGGGCAAGAGCCTGAAGCCGCCCCAGGAGACGGAGGAGTCCAGGAACCGTCCCGAGGGCGAGCCGAAGACGTACGTGAACGTCAACGGCTGCCTCGCGGAGACGGAGGAGGACGCACAGGGCGACAAGTGGACGGAGTTGCTGGCCCCGAAGGCCGGGACGTACCGCCTGGCGGCGCCGTACCAGTTGCCCCGCGGCACGCCGTGCCCGGAGGAGCTGCGCTGAGCCTCAGCGCAGCCGGTCCACGTACGTGTCCGTGCCCGGCACCGTCGGTATGAACGGCGCCACCAGCTCCACCCTGCCCAGGCCCGACTCCGTCACCGCCGCGTCGAGGTCCGTGAAGTGGGGGTCCCAGCACTCCCTCGGGTCCGTCTGGAGGAACCACAGGAGCGTCAGGCGGGTGTCGACGCCCTCGACCTGTTTCACGTACGTCATGCGGTCGCCGGGGAGGGGCGTCGGGCTGAATACCGTCACCAGCGCGGCCGGTGAGCCTGTGAGGCGCCTGGGGAGGTGGCGGGTGCGCAGCCACTCCAGGAGCGGGGCGCGTTGCCCGGGGATGTCCGCCTCGACGACCTGGAGGACCAGGCCCGCGTAGGGGTGGTCGAGGGCGTGGACGTCGCGAGGCCCGGCCGCTCCGTCGCGGTACACCGTCGCCTCGTGGTTCTGGAACGCCGTGAGGACGTGCGTGCGGTCGTGGTAGACGCGGGCGTCCCGGTTGAGGCGCTTGTTGACGGCGACCGTCCAGCGCATGTGGTCGTCGTACCGGCCGGCGGTGATCCAGTAAGTGGAGAGGTAGCAGCCCGCGGTGACGGGCTGGGCGATCGCCGACTTCTGGGGGTAGCGCAGGAGTTGCAGGTCCCGCGTCGCCACCCAGCGGCGGCCCGCGTACATCCAGGGCATGGCCATCGCACCGGCGTAGTAGTGGTCGTCCTCGTACCAGCGGTTGTACGCGTACTCGTGGCCGGGATGCGGCTCGACCATGGTGATGAGGGCGTGCCCGGGGTGGGTGCCGTAGGGGCCGACGGCGGCCAGTTCGGCGTACAGCTCGCTGCGGGTGTCCTCGCTCATGCTCTTCCCCTTCGTCGGAGGCCGGCTCATACTCTGACGCTCCGTCAGATAGAACGCCAGGGTCCGGTCCGGGGAGGTCCTGCCATGTCACTGCTCGCGGGGAAGACGGTCGTCGTGTCGGGAGTCGGGGCCGGGCTCGGACGGCAGGTCGTGGCGGCCGTCGTGCGGGACGGCGGGTGTGCCGTGCTCGGGGCCCGTACGGAGGCGAGCCTGGCGAAGACGGCCGCCGAGGTCGACCCCGGCGGGGCGTGCACCGCGTACCGGGCCACGGACATCTGTGACGAGGCGCAGTGCGAGGCGCTGGCGGAGGTGGCGCGGGAGCGGTTCGGCGGGATCGACGCCGTCGTGCATGTCGCCGCCCTCGACGGCTACTTCGGCGGGCTGGAGGACGCCGACTTCGCGTCCTGGCGGACGGTGCTGGATGTGAACCTGCTGGGCACGCTGCGGATGACCCGGGCCTGTCTGCCGTCGCTCAAAGAGGGCGGCGGATCCGTCGTGTTCGTCGGGACGCAGTCGGCGGTGGCCGCCCCCTCGCAGGTGCGGCAGGCGGCGTACGCGGCGTCGAAGGGGGCGCTGACGAGTGCGATGTACTCGCTGGCGCGAGAGCTCGGGCCTCACCGGATCCGGGTCAACACCGTGCTGCCCGGCTGGATGTGGGGGCCGCCGGTGCAGGCGTACGTGCAGTTCGCCGCCCGGTCGGAGGGCGTGTCGGAGGCTGCGGTGCTGGGCAGGCTGACGGACCGGATGGCGCTGCCGGAGCTGGCGACGGACAGGGATGTGGCGGACGCGGCGGTGTTCCTCGCCTCGGACCGGGCGCGGGCGATCACGGGGCAGTCGCTGCTGGTGAACGCGGGAGAACTGATGCGCTGAGGGGGATTGGACGACGGTTCCCAGCCACACCTTCTCGTTCATGTACATAAACTGAGGTCACCTCACCGAACTATTTTACGGTCTCTTGACCCTCCTCTTGCTTGCCGTGCGCACGTCACCGAACCCAGAGTTCACATGCCTGACCCTGGCGGCAGCACCGTGGAAGGGGATTCATGAACGGTCTCGACTGGGCCGTGCTCATCGGCTACTTCGCCGTGATGGTCGCGATCGGCGTCTGGTCGCACAAACGCGTCGACAACGTCAGCGACTTCTTCACCGCCGGCGGCAAGATGCCGTGGTGGCTCTCCGGCATCTCGCACCACATGTCGGGCTACAGCGCGGTGATGTTCACCGGGTACGCGGGCATCGCCTACACCTACGGCGTCACGTCCTTCGTCACCTGGTCCTTCCCCATCGCCCTCGGCATCGCCATCGGGTCGAAGCTGTTCGCCCCGCGCATCAACAGGCTGCGCTCCCGGCTCCACGTGGCCTCCCCGCTGGAGTACCTGAAGAACCGCTACGACCTGAAGACGCAGCAGGCGCTGGCCTGGTCCGGGATGCTGCTGAAGATCGTGGACGTGGGCGCGAAGTGGGCGGCGATCGCCACGCTGCTGTCCGTCTTCACCGGCATCTCCCTCAACCAGGGCATCCTCATCACCGGCGGCATCACCGCGATCTACTGCACGATCGGCGGCCTGTGGGCGGACGCGCTGACCGAACTCGGCCAGTTCATCATCCAGTTGCTGGCCGGCATCGCGATGTTCGTGGCGGTCTTCGTCCGCCTCGACGACCACGGCGGCTTCTTCGGCGTCTGGGACTCCCCCGCGCTCCAGGGCCACGAGAAACCGCTGGTCGGGCCGTACGGCACGGTGTTCCTGCTGGCGTTCCTCTTCATCAAGCTCTTCGAGTACAACGGCGGCATGCTCAACCAGGCCCAGCGCTACATGGCCACGCCGAACGCCAAGGAGGCCGAGCGTTCGGCGCGCCTCTCGGCGATCCTCTGGCTGGTCTGGCCCCTGGTCCTGTTCTTCCCCATGTGGATGTCCCCGCTGCTGGTCGAGTCGCAGAAGCCGGACGGCTCGGACTCCTACGCCCTGATGACCGAGCAGCTCCTGCCGCACGGCCTGCTGGGCCTGGTCATCGTCGGCTTCTTCTCGCACACCATGGCCATGTGCTCCTCCGACGCCAACGCCATCGCGGCGGTGTTCACCCGGGACTGCGCGCCGGTGATCTGGGCGCGGGCAAGGACCTGGAACCAGAGCCAGGGCCTGCGGGTCGCCCGTATCGCCACGGTCGTCTTCCTCGGTCTGTCCATGGCGGCGGCCACGCAGGTCAACTCGCCCGCGTTCAAGGACATCATCACGGTCGTCATCAAGTGGGTGGCCGGTCTGATGGGCCCGATGGCGATCCCGATGATGCTGGGTCTGCTGCGCGCGTTCCGCCGCTCCGGCCCGACGGCGGCCCTGGTCAGCTGGTCGATGGGCCTGCTCGCCTTCTGGCTCGTGAACTACCCGGTCAACTGGAACGTCGAGGGCGGCGTGCCGCTCCAGTACCAGGTGTCGATCCCGCTGGCGGTCTCCCTGGTCCTCTACGTCCTCGTCGGCTACATCAGGCCGGAGGACACCCCGGAGCGGCTGGCGATCATCGAGAAGATCAACACCGACGGGGACGGCGCCGCGTCGGCCGCGGTGCCTGCGCCGACGGCGCGCGTCGGGGACAGGATGGGCGCGCGCGCGGCGGACTGAGCCCACAGGGTGCCGACCTGGCCGCACAGTTGCAGCGCATGCGGCCGGGTCACCGCCGTCCGGCAGCCGCCGCCGGAACGGCCTTCTCCAGGGTGCGGGCAAGTACCCGCCCCTGCCGTCCTCACCGGGGCCGGTCAGCGGGGGAGTTACCGGAGAGAGCTGCGCCGAGCTGCTGCAGCCGAGGCAGGACGGCCGTCGATCGCGGAGGTCGCAGCGGGGGCGACGGTCAGCTCACTGAACTTCTCCGCCAGCGGCCGGATGATGTTCTGCTCAACCTGGTAGTAACTCGTGAGTCTGGACAGCGGCACCCTCCGCAGGCACCAGCGGCCATCCAGACTGCACCCGATCCGCTCACCGCGGAAGCCGCCGGTGAGCCATCCGTCGACCTCGTCTTCTCGAGTGCTTTCTACACGGAAGTACTTGAAAATGCTCTCGGCGGTGGTGCCGACCCGCTCCTCCGGATCGCGCGGCTGCGGATCGGCCACCCCGAACCAGCACTCCGGGCGCGTCGCGTCCTGGACGTAGGCGTCGTTGAAACCCAGCCAGGGCCAGACGAAGGCGATGAGCCGAGCCTGCGAGGTCGGGCACTCGTCAGTCGGGCACTCGTCCGGCACCCTCTCGGGATCGAGGTAGAAGCGTCCCAGCCACGTGGGCAGCCACAGATAGAACGGGTACGAGCTGTCGTCGGAGAGCAGGTAGCTGTTCGCATTGGCGAACAGTTCGTTCCCATGGATGGGCCGCAGGCTCACCCCGTACTCGGGCATCGCGAAACGGACGCTGAGGACCTCAAAGAAGGCGCGGACGTCACGAAAGTACTCTGACAGGCCGTCGTAAGCGGGCGGCGCCTTGGCCAGCACCTCTTCCCTGAAGATCACGTGTAGCCCTTCGATCGTGCCGATGTTCACCTCTCACCGGCGCTCTCCTCGCCTCGAAGTCCTCCCTTCCTGTCGACGACACCGAACCCCACCCCTCGGTCACTCCATGATGTGCCTCTTGTGCATAGAGTGAAAGGAGAGGGCAGGCCGGGTGTGCGCCAGACGGACCAACAGGCAGGCAGCGGTGGATCGATGCGATGTGGGTGTAGCCGTCGTTGGAGCAGGCGTCGGCGGCTCCTATGCGGCCTACCGGCTTGCGGCATCGGCGGGGCTCGGACACCTGCCTGTTGCGCTTTTCGAGCGGTCCCACCGGATCGGCGGCCGCGTCTGGTCCACCCGAGTGGGGCCCGCCCCGGGTGCCTGGGCTGATCTAGGTGCGATGCACCTGCACTGGCAGCTCCGTTCGGTCATGGCTCTGGTCCACCACCTCGGCCTTGGAGAAGCAGTCGTCCCCTTCGACTTCGGACGGGGCGAGAATCTGACCCACCTGCGCGCCACCGCATTGCACCAGCGTGAGCTCGTCGGCTCCGCTCATGAGGTGCCGTACAGACTGCGTGCCGCGGAGCAAGGACGCAGTCCGGATGCTCTGGCAGCCCTCGCTGTGGAGAGGACCCTTGCAGGGTTCAGCCGACTTCGGCGGCTATACCACCATGCCGCAGAACAGGGGCGCTGGCGAGAGGCCGGCGAGCATGCGCGGGCATACCGCCTCCTGCGCGATTCCACGGCCGTGGACGGGCGTCCGGTGCGAACCTTGGACTGCGCGGCCGTCCTGATGGCAGGGCTGAGCCGAGAAGCGATCCGATTCCTCGACGACGCGGGGGGCTACGACGCGTCTCGGACCGGCGGCAATGCGGCCGACTGGCTCGACGTGCTGTTTCACACTCCCGTCGACGCCGACTACGTCACTCTGTCTGGCGGGATGCAGAGGTTACCGAGCGCGCTGCATGCCCGCTTCTCGGCTGCAGGCGGCCACACCCACCTGGGGCACCGCCTGACCCGGGTGGACCAAGTCGTCCACGAGGGCGGCCACCGGCCGACATATGAACTGACCTTCACCATCGAGGACAGGCTCGGTAGGCCGACCGGCACACGAGTCCGGGTGGGTGCGCGCAAGGTACTCCTCGCGATGCCGCAAGGAGCGCTGTGCCGACTTGATCGCACGACGTGGCTGTTTACCCCGCAGTTGCTGGCCGACCTCGACTCTGTAGAGGCAGTTGCGGCCCTGAAGCTATTTCTCGCCTATCCGGAGGCCTGGTGGCTGAGAATGGGCCTGTCGTCCGGACGGAGCACCACGGACCTTCCGCTTCGCCAATTGTGGTATGGAGGCGCCGAACGTGATGGGTCAGTCGGCCGGGGGGGCGGTCCCGCACTGCTGCTCGCGGCCTACCCCACCGGTCCGTCGGCGGCGTACTGGGATCGGTTCCTCGAAGGCCCGCGGTTTCCCGAGCCGCACCCGGCAGCCCGCGCTGAGGACACCCCACGGCCGAGCGCGGCCATGGTCGAGCACGCGCAGGGGTTGCTGTGCACCATGCACGGCATGCATGAAATCCCCGCCCCCGTCTCGGCCTGCTGGCAGCATTGGAACCTGCCCCCGCACGACGGTGCATGGCACGTCTGGAAGCCGGGCCGCGATTCCCGCAGCATCACACGCCGGATGCGTGCCCCCGCGCTCGGCCACGCGGTCCACATCGTCAGCGACTGCTGGACCTCCGATCCCGGTTCGATCCCTGGGACCCTGGGCTGCGCCGAACGGGTCCTGCAAGACCATCTCGGCCTGGCCCCACCGCCGTGGCTGCGGCCACAGGGCAGCGAACTGCCGTGCTGAACGGAACACCCGGGAGTCACCCGACTGACATCTGGTACCGACTCGGCCCTCATGCCTGGAGGACAGCATGTACGCACCGGCCGCGCCCGATGGCCAGCCCGACTACCCCATTCTCGATGAAGACGGTGTTCTCCGATACGTGGCTGGGACTGCGGTACTGGCCCGGAGGCTGGGGGGCTCTCCCGCCGACTGGACCGCCCGCGAAATCGGTGACGGCAATGTCAATCTCGTCTTCTCGGTGACCGGGCCGCTCGGCGCCGTATGCGTGAAACAGGCCTTACCGTACGTGCGGGCAGCCGGACCGGATTGGCCGCTTCACCCGGGACGGAACGGCTTCGAGTTCAAGGCCCTCACCGAACACCGCAAGAGCGCGGAACGGTATCTGCCCGAGCCACTGCACCACGAACCTGCGCTGCACCTCATGGCCGTCGAGTACCTCACGGAACACACCGTCCTGCGTGATGGACTGATTCAAGGCATCTGTTATCCGAACTTCGCGAAGCACATCGCCGAATATCTGGCACGCTCCCTGTTCTTCACTTCGGATCTGGCACTCTCTGCCGAACGAAAACGCCTCCTGGTGTCCGAATTCGAGACGAACACCGAGATGTGCGGGGTCATGGAGGACATGGTCTTCACTGACATCTACGTGCACCACCCGCGCAACCGGTGGACCAGCCCGGCCCTCGACACAGAGGCCGAGCGTCTTCGATGCGATACCGCCCTCAAACTCGCCGTATCCCGGCTGAAGGGCCGGTACCTCACGTCGAAGGAGGCGCTGATCCATGGCGATCTGCACACCGGGTCCATCATGGTCACAGCCCAAAGCACTCGTGTGATCGACCAGGAGTTCGCCTGCTTCGGACCGATGGGCTTCGACCTCGGAAACGTCCTTGCCCACCTGTTCATCAGCTACTTCGCCCAAGACGGACTCAGCCTGGCGAGCGAACCCGGTGTGGACCGGCACGAGTGGCTACTCGATACGATCGAAACCCTCTGGGACAACTTCCACGCCCACTTCCTCCGCCTTTGGCAGTCGACCGGGTCGGGTAGCTCCTACCCTCCGGCGCTGTTCTCGGATCCGGAGGGCTCCGCCGCGCTTGATAGGGAACGGCGCAGCTGCCTCGACCTACTACTCGCAGACGCGCTTGGCTTCTGCGCCGCCGAGATCCTCCGCCGCTTGTTCGGGTTCGCCCGGCCTGCTGATCTGACCAGCATCACCGACCCTGTCAGGCGCTCCGCCTGTGAGCGGCCGGCACTCCACCTCGCGCGTAGCCTGCTCAGCCGACCTACCGCCTACCCGCGCATCCACGATGTGACAGCAACCGCCCGGACTCTGCGCAAGGCGACCTCAGAGGCCTGACCGTTGGATTGTTCCGGACGGACTGTGGGAGATCGCGAAGCCGCAAGAGCCGGCGTCTGGGGCCGCCTGCACGAGGCGGTGCTGCACCGGCTCGACAACACGCCGGCCTCATCGACCGCACCCGCGTCGTCCTCGACACCGCCCACGTTCGGGCTTAGAGCGGGGGCGAACACTCAGGTGCGAGCCCCGGGGACCGGGGCTCGCCGAGTTCCAGGATCCACGTCCTGTCGGACGGGAACGGCCTGCCCCTCCTCGTCGGCGTCTCGGCCGGCAACGCTCACGACAGTGCAGGGCTGAAGCCCATGGTCGGACACGCGGTCTTACAACGGTGACACGAGCGCGGGCTCGCTCCTGTTGCCCATCCGACACGGGAGTTGCGCCTTCGGCTCGTTGCGGAAGCGTGAGGCTGGGCTGGACCGCTCAAGCGCCGCTCTTGTGGGCTGTGAGGGAGATCGTCAGGTCGTTCAGGTCGAAATCCGACGAGTCCTCAATGAAGGCGTTATAGCCCACGGCGCAAGGGCTGCGCGCCGGATCGCGCGGGTTGACGACCAAGTGCCAGTCATCATCGACATGCGCGCCGTCGGACGCGCTGATGTTCTCAACCGTGAGCCTGAGCCCAGGACCGACCCTCTTGGAGTTGGTGTCGACGAGGTCTGGTCCGCCCTTGCCTCTGGTGTTCGTGTCGACATGAGTAGCCTGGCTGTCCCTGAGCACTACGCGGAATCTGTTTGCCGCGAACGAGTCGATGCGCCATGTGGCGTACCAGCCCGCCGGAATGTGATTCGAAAGGTCTACGTCCAGGAGCGCCATCGGTGTCTCCTTCACTCGATTGGGCCTACCACTCCAGCGTCCCCGCTGGATTGACCCGCGCAACTGGGTTACTCCATATGAGTGAGAGCAGTAGGGGCCGGCGGCCCTGGCCGGGTGGATGCTGCCTCGCCTCGGTAGGCTCAGCGCCACCGGCTTCGGCCCGCTGTGACCAGGCCTTCGTTTGCGGCGGCATCCAGCGCCGGGCCCGGGAGGGCTCGAGCGGGCCCTCGCCGAAACCCGCCGCCGGACCAGTGATCGGCCTCCCGCCGCCGACGGTCCTGCGGGCCGCCGCGCCGGTGACCGGGCATCGCCCACCGGACCTCGCGCGGCAGGGGCGCGTGACCTCGGGCTTCGCCGGCGGCTGCCTCACGCCGCACGCGTGGGCCGGTCAGGCCCGGGGATAGCGGGCGAGCCAGCCCGGTGACGATCCGCCGGGCCCGTGCAGGGCGGGCCCCTGGGTCATCTCCATGGCGAAGTCGTCCGCGAGCTCCAGGATGGTGGGGCGGCCCTCCAGCTCGGCCAGCCAGGCCGGTGGCAGGGCGGTCTCCCCGTGCAGCGCGCCGAGCAGGCCGCCGGTCAGCGCGCCGGTGGCGGCGGACGGGCCGTCGTGGTTCACGGCGAGACACAGCCCGTGCCGGACGTCGGCCGCGACCAGCGCGCAGTACACGGCGGCGGCGACGAGCCCCTCCGCCGTACCCGCCCCGCTCAGCTCGGCCACGCGCTCCGGCCCTGGCATGCCCTGCCGCACGGCACCCAGCGCACGCTGCAACGCGTCCGACACCGGCTGGTGCCCCGGCCGGGCGGCCAGCAGCCCGAAGGCCCGCTGCGCGGCGCCGTCGAGGCTCTCGCCCAGCGCCAGCGCATGCACGAGCACGGCGTACGCGCCCGCCGCGAGGGAGGCCGTGGGATGGCCGTGGGTCTGCGCGGCGCACTCGACGGCGAGCTGCGCGACCAGCTGCGGCTCCCAGCCCACGAGCAGCCCGAAAGGGGCCGACCGGGCGGCGGCCTCGGGCCCGGCCTCCCCGGGGTTCTTGGGCGCATCCGGAGTCCCCATGGTCTCGTCGCCGAGCCCCAGCAGCAGCGCGCGGCCGGGGTCACGCCGCGCGTACAGCCACTCCTCCCGCGCCAGCCACCCGTCTTCCTTGCGCCGCTCGTCGGGCCCCCAGTCGCGCTGGGTGGCGGCCCAGCGCAGATACGCCCGGTGCAGATCGGTCGGCGGATGCCAGGCCCCGGTGTCCCGCCTGACCTGAGCCCGGATCAGGCCGTCGACGGAGAACAGGGTGAGTTGGGTGAGGTGCGTGACGGCGCCGCGTCTGCCGTAGGCGGGGGCCAGGTCCACCAGGCCCTCCGGCCCGTGCGCCTCCCGGATGGCGTCGACGGTCAGCCCGTCGACCGGCGTCCCCAGCGCGTCTCCCACGGCCACGCCGAGCAGGGTCCCTCGCACCCGGCTGCGGAAGTCCTGCTGCTCCGTACGGCCCCAGACGGCGCCGGCAGTCGCACCCACCTAGACCTCCCCAGGGCACCGTGCACACGTACGACAGCGAGCACTGTAATCGAACGGGAACGGTGGGTTCAGGGGCGGAACGGTGCGGGGGTGCCCTCGGGAGGTCCCGGTCGGCGGCCTCAGGTCCGCGGCCAGGTGATCCCCGCGGCTCGCAGCATCTCGCCGTACTTCCGGTGGCGGCGCCGGGCGATGAGCAGCCCGAGGGCCCACAGACCGGCGAAGAACAGCCAGACGGCGGCACAGACCAGGAGCGCCGGCCCGGAGAAGCCGGTCTGCGAGAGCGGGATCAGCAGCACCAGGGGGATGAGCAGGAGGGCGATCAGCCCCCGCCGCCGGTGGGTGCGGCTGTAGTCGACCATGATCCGGGCGTGCAGCAGATCGACGTCGCGCCGCGCCTCGGGCAGCGGACGCAGGCGATGCCCGCCGGGACGCATGCCGGGCAGCGGTCCACCGTCCAGGGCGTCCGGATACCGGGCGGCGGTGCGGGCCGCCCGTTCCGCGGCGTCCGGCATGCGCCGGAAGGCGAAGTACGGGTTCGGACTGCCCTGGGGCGACAGGGGTGACAGCCCGTCGTAGCGGTAGCCGTACTGCTCGACGACGTAGGCGAAGGCGGCGAACTTGCGCCACGAGCGCTGCAGATGGCGTGCGTCATGCCGCTCGGCACCCCGCGCGCCGTCCTGCAGCAGTGCCTTGAGCTGGGTCTGCAGCAACATCTCGCCTCCTGCGTCGAGGGCGGGGCCGTTCCGGCCCGAGGCGGCCTCGTGGACATGTAAGGGTGTGATGACGGCGATGGCGCAATCGTTCGTCCCACGGATAGCTTCCTATCACTCGAGCAGACAGCGTTCCCCGGGCGGGAAGCGGTCGGCAGGCGTGGAAACCAGGGGGGCATGCGGTGGGTTCGTCGGAATATCCCAATCTCGGCTTCGATCCGGCTCCGGGCGACCTGGAGACGGTTCGGCTGATGGTCTCGGCGATCGGCCGGGTGAACCGGGAGGGCGGTACGGCGCAGACCCAGCTCGCCAAGGTCGGCACGTCGGACGGGATCTGGGCCGGTCAGGCCGCCGACGCGTTCACCAAGTCCGTCGACAAGATTCCGCCCTACCTGAAGCGGGCGCTCGGGTCCATCGAGACCACGCACCGTGTCCTGTCGAACTGGGAGACCAGCCTCGACGGGTTCCAGGCCCGCGCCCGCAAGCTGGAGGAGGAGGCCGCAGCCGCGGCCAGGAAGGCGAGCACCGCCAAGGGTGCTCTGGACGCCCTGCCGAGTAACACATCCGGAATACCGGACAAAGAGCAGGAGAAGCACGACAAGGACAAGGAGAGCAAGCAGCGGGCGTACGACTCGGCCCACGGCGAACTGGAGGCCGTGCGGTCCCGGGCCCGCACCCTGAACGCCGAGTACGTCACCGCGGCGGACGCCACGGCCCGGGCCGTCAAGGACGCCGCTGACGACGCTCCGCCCGAGCCCGGCTGGTTCGACGACCTCGTCGACGGTTTCACCGAGTTCCTCTCCGACGCCTGGGACACCTTGACGGACCCCAACTTCTGGAAGCTCGTCGGGGACCTTCTCGCCGACATCGCCATGGTCATCGGCGTGATCTGCCTGGTCGCCCTGATGCTCGGCACCGGCGTGGGCGCCCTCGGACTCATCGGATTCCTCGTCGGCCTGGGCGCGCTGGCCGCCCACAGTGCCGCCATGATCGGCGGCGCGGAGGGCGTGACCTGGGAGACCCTCGCGTGGGATGCCCTCGGGGTGGTCGCGGGCGGCGCGAGCCTGGCCGGCGCCAAGCTCGCCCAGGCGGGTCGGCTGCTGGTGCAGTCCGGGCGGACGCTGCGGGCGACGGAGGGTTTCATGGCCACGCTCGGCAAGATCGGTTCCGGCGGCTGGGGCAACATCGCGAAGATTCCGAGCGGCATGGCCAACTCGGCGCGCGGCTTCGCCATGGCGGGCCAGGGCTGGGTGCGCGTCGCCACGGGGCAGGCACTCGACATCACCGGCACGGTCACCGGGGCGGGCTTCGCGCTCGGATCCAACAGCAACGACGGCCGCTGGCTGGACGGCGACTGGAACATCTCCGACATCCCCGTCGTCGGCCCGGGCGCCGGGTTCGCCGCCTACGAACCGCCGGACGACGAGCCCACGACCATGGCCCCGGGACCGCTGGGTCCCCGGTTCGACACGGCCGCGACGCTCACTTCCGCCGGTGACAGCTTCACCAAGGGCCTGGAATCGACGGACTTCGGGACCGCCGCATGACCCGGAACCCGATCGAGGCGGCCTCCGCCCGGGCGACTCCCTACGCGTTCCGGTACACGGTTCCCGACGAGTTCGTCCGGCTGCCCGACCCCGCGGCTGTCGACGGCTGGTGGGAGACGCTGGCCAGGCTGAACCCCGACGCCGACGAGACGCACCTGGCCGCCACCACGGAGCAACTGCGGGCCGCTTTGCCGGGGTTGTCGCGGGGCGGAGAGGAGACCGTCGACCTCACCGCGCTGTGCCTGGGCACGGAGGACGTCGGTGGCGAGGAGCGGCTCTCGATGGGGCTGCTCGCGGTGACCGTGAAACCGAGCGGGCACCGTGACCGGCTGCTGACGGCGGAGGGCGTGTACCGGGCCAAGGAACAGAAGTTCTACGCCGGCGAGAGGGAACTGCGCGAGCTGGACTTCCCGCTGGGCAAGGGCGTGCAGGGCCGGCAGGACATGCTGCTGGCGGTCAAGCTGCCGTGCGGCCCGGGAGTGATGTCCACCTCGTTGAGAATGGTCACCGTGCCGGCCCGGCTGGCCGCCGAGGCCGGCCTGGCGGACGGCGGAGCGGGGGAGAGGATACGCCCGGCGCTTCCCATGGCCACGCTCCAGTTGGTGGTCCCCGCCCCGCGCGACTACTGCGTCTACGTGACGATCTCCACGCCGTCCGTGTTCCTTCTCGACTCCTACAGCGGACGCCTGGCCCGGATCGGGCGCACCCTCAGCTTCGACGTGCCGCGGGAGGAGCGGGAGCGGGCCGAGGACTGACGCGACGCCTACGTCTTGCCCTTGGCCTGCTTCTTCCGCAGCTCGTCGGACAGCTGCTGGTCGAGCCTGGTGAACTCCTCGGAGGCCTTCCGGGCGAATTTCGACACGCCCTTCGTGAGCTTCGACAGCTCCCCGAATCCGTAGTCCCAGGAATCGGCGAAGTCGTCGCAGGCCGACTCCAGGCCTCCGTGACCGATCTGCCGGGAGTCGGCGTGCTTCATCTCCTTGGAGGCCGACTTCATCTGGCCCCCGCTGGTCTCCAGGGTGTTCGCCATCCCCAGGACCTCGTCACTGGCGAACTTCAGGAACGACAACTCCCGGCCCCCTCGCTCATCATCCGTCGGTTCAGAACCATGATGCCCCAGGCGGACCTGATCCCTTCCCGCCTCGGGCTCTTCGGCGCCGAGGTCCGCCGGGATCACGACAGGCCGTGATCCGGCCCCTCCCCCGTCACACCCGGGTCGCGAGTGCCGAGTTCGGCCCACAGTGTCTTCGCACCGGCCGGTGCCCGCGTCAGGCCCCAGCGGTCCGCGTACGCATCGACGATGCGCAGGCCCCTGCCTCCCTCGGCGTCGTCCGCCACCGGCCCCGGGAGCCGTGGGATCCGGTCGCCCCGGGCGTCGGTGACCTCGATACGGAGCGTGCGGTCGGCGTGCAGCTTCAGGGCCAGCCGGAAGTCCCTGCCCTGGACGCGTCCGTGCAGCACCGCGTTCGACGCCAGCTCCGCCACCACCTGCGCGGCGGCGTCGTACGCCTCGCCCCACTCGTCGAGCTGGCGTTCGGCGAGCAGGCGGGCCAGTCGAGCGCCTCTTCGAGTGGCGGACAGCTGGATCGTGAAGTGGCGTACGGGGGTGCTGATTTCAGCGAGGGATTTCTGGCTCATGTCACCCAGCGTGGCCGTCCGTCCCTACGCTGAACAGCGACGACCTCGGTACGGAGCGTGACTGTCCGGACGCATGGCGGGGTCGTACGGCTCGTACGTCAGGAGGGGAAGGCGTGGAGGACGAGGAAGCGGCGGCCGTGCTCAGGACGGTGGGGCGGCAGATCAAGATGTGGCGCGAGGCGGCCGGGCTGAAGCAGGCGGAGTTCGGTTCGGCGATCGGGTACGGGGAGGAGATGGTGTCGTCCGTGGAGCGGGCGCGCCGGATTCCCAAGCCGGATTTTCTCGACAAGGCGGATGAGGTGCTGGGTGCGGGCGGCAAGATCTCCGCGATGAAGGAGGACGTGGAGAAGGCTCGGTATCCGAAGACCGTCCGGGATCTGACCAAGCTGGAGGATCAGGCGGTCGAGCTCGGGGCGTACTCGGCCCTGCACATCCACGGGTTGCTGCAGACGCCCGAGTACGCCCAGGCGCTGTACGCGATGCGGAGGCCCGCTTTCAGCGAGGACGAGATTGAACGCCACGTGGCCGCGCGCATGGCACGGAAGGCCGTCTTCGACCGGGCACCCCACCCTCTGGTCACCTTTGTCCAGGAAGAGATGACACTGCGGCGGCCCCTCGGGGGCAAAATGGTGCTGCGTCACCAACTCGAACACCTTTTGGAGATGGCCGAGTTGAGGCACGTCGAGATCCAGGTGATGCCTACGCGCAGGGACGACCACGCGGCTGTGATGGGCTCGTTCCGGCTGTTGAAGCTCCAGGACGGCAAGGCACTCGGCCACACGGAAAGCCAGCTGTACGACCGGGTGATCAGTGATCCGAGGGACGTCCAGATCCTCGATATGCGCTATGGCATGATCCGGGCGCAGGCCCTCTCGCCCCGAGATTCATTGGCCTTCATCGAGAAAGTAATGGGAGAAGAGACATGATGTCCACCCCGCTGACATGGATCAAGAGCAGCTACAGCGGCAATGACGGACCCGATTGCGTCGAGGTCGCCATATCAGCCCCCACCATCCAGGTCCGCGACTCCAAGAACAAGAACGGCGCCCGACTGGCGTTCACCGGCGGCGCCTGGTCCGAGTTCGTGGAGTTCGCGGCGGGGCGTTGAACCTCAGTTCTGAACAAGGGGCGTTTCAGGGGTCTCGGTCGGCTCGTCGGTCTCCTCGCGCTCCTTCTTCAGGGCGAGCTCCCGCGCCAGCTTTTCCGAGTACAGCCTCATTTCCGCTTCTTTGCGCTCGTCGAACACCGATGCCTCCTTTGAATGCAGGGGTGTTGAAAGGAAAAACAAGGGGAAGGTGGGGACGGTCAGGCAGATGTGCCTAGGACCGGGGACCGCCGTGGCCCGGGAGTGAGCGTGCCGACCGGTGGCGGGATTCATCAGGGATCAGCCGCCGCACCATCGCACACCTCCCGGAAATAACTCGACCAGGCCACAAGCCTCTTGGCTTGAAGATTACCCGACGGACCGGCGTCCCGTCACGACCCGATTTCCGTCCCACACAGCTGATCCCCACGATGTTCACCTGCCGATGAACGGACCCAGTACCGCACGGTCGGTATCCGAAAGGCGCTCCAGCGCCCCGGAATTCAGTTCCCGTACGCGTTCCGCATCCGTCCGGGCCTCCTCCCGCCGCCCCGTGACCGCGTGCAGCACAGCCCGGCGGCACAGTGCCCAGACGTACCCCGGGCGCATTTCCACCGCCCGGTCCAGATCGGCCAGCGCCTCCGCGTGGCGGCCCAGCCGGGCCAGAGACTCCCCCCGGCTCGCATACGCCGACGTGTACGCGGGGTCCAGGGCCAGCGCGACGTCCAGGTCGGCGACCGCCAACTCGTCACGGCCGGCGACGCGCAGTGCGTCACCCCGTTCGCAGCGGGCCCAGGGCCAGTCGGGGCTCAGGGCCAGCGCCCGGTCGAGGTCGGCCAGTTGGCGGTGGGAGTCGCCCCGTGCACGCCAGACCCGGGCGCGGCGGGCGAGCGCCCAGGCGTAGTCCGGGTCGAGGTCCAGGGCCCGCCCCAGGTCGGCGAGGGCCGCGTCGAAGTCTCCGGCGCGCTCGTGCGTGGCGCCCCGGGAGGCCCAGGCGAACCCGAGCGCGGGGTCGAGGCGGATCGCTTCGGTGAGGTCCCGGACCGCCTCGGAGTCCCGTCCGGCGATCCGCTGGTGTTCGCCTCGCAGCGCGACGTACCAGGCGTTGTCCGGTTCCAGCGCGACGGCTCGGTCCAGGTCGGCGATCGCCCCGTCGTGGTCGCCCAGGTCACCCCGGATCCCGGACCGGTGCCGGTAGGCGACGGCCAGTTCCGGATCGAGCGCGACGGCCTGGTCGTACTCGGTGAGGGCCCTCGCGTACGCGCCCTCGCCGCGCAGCTCGTCGCCCCGCACGAGGCGGGCCCGGGCCTGAGCCGGAGCGTCGAGTACCGCACGACGCAGGAGCAGCCCCAGCGCGGCACCGGCGCCCTCGGTGTCGAGGGCCGCCGTCAGCTCGGTGCCCCAGCGGGACGCCGGCTCCGCGCCCGCGTCCGCTCCGGCGTCCACCAGCGCGCGGGCCCACCGCCCGGCCACGCCCGCCTCGCACGCCCGGACGAAGTCCCGCAACGCCTGCGGCAGCGCGTCCCGTTCTCCCGCGCACAGCGAGTGGTACGTCTCCTCCAGCCGCAGCTCCCGCCATGCCTCGTCCGCCCACAGTTCCCCGGTGCCGCGGCCCGCCCCGGCCTCTTCGCGCCAGCCCCCGAACAAACCGGCCAGGCGCCGCTGCCGCTGCGCCCACTCCCGCGGCGACCTGCGGCGCTCCGCGCGCAGCATCGGCGCCCGTACGACGTCGTGGTAGCGCAGTCGTCCCCCGCCGCGCTCACCCACGAACGGCATCCCCCGCAACCACGCGTAGAGGGGTTCCAGTTCCTCCCGCGGGCAGTCGGCCGCCGCCCGGAACACGTCCCCGTCCAGCCATCTCGGCAACGCGCAGGCCAGGGCGGCGGCCCGTCGGGCCGGGTTCTCCTCCCACTTGAGGAAGCGGTCCACGGCCGTCTCGCTCGGGTCGCCCACGTCGTCCGGGTCGGTGGGGCGGGACGCGGCGAGGGTGGAGACCAGGACGGGGAGGCCGCCGGTGAGGCGCAGCACCTCCGCGACGACCGGTTCGGCGATCACCCCCTTGGCGGCCAGCAGACCGCGTGTCTCGGTCTCCGTGAAGGGGGCGAGCGGGAGGTTCGTGACGAAGTCCGCCAGCCCGCCCCAGCGGGCCGGGTCCAGGGGCGCCCGGCCCGCCGTGACCACCACTGTCGTGGCGGGCAGGGGGCCGTGGCGGTCCGTCGTCATCGTCTCGTGCAGCCAGGGGTCCAGGTTGGGGCCCGTCCGCTCGTACGTGTCCAGGAACAGGGCGATCCAGGGAGCGGCCGTGTCCACGAGTTCGCGCAGGAGGACCGGTGTGAGCACCTGCTCGGGGGCGAGGACCAGCTGGAGGTCCTCGTGGTTGCGGAAGCGGTCGATGAGGCTCGCGCGCAAGCGGTCGGCCACGTGGGCGAGTTGCTCCGCGTCCAGCATGCCCGCCAGTGGGCCGACCACCGGCACCATCCCGGCGGCGACGACCCCGGCCCGTGCCACGACCCTCCCGGCGGCGGACGGTCCGGCCTCCGCGGGCTGCGTGTCCAGAACGGCCAGCGCGGCCAGTTCGGCCTCGTGCCGGCGCTCGCGGTGGGCGGCGAGCAGCCGGTCCAGCTCCTTCAACCGCCTCCCCTGGGCGGCGAACTGACGACTGACCTCCGCCATCAGGTCCGGCACGCTGCCCGCGCTGTCGTCGATGTACGCCGTCAGTGCACCCTGTTCGCGGGCGACCTGCTCGAACTCCCTCAGCAGGAAGGTCTTTCCGACGCCCGCGTTGCCGTGCGCGTGGAAGCGGAAGCGGTGGCGTTCGTCGTGCGGGGCGGTGTCGAAGTTCGCCCGGAACAGGGCCCGTTCCGCGCCCCGGCCAACGAATCCGGCCCGGGTGCGTTGCCGGATCAGCTCCTGCATCGACGGTCGCGCCTGGGCCATCCGTACGTCCCCTCGTCTCGCGCGGTCGGCTTCGGGCTCATTCTCTCGCGTCCGCCCCGGCCGCTGGGGAGAATGATCGGCATGACCACCTCCACACCACGCGGAACACTGTCGCTGGCCGCCACCCTGCTCACCGCCACCATCGCCCTCTACATGGCGCTCGTCGCGTTCGGGAACATCACCGACTTCGGGACCAACCAGCAGTTCGTCCGGCATGTGCTGGCGATGGACACCACGTTCGAGGACGAGGACCTGATGTGGCGGGCCGTCACGAGCCAGGGGCTGCAGGACGCCGCCTACGTCGGGATCATCGTCTGGGAGACCGTCGCCGCGCTGGTCCTCATATACGGGAGCTGGCTGTGGGCCAGACGCGATGACCTGCGCGCCCGGCGGATGTCCACGTACGGGCTGCTGATGGTGATGCTGCTGTTCGGGGCCGGGTTCATCGCGATCGGCGGTGAGTGGTTCTCCATGTGGCAGTCGAAGAGCTGGAACGGGCTGGACGCGGCGACCCGCATCTTCCTGTTCAGCGGGGTCGTGCTGATCGTCAACCAGCTGTCGTCCCCGCGGGCCCAGACACCCGCCTCCTGAGCGCTGCCGCTGCCGCTGCCGGGATTCATTCGCAGTGCATCGGACTGGCAGGCTTCGTCTGGATCTCGGAGATGTAGATCCAGTCGAAGCCGTCATATCCCTCGGTGTCGAGATGCCGTGCTCGGCTGAGGCCGGCGCGTATCGCCACGCGCTGGGAAGCAACGTTGGCCGGTCGAACGCGGGCGATCAGCGGGAGGTCGGGCAGGTGACGGGATGCCCAGGTGGCAACCGCGCCTGCGGCTTCACCAGCGAAGCCTTGGCCCCAGGCTGAGGTGGCGAATCGGTAGAAGAGGTTCAGGACGGGGGTCCCGTGCAGTTCCATGGGCTTGATGCCGCAGAATCCGAGCTGCTGAGCGGAGCCGTGGTGCCGGACGACCCAGTATCCATATCCGTACTGCTGCCACTGGTCGTCCCAACGCTGGTGGAGCGCCTCTGCTTCCTCGAACCGGGCGAGCGCATCGGACGGGTTGTGGGCACAGGTCTCAGGATCACGGTGGACGGCGAAGATCGCGTCGACATCGGCAGAGGTCGGGCGTCTGAGCAACAGTCGGGCGGTCTTCAGCTCCACGGCCGCTGGGCTCCGGTCACTCATGTCGAGACCGCATCACCGGTGCGGAAGATTCGGTTCAGGTGGTGGCCCAGGACCGCGGTCGCGGACTCCGGGCTGCGCTGGCCGACGAGGATGCCGGTGCCGAGTCCCGCGGACATGGCGAGCAGGCCGGCTGCCTCCAACCGTGCGTCCACACCGGGCTCGAGCAGTGCCGCTTCCTGCGCCTGCCGGAGGAGTTCGGTCAGGGCGTCTTCGGCGGCATCAGGGTTCCTGATGAAGGGCTGGGCTGCGAGCGCCGGGTCGTTCACGGCCAGAACCGCGTAGGAAGTGTAGAGGTGGTGGAAGGTGCGGCTCTCGTCGTCCGTCGGCAGGGCCGCCATCAGCAGCGCCTCGACCACAGCGCGCGGACCCGGGCTGTCCCCGGCGGCCCGTACCCGGGCGGAGACCCGCTCCCCGAATCTCTCCGCCAGCAGCTCGAGCCCGAAGAACAGCAACTTTTCCTTGGTCTGGAAGTAGTACTGCACCAGCCGCAGTGATACGCCCGCCTCCGCCGCCACATCGCGCATCCCGACGGCATGCAGCCCGCGTCGGCCGGCGACCCGGACGAGGGCCTCGGCGATCTCGGTGCGCCGTTCTGCGTGGTCAACGCGCTTGGGCATCGGCCGGTTCTCCGCTCGTCGTTCCTGCTACGGCCCCCACAGGCTTTCATGGTACAGCTGTACCATCTCCATGGTACGTTCGTATCACAAAACCGAGACGCCGGAGGTGGCCATGCCCGAGACCGCTGCCCGAACCCGGGCCGATGTCGGCCGTTATGTGAGCGATGCCTGGCGGGAGCGCCACCTCACGGCCTGCGATGCGGTCTACGCACTGGGGACGCCCGCGCTCGCGGAAGAGGACGTGGAGACGTCCTTCGGCACCACGCACGTCTACCGCTACGGCCCCGCGAGCCAGGCTGCCCGATTCCGCACTCCCGTGGTCCTGGTGCACGGGGCGGGCTCCTGCTCCGCCATGTGGTACCCGAACACCCCCGCCCTCAGCGCGGACCGCCCGGTCTACGCGATCGACACCCCGGGCGATCCCGGCCGCAGCGTGCAGCGCGAACCCATCCACCAGCCCGAACGCGCGGCGCAGTGGCTGGACGAGACGCTCGCCGGGCTCGGACTCGACCGCGTCCACCTCGTCGGCTCCTCGTACGGTGGCTGGCTCGCCCTGAACCAGGCGCTCCGCAGGCCCGGTCGCCTCGCCTCGGTCACCCTGCTCGACCCCGGCGGCCTGGAGAAGGTGGGGCTGCGCTTCTTCGTCTGGATCTTCGCCAGCCTCTTCGCGACCTTCGCGCCCAAGGCGCTCCGCCCGCGGCTGGCGGCCTGGCTCGAACAGCCGGTCCTGGTCGTGCCGGAACTGCGCGCGATGATCAGAACGGCGGTTCGCGCCTACCGCATACGCCGCCCGGCGCCGCTTCCCCTGTCCGAGGAGGAGCTGTCCACCATCCGGACTCCGCTCTATCTGGTGCTCGGCAGGCGAAGCCTCCTCGTGCACCCGCAGCGGCAGGCGGAGCGTGTGCCGCGCCTGGTCCCCGGTGCCCGAGCCGAGATCATCTCCAGCACGGGCCACGGGCCGCAGATCGACCACGCGGAGGAGATCAACCGCAGGATGCTGAACTTCATGGCCTCAGTCGACTGAGACCTCCCACGCCGACGGGCCGGAATCGAGAAGGCCGGAATCCCCGGGCTTCAACCCGAGGTGCACGTCACTTGACCACGGTCACGGTCGTGCCGACCGTGCCGAACGCCCACAGTGCCGTGCCGTCCGCCTTCTTCATCCGGACCCCGCCGGTCTTCCCGCCGGAGGCGGCGGGCGGCGGGGAGGCTCCGTCGACCGCGTTGGAGAAGGCGACGGAGACGCCGTCCCGCGCGGCGAAGTACATGATGTGCTCGATCTGGACGCCGTCCGAGCCGGTCGTGGCCTCTTTACGGGACGAGATCGCGTAGCTGCCCGGGTCGGGGCTGACCGTGCCCGGCCAGACGGTGAACGTCCGGCGGGTCGCCTCGCTCGCGTCGACCAGCCACACCCGCTTCTCGCCGAGGGAGTAGACGACGCGCCGGCCGGTGCCGGAGCCGTCGGGCACCCGCGCCGGGACCGACGCCGTGGGGGTGGGCTGCGCCGAGGCCGTGCTGCTCGGCTTGGCGGAGGTGGCGGTGGGGCGCGAGCCCCGGTCCGCCTGCACACCCAGGACCGTCACCGCGGCTATCGCTCCCACGGTCAGCCCGGTCACCCAGGCCCACGAAGGAAGTCGGGCAGGCACCGGCACGCATCTCCTCAGTCACGGGACCCCGCACCGCAACGGGGCTCCGATCATCGTACTGCGCGTCCGCCGCTCCCCCGGTGCCTCAGGGGCCCTCGGCAGCCTCAGGGGCCGTCGGCGGTCTTACGGACCGGGACCGGGCCCGTGCCGGCGCCGCGGGCGGTGTAGCGCGGCGTACGCACCGGGGCCGGGTAGGAGAGGTGCACCAGCCGGGTCTGCTCCTGGCGCATGTGCATGAGCGACTCCAGGATGTAGCCCACGAGCAGCACGAGCGCCGCGATGGTCATGATCGCGGCGGCGAGGATCGCCGTGGGGACCCGGGGCACGGTGCCCGTCTCGACGAAGTCGGCGATGACGGGGATGCCGAGGATGACCGAGACCAGGGCGAGTACGCCCGCGAGCACGGTGTGGACCAGCGAGGGGCGCTCGCGCCGGGCCAGGTCGAGGATGACCCGCAGGATGCGCCAGCCGTCCCGGTAGGTGCGCAGCTTGCTCTCGCCGCCGACGGGCCGGACCCGGTAGTCCACGACCACCTCCGCGGTGGGGAGCCGCAGGTGCAGGGCGTGGATCGTCATCTCGGTCTCGGTCTCGAACTCGCGGGCCAGCGCCGGGAAGGACTTCACGAAGCGCCGCGAGAAGACGCGGTAGCCGCTGAGCATGTCGGTGACGTCGTTGCCGAACAGGGACCGCACGGCCCCGGTGAGCAGCTTGTTGCCGACCGCGTGCCCGGCCCGGTAGGCACCGTCGACCGTCACCCGGCGGGCGCCGACGACCTGGTCGTACGGCCCCTCGAAGAGCAGGTCCACCAGGTCGCGGGCGCGGGAGGCGTCGTAGGTGTCGTCGCCGTCGATGATGAGCAGCGCGTCGGCGTCGACGTCGGCGAAGGCGCGGCGGATGACGTTGCCCTTGCCCTTGCGGGTCTCCTCCCGGACGATCGCGCCGGCCGCCCGGGCGACCTCCACGGTGCGGTCGGTGGAGGCGTTGTCGTACACGTAGACGACGGCCTCGGGGAGGGCGGCGCGAAGGTCGCGGACCACCTTGCCGACGGCCGCCTCCTCGTTGTGACACGGCACGACACACGCGATCGTCGGTTCCACGACCACTCCTCACTCGACCGGTTCCTCACACAGTCAGCACCTCATACCGTCGGAC
Organism: Streptomyces sp. NPDC057424; assembly: GCF_042803315.1. Lineage (NCBI taxonomy): Bacteria > Bacillati > Actinomycetota > Actinomycetes > Kitasatosporales > Streptomycetaceae > Streptomyces > Streptomyces sp. NPDC057424. Next base: position 116,677 of record NZ_JBHVCP010000001.1, read on the forward strand.
ATAGTGCGATATGAGCGCGCCTGACCGGATGGGACGCGCCGGGTCGTTACGCTCGCCGTGTGCCGGTCCTCGACTCTGTGACGCTGCGTGCGCGTGACGCCATCAAGGGCATCTGGCGCGAGGCCGCCAAGTTCGGGGTCATCGGGGCCCTGGCCTTCGTCATCGACAACGGCGGCTACAACCTGCTCGTCTTCGGTCTGCCCGGGGGCGAGGGCGGGGTGATGCGGACCGCTCCCGTGCAGGCGTCCGTCGTCGCGACGGGCACGGCCGCGCTGTTCAGCTGGGTCGGGAACCGCTACTGGACCTACCGCGACCAGCACGGCAGGAGGGTGACCCGCGAGCTCGTGCTGTTCCTCGTCGCCAACGGGGTGGGGCTCGCCATCACCGCGGGCACGGTCTTCGTCTCCCGGCAACTGCTCGGGCTGGACTCGGCGCTCAGCGACAACACCGCCCGCATCCTCGGCTGGGTGCTCGCGACCCTGTTCCGCTTCTACGCGTACCGGCGCTACGTCTTCGTCGCACCCTGACCGGCCGGAGCCCGACGACCCGTTAGCATCCGGCATATGGGACAAACAGGATGGACGGGGTGGGGGCGGCAGCGCTGGGTGTGGGGGCTGGCCGCCGTCGCCGCGGTCTGCTGCCTGGCCACGATCCTCGTCTTCGCCCCTGGCTACCTGAGTCCCGACAGCCTCGACCAGCTCCGGCAGGCCCGGGGGAAGCGGCCCCTGACCGACTGGCATCCGCCCGTGCTCAGCCTGGTGTGGCGGGCGCTCATCGCGGTGACCGGCTCGATCACGTCGATGCTCGTCGTGCAGTCGCTCGTCTTCTGGGCCGCGCTGTGGGTGCTGGCCCGGTGCGTGTGGAGGCTGACCGCGAGCCGGGGCGGATCGCTCGCCGTGCTCGGCCTCGGGCTGACTCCGTTCGTGCTGACGTTCGTCGGGGTGGTGTGGAAGGACGTCCACGCGGCGTTCGCGCTGCTCGCCGCCTGCGCGGTCGCCTTCACCGGTCTGCTGCTGCGGGACGGCGCCCCCCGGCCCGCCGTGCGCTGGGGCCTGCTCTGGCTGGGCGTGCTGTTCCTCGCCTACGCCATGCTGGTGCGCAAGAACGCCTTCCTCGCCGCGATCCCCGTCTTCGTCATGCTGGTCCTGGCACTGTGGCGCGCTCCCGGACGCCGGACGTGGGTGACGTGCACGGCGGCCCTCGTGGCCGGGCTCGTCGTGCCCGCCGCCGCGATCTCCCTGTTCGCCGCGCCGCAGCAGACCAAGCAGGGCGCGCAGATCATGCTCGACGACCTCGTCCATGTGCTGAGCGTGGACGAGCTCCGGTCGGCGGATGTGTCACCCGCCCTGCGGGACCGGCTCGTGGCCTCCGCGCGCGAGTGCGAGCGCGTCGGTGCCCTCTCCGACGCCTACTGGGCCTGCTACCAACGCCCGGCGGACGGGCTGCGCGGGGACTCCGGCGCGCTCACGTCCCTGTGGCTGCGGGAGATGAGCGGGCACGTGCCGCAGTACCTCCAGTACCGGCTGCTGCTCTTCACGACCCTGCTGTTCGAGACCGACTACGCGTACAAGGCGGGGATCACCCGCAACGACCTGGGCGTCGAGGTGACGCACCCCCGCCTGGAGGACATGCTCGGCACGTACGTCAAGGGCATGGTGGAGGACCTGCCCTGGCTGTTCCGCGGCTGGTTCTGGCTCGCGGTCGCACTCGTGCTCACCGTCCGGCCCGGCAGAGGCGTCTTCTCGATGCCGGTGCGGGCGCTGGGCATCAGCTCGGCGGCCTACGTCCTCGGCTATCTGCCGATCATGCCCGCGACGGACTACCGCTACCTCTACTGGCCGGCGATCGCCTGCGCCCTCGGCCTGCTGCTGCTGTGGCTGGGCCGGGGCACGCCTCCCGCAGCGCCGAAGAGCCCCGGCGCCCCGGCCGGCCGCGCCGTGACGGCACACCGGCCGGCGAACGCCGGGGACCAGTCACCGGCCCGCTGAGACCTCAGTCGAGCACCGGCAGCAGCTGCGGCAGATGCCCGTCCGAGGCCGCCGCAGCCTGCTGCCGCTCCTCGGGGACCTCCCCGTACAGAGTGTTCCTGGCCCTGGCCGGTCGGCCCGCGGCGTCCGCCACCGCGACGAGGTCCTTCACCGACTTGTACGAGCCGTACGACGAGCCCGCCATGCGGGAGATGGTCTCCTCCATGAGCGTCCCGCCGACGTCGTTCGCGCCCGAGCGGAGCATCTCGGCCGCGCCCTCGGTACCCAGCTTCACCCAGCTGGTCTGGATGTTGGGGATGTGCGGGTGCAGCAGGAGCCGGGCCATGGCCGTGACCGCGCGGTTGTCCCGCAGGGTCGGACCCGGGCGGGCGATCCCCGCGAGGTAGACCGGCGCGTTGGTGTGCACGAACGGCAGCGTCACGAACTCGGTGAAGCCGCCCGTGCGCTGCTGGATGCCCGCGAGGGTGCGCAGGTGCCCGAGCCAGTGCCGGGGCTGGTCGACATGGCCGTACATCATCGTCGAGGACGAGCGGATGCCCAGCTCGTGGGCCGTGGTCACGACGTCGATCCAGTCGGCCGCGGGCAGCTTGCCCTTGGTGAGGATCCAGCGGACCTCGTCGTCGAGGATCTCGGCGGCCGTGCCCGGGATGGTGTCCAGACCGGCCTCCTTGGCGGCGGTCAGCCACTCGCGGACCGACATGCCGGTGCGGGTCGCGCCGTTGACGACCTCCATCGGAGAGAAGGCGTGCACATGCATGCCCGGGACGCGTTCCCTCACGGCCCGCGCGATGTCGAAGTACGCCGTGCCGGGCAGGTCCGGGTGGATGCCGCCCTGCATGCAGACCTCCACCGCGCCGACGTCCCAGGCCTGCTGGGCCCGGTCGGCGACCTGGTCGAGGGAGAGGGTGTAGGCGTCGGCGTCCGTGCGGCGCTGGGCGAACGCGCAGAAGCGGCAGCCGGTGTAGCAGACGTTGGTGAAGTTGATGTTGCGCGTGACGATGTAGGTGACGTCGTCGCCCACGGCCGACTTGCGGACGTCGTCGGCGACCCGCGCGAGGGCGTCCAGCGCCGGGCCGTCCGCGTGCAGCAGGGCCAGCGCCTCGTCGTCGGTGAGCTTCGTCGGGTCGTCGGCGGCCGTGCGCAGGGCCTGCCGTACGTCGGTGTCGATGCGCTCGGGTGCCATGCCCGGGGCGGCGGCCTCGCGCAGGGCGCCCCAGTCGCCGTACACCTCGTCGAAGTCGTCCCGGCGGTCCGACGTACGGCCCTCGGAGTCGATCGAGGAGTGCAGGTCGGTGCGGCCGGACGCCACGAAGACCTCCTCCGGCTCCTGCCACGGCAGGCCCTCCGGCAGGGCCTCGGGGCGGGCGAGGCCGGTCTCCGGGTCGGCCAGCGCGGCCACGTGCGGGCGCAGCCGCGGGTCCAGCCAGGGCTCGCCGCGCCGCACGAACTCCGGGTACACGCACAGGCGCTCACGCAGTTCGAAACCGGCCGCGCGGGACTTCTCGGCGAGCTGCTCGGTCTGCGGCCAGGGGCGCTCGGGGTTGACGTGGTCGATGGTGAGCGGGGAGACCCCGCCCCAGTCGTCGATACCGGCGCCGATCAGCCGCTCGTACTCGTCGTCGACGAGGTTGGGCGGGGCCTGGATGCAGCCCGAGGGGCCCATGAGGAGGCGGGCGACGGCCACCGTGGCGACCAGTTCGTCGAGTTCCGCGTCGGGCATGCCGCGCATCGCGGTGTCCGGCTTGGCGCGGAAGTTCTGGATGATCAGCTCCTGGACGCCGTGGTAGGACCGCGACACCTTCCGCAGCGCGAACAGCGACTCGGCGCGCTCCTCGTAGGTCTCACCGATGCCTATGAGGATCCCGGAGGTGAAGGGGACGGAGGAACGCCCGGCGTCCTCGATGACCCGCAGCCGGACGGCGGGCTCCTTGTCGGGCGAGCCGTGGTGCGGGCCGCCCGGCTCCGACCAGAGGCGGGTCGCGGTCGTCTCCAGCATCATGCCCATGCTGGGCGCGACCGGCTTCAGACGCTGGAAGTCCGTCCAGCTCATGACGCCCGGGTTCAGGTGCGGGAGCAGGCCCGTCTCCTCCAGGATGCGGATGGAGATGGCACGGACGTAGGCGATGGTGTCGTCGTAGCCGTGCGCGTCGAGCCACTCGCGCGCCTCCGGCCAGCGGTCCTCCGGCTTGTCGCCGAGGGTGATGAGGGCTTCCTTGCAGCCGAGGGCCGCGCCCTTGCGGGCGATGTCCAGCACCTCGTCCGGGGACATGAACATCCCGTGGCCCTCCCGGCGCAGCTTGCCCGGGACGGTGACGAACGTGCAGTAGTGGCACTTGTCCCGGCACAGCCGGGTGAGCGGGATGAAGACGCTCTTCGAGTACGTGATGACGCCGGGGCGCCCGGCCGCCTCCAGGCCCGCGTCCCGCACCCGGGCGGCCGACGCCGCCAGGTCCACCAGCTGCTCACCCCGGGCCTGGAGCAGCACCGCCGCCTCGGCGACGTCGAGCGAGACGCCGTCCCTCGCCCGTTTCAGGGCGCGACGCATGGAGTTCTCGGTGGGGCCGGTTCCGGAGGTCGCGGAAGTCGTCATCCTTCGAGCATACGAGTGTGCTGATCAGGCTCGGGTGAGCCCCGTCAGTGGAAGGCCAGCCACCCTATGCCCAGCGCCGAGGTGAGTCCGGCGGCGACGGCGGCGGCCGGTCTGTTGCGGTGCAGGGCGAACCAGACCAGCGCGGCGGTCACCAGCACGGCCGTCGTGCCGATCGCGGCGCGCAGCAGCCCCTGGCTGTAGCCGAACTCGGTGAAGTGACGTACGAGCCAGGAAAACCAGGCAAGCCTCATGAGGCTCTCCCCCCGTGGAGACGAGAGCCGGACGCGGCACGCCGTTCGGCGCGGTGGTCGGCCGCGCACCCGTGCGCACCCGGCTCGGTTACTGACCGGAAGTTTAGTAGCAGGAGCCAACCGCCCTGCCGGGCAGGGGAGTTGTCAGAGGTGTCCGGCGAGGCCGTCCAGGGCCTTCAGTACCTCCGCCTCCCCCGCCGGAGGCAGCTGTGCCACGACCTCCTCGATGCCGAGGTCGGCGTAGTGGGCGAGCTTGCCCGGGCTGGGGTGGACGGCGTAGGGGACGACCTGGAGGGCCTGGGGGTCGCGGCCGGCGTCGGCCCAGGCGGTGCGCAGGACCGGCAGCGCCTCGCCGAGGCCGCGGCCGCCGATCGGCAGCCAGCCGTCGGCGTACTCGCTGATGTGGGCGAACAGCTTGGGTCCGGCGGCCCCGCCGACGAGCGTGCGGGGGCCGACGACCGGGCCACGCGGCTTCTGCACGGGCTTCGGATACGCGTGGCTGGCCCGGACGCCGCCGAACTCGCCCTCGTGGGCGACCGGCTCCCGCGACCACAGGGCCCGCATCAGCGCCATCCGGTCCCGGACCAGCTCGCGCCGGGTGCTCCACCGCACGCCGTGGTCGGCGGCCTCCTCGACGTTCCAGCCGAGGCCGAGCCCGAGGGTGAACCGGCCGCCGGAGAGATGGTCGAGGGTCGCGACCTGCTTGGCCAGGACGATCGGGTCGTGCTGGGCGACCAGCGTGATGCCCGTGCCGAGCCCGAGCCGCTCGGTGACGGCGGCGGCCTGGCCGAGGGCCACGAACGGGTCGAGGGTGCGGCCGTACTCGGACGGCAGGTCACCACCGGGCGGGTACGGGGTGGTCCGCTCGACGGGGATGTGGGTGTGCTCGGGCAGGTACAGCCCGGCGAAACCGCGGTCCTCCAGCTCCCGGGCGAGCCGGGTCGGGGTGATCGTCTCGTCGGTGAGGAAGATCGTCACGGCGATGCGCATGACCTCATCACTACCCGAGAGAGGACCGACTGTCGATACCGACCGGTCGGCACTCCGCAGCCTCCGTTTCGGCGAAATCCGCCGATCCCCTTCCCGTGCGCGGGAGTTCACGGCTGAATGCCAGGGTTGCACGCACCACCCCCGCACCACCCATGCCTGGTCACCGACGACACCTTGGGAGCAGCAGCATGTGCGAGGACAGCCACGGCGGGCTCGGCCGGCGCGCCCTGTTCGTGACGGGAGCGGCGGCCGCGCTTACGTTGGGACATGTGAGCTTCGCTTCAGCGGCCGACGGGGACCAGGAGAGCAGGACCGTGCGCGGCACGCTGCCGCCCGGCTCCCCGGACTTCGTGTACGTGCCCGTCGAGGTCCCGGCCGGTGTCCGGGAGCTCAAGGTCGCCTACACCTACGACCGGCCGTCCGTCCCGGCCGGCACCACCGGCAACGCCCTCGACATCGGCGTCTTCGACGACCGCGGCACCGAGCTCGGCGGCCGGGGTTTTCGCGGCTGGTCGGGCGGGGCGCGCACCGGGTTCTTCCTCCGCGCGGACGACGCCACCCCGGGGTACCTCCCGGGCCCGGTGCGCGAGGGCACCTGGCACATCGCGCTCGGCCCGTACACGGTCGCCCCGCAGGGCCTGTCGTACGAGCTCACGATCACGCTGACGTACGGGGAGCCGGGCGAGACCGCCCGGCCGGTGTATCCGCCGGAGCGCGCGAAGGGCCGGGGACGGTCGTGGTACCGGGGCGACTGCCATCTGCACTCCTGGTACTCCGACGGCCGCCGCACCCCCGCCGAGATCGGGGAACTGGCCCGCGCGGCCGGCCTGGACTTCATCAACTCCTCCGAGCACAACACGCACGCGGCGCACGCCCACTGGGCCGACGTGGCCGGGGACGACCTGCTCGTCCTGCTGGGCGAGGAGATCACCACCCGCAACGGGCACGTCGTCGCGCTCGGCACCGACCCGGGCACCTTCGTCGACTGGCGCTACCGGGCCCGCGACAACCGCTTCGGCCGGTTCGCCCGGCAGATCCGCCGCGCCGGCGGCCTGGTCGTCCCGGCCCACCCGCACGCCACCTGTGTCGGCTGCCACTGGAAGTTCGGCTTCGGCGAGGCCGACGCGATCGAGGTGTGGAACGGCCCCTACACGCCCGACGACGAGATGGCACTGGCCGACTGGGACAGCATGCTCGTGGCGTCCGTACGGGACGACCGGGACTGGATCCCGGCGATGGGCGGCAGCGACGCCCACCGCTCCCCGGACGCGGTGGGCAGCCCCCAGACGGTCGTCCTGGCCGACGACCTGACCCGGGAGGCCGTGCAGGAGGGCATCCGGGCGGGGCGGTCCTACATCGCCGAGTCCGCGCGGGTCGCACTGTCGTTCCGGGCGTCCGGCGGTCGTGGCGAGCACGCGGGCATCGGCGAGCGCCTCACCGTCGGCCGCGACACCCCGGTCACGGTCCGCCTGGAGGTCACCGGCGCCCCGCGCTGCACGGTCCGCCTCGTCACCGACCAGGGCGTACTCCACACCAGCGGCCCGCTGCCGGTGTCCGGCTCGGGGGTGGTCGAGTGGCGGACGACACCGTCGTACGCGGCGTACGTACGGGCCGAACTGCGGCACGAGGCGGCGGCGGGGCCGCTGCCCGGGCCACTGGCGGCGTTCACCAACCCGATCTTTCTCGGACGCCAGTGAGATCGGGCGCGGGGCCGGGAGGCTCCCATGGCGGCCGCGAGCTCCTCCTCGAACCGCTCCCGGTCGCCCGGGATCCGTATGCCCAGCCACCCGCTCCCGTCGTTGCCGCGTCCGGGATCATCGGAGCAGGAGCCGTTGCAGAAACCGTGAGAGCTTCGTGTGAAGGAGACCGCCGGCCATGTCCCGCCCCACCGACCTGAGGTTCCGCGCCACCACCGCCGTCCAGCGCCGCCTCAACCCCCTCCTGCGGCGTCTCCCTCTCCAGACGGTCCTGGAGACGAGGGGCCGCGTCTCGGGGCTGCCCCGTCAGACACCGGTGGGCGGGCGCCGCGTCGGCGGCTCCTTCTGGCTGGTGTCGGAGTTCGGCGAGAAGTCGCAGTACGTGCGCAACATCAAGGTGGATCCGCGAGTGCGGGTACGGATCCGCGGGCGGTGGCACGAGGGCACCGCGTATCCGATGCCGCAGGACGACCCGGTGGCGCGGCTGCGGGGGCTGCCCCGGGTCAACGGCCTGGGGGTGCGGGCCCTCGGGACTAATCTGCTGACCGTACGGGTGGACCTGGATACCTGAGAGGCGTCAGCCCGGCCACACGATCGCCTGCACCTCGCTGTAGGCGTGCAGCGCGTAGCTGCCGACGTCCCGGCCGACGCCGCTCTTCTTGAAGCCGCCGAACGGCGCCTCCATGTTCCGCCCGACGGTGTTGACCCCTACGCCACCGGCCCGCAGTCGCCGCGCCACCCGGAACGCCCGGGCCACGTCTCCCGACCAGACGTAGTCGATGAGCCCGTAGTCGGTGTCGTTGGCGAGCGCGATGCCCTCCTCCTCGTCGTCGAAGGGGACGACGGCCACCACCGGCCCGAAGATCTCCTCGCGGACCACCCGCATGTCGTTGGTGCAGTCGGCGAGCAGGGCCGGGGCGACGTAGAAGCCCGAGGGCAGGTCGGGGCGTTCGCCGCCGGCGACCACCACCGCGCCTTCCTTCCGGCCCAGTTCGACGTACGACTCCACCCGGTCCCGGTGCGCCGCCGAGATCACCGGGCCGACCACGGTGTCCGGCTCGCGCGGATCCCCGACCTTCAACAGCCTTGCGTAGGAAGCCAGTTGCTCCACCAGCCGGTCGTAGATCCCGCGCTGTGCCAGCACTCGTGTCGGTGCCGTGCAGATCTGCCCGCTGTAGAAGGAGAAGGTGGTGCCGATCCCGGCCACGGCCGAGCCGAGGTCGGCGTCGTCGAGGACGACCGCCGCGCCCTTCCCGCCCAGCTCCATCAACTGCCTTTTCATGCCGCGTCCGCACACCTCGGCGATGCGCTGCCCGACCGCCGTGGAGCCGGTGAAACTGACCATGTCGACGTCGGGCGACGCCACGGCCGCCTCGCCGACCCCGGTCGACCGCCCCGACACGACGTTGACCACGCCCGGCGGCACCCCGGCCGCCTCCAGCGCCTCCGCCATCCGGTAGACCGACAGCGGATCCTGCGGGGCGGGCTTCACCACGACCGTGTTGCCCATGGCCAGGGCGGGGGCGACCTTCCCGGCCGTATTGGCCCAGGGGTTGTTGTACGAGGTGATGCAGGTGACGACCCCGACGGGCTGACGGACGGCCAGCGCGCCCATGACCCCCGCCCTCCCCATCGGCCCCGCTTCGTTAATCTGCGGCGGGATCGCCCACTCGGCGGGCTCCACGCGCGCGTAGCGCCGGAAGCGGGCGGCGGCGACCCCGACCTGCATGCCGCGTGCGGTGCCGGTGGTCGCGCCGGTCTCGGCTTGGGCCAGTCCGGCGTACGGCACCAGGTTCTCCCGGATGAGGTCCGCCGCCCGGCCGAGGACCGCCGCCCGCTCCTCCGCGGACGTCCGCGACCACGGCCCGAAGGCCTCCCGGGCCGCGGCGCAGGCCGCGAGCACCTGATCCCGGGAGGCCTCCGGCGCCCACCCGGCGGTCTCCTCGGTCGCCGGGTCGATCACCGCGTAGTGCCCGCCGTCCGGCTCCACCCAGGAGCCGCCGACGAACAGCGACTGCCGTGCCGTCACCTCGTGCTCACCGTCGCCGTGTCCCGCCCGGAGCGGAGCACCCGGCCGGGCACGGCCCCCGTCACCACGTCGTCCCGGATCGCCTCCACGCCGTTGACCCACACGGCCCGCACGCCGAGTGCCCGGGAGTCCAGCCGAGGGCTGTCGCCCGGCAGGTCGTGCACCAGGGTGGCCGGGCCCGCGTCGATCCGCTCCGGGTCGAACAGGACGAGGTCCGCATGCCAGCCCTCCCGCACCTGCCCCCGCTCGCGCAGACCGAAGAGCCGGGCCGGGTCGTCGGTCAGCATCTTCACGGCCTGCTCGAGACCGAGCAGCTTCCGGCCGCGCAGACAGTCCCCGAGGAACCGGGTCGTGTACGGCGCCCCGCACATCCGGTCCAGGTGGGCGCCCGCGTCGGACCCGCCGAGCAGCACGTCCTCGTGCTGCCAGGTCTCCGCCCGCAGCGCCCAGGACGCCGGGTCGTTGTCGGAGGGCATCGGCCACAGCACCGTACGCAGCTCGTCGTTGGCGCAGATCTCCACCAGGCACGCGAAGGGTTCCTGGCCGCGCTCCTCGGCGATGTCCTTCACGACCCGGCCGGTCAGCCCCGCGTTCGCCTCGCTGTAGGTGTCGCCGATGACGTACCGCCCGAAGTTCGCCAGCCGCCGGAAGACGCCCGCCTCCTTGGAGTTCGCGCGTCGCAGCAGCTCGGCCCGCACGTCCCCATCACGCAGCTTGCGGATCCGCTCGGGCACGGGCAGCCCGAGGACCGGGCCCCAGCCGGGTATGAGGTTCAGCGCGCAGAACGTCCCCAGCGACATGTTCATCGGCGTGAGGATCGGCATGGTCAGGGCCACGACCCTGCCGCCCGCCTTCCGTGCCTGCTCGCTCGCGAGCAACTGCCGGGGCACTCGCTCGGGCACGGCCGCGTCGATCGTGAGCACGTTCCAGTTGAGCGGCCGCCCCGCCGCCGCGCTCATCTCCACGAACAGGTCGATCTCGGCGTCGCTGAACTGATCGAGACAGCCCGCGACGATCGCCTCGATCTGCGTGCCCTCGTGCTCACCGACGGCCCGGGAGAGCGCCAGGAGTTCGGCCGGCTCGGCGTGCCGGGAGGCGACCGGATTCCCGTCGCCGTCGGAGTGGCTGGTCGACTGGGTCGTGGACAGCCCCCACGCCCCGGCGTCCATGGCCTCGCGCAGCAACCGCACCATCGCGGCCAGTTGCTCCGGCGCCGGCTGCCCGCCCACGGCCTCCGGGCCCATCACGTACCGCCGCAGCGCACAGTGCCCCACCATGAACCCGGCGTTCACGGCGATCCGCCCCTCCAGGGCATCGAGATACTCCCCGAAGCCGTGCCAGTTCCAGGGCGCACCCTCCTCCAGCGCCACCAGCGCCATGCCCTCGACCTTGGACATCATCCGCCGTGTGTAGTCGGCGTCCTCGGGCCGGTCCGGGTTCAGCGGCGCGAGAGTGAAACCGCAGTTGCCGCCGGCGACGGTGGTGACCCCGTGGTTGAGGGAGGGGGTGGCGTACGGGTCCCAGAAGAGCTGCGCGTCGTAGTGGGTGTGGGGGTCGACGAAGCCGGGGGTGAGGACGAGGCCGGTGGCGTCCTCGACCGACCGGGGTTCCTCGCCGACCGTCCCGACGACGGCGATACGCCCGTTCCGTATGCCGACGTCGGCGGTGTACGCCGGAGCGCCCGTCCCGTCCACGACGGTCACACCCCGGATGACGTGATCGAGCATGAGCTAGTCAACTCCCTTGGGTTCGTCGCCCCTGAGGGGCGCGGGGAACTGCGCGACGAGCCACGACGCACCCGCACCCGCCAACGGCGATCAGGCAGCACCCCGGAATCGCGAAGTCCGATGCACAGGATCCGTGTCGATCTTGGGAATCACGTGCTCCCCGACCAGCCGGATCGTCTGCAGGGTCTCCTCCTTCGGCACCCCCACGGGCAGCCCGAAGCTCAGCTGGTCGGCCCCGGCCTGCTCCCACCGCTTGCACTGCCGCAGCACCTCGTCCGGATCGCCGCAGATCAGCAACTCCTCCTCGATCAGCACCTCCACGAACTCCTCGGTGTACTCGGGCAGCGTCTCGGGCCAGACGGGAAAGCCCTCGGGCCGGGGGAACGTGTCGTGGTAGCGGAACACCAGCGACGGCAGGTAGTGCAACTGGCCGTTCGCCGCGATCCGCACCGCCTCCTCGTGCGTGGGCGCGCAGATCGCCGTGGTCGTCACCATCACGTTGTCGTTCACGAAGTCCCCGACGGGCTCCGCGTCGACGATCGCCGTCTTGTACTGCTCCAGCACCCACTCCATGTCGGAGACCTTCTGCACGCTGAAGCCGAGCACGCCGAGCCCCTTCCTCGCGGCCATGGAGTACGACGGCGGCGACCCGGCGGCGTACCACATCGCCGGGTGCGACCTGCCGTACGGCTTCGGCAGGACCTTCCTCGGCGGCAGTGACCAGTGCTTGCCCTGGAAGCCGACGTACTCGTCCTGGAGCCACATCTTGGGGAACTCGGCGATGGTCTCTTCCCAGAGCTCCTTGGTGTGGTTCATGTCGGTGATCCCCGGCAGGAACCCGAGGATCTCGTGCGACCCCGCCCCCCGCCCGCTGCCGAACTCGAACCGTCCCTCGCTGAGGTGGTCGAGCATGGCGACCTTCTCGGCGACCTTCACCGGGTGGTTGACCGGCGCGAGCGGATTGAAGATCCCGGAGCCCAGGTGGATCCGCTCGGTGGCGTGTGCCAGGTACCCGAGGAAGACGTCGTTGGCGGAGAGGTGCGAGTACTCCTCCAGGAAGTGGTGCTCGGAGGCCCAGGCGTACTTGAAGCCCGACGTGTCGGCCTGGATGACGTACTCGGTCTCCTCCATCAGTGCCTTGTGCTCGGCGAGCGGGTCGGTCTCGGCCCGTTTGCCCACGTATCCCTGTACGAAGACCCCGAATTCCAAGGAGACTCACCGCCCCACGATCACGTCCGACGTTTTCTGACGATCCGTCAGATTCATGGCTCCGACTGTTCCACCGGCCCTCATGAGCGTCAATAGCTGATACGCCGTCAGGTCAGATGACGCTGACGCCGGCCAGCCACCCCCCGTCGATCACGAACGGCTGCCCGGTGATGTACGACGAGTCCGCGGAGGTGAGGAAGAGGGCGAGCCGGGCCACCTCCTCCGGCCGTCCGGCCCGCCCCAGCGGCACGAGCTTGCGGTACAGCCGGTCGAGCCCCTTCGCCGCCTCCTCCTGGTCGGCGCCCGGATCCAGCCGCGCCGGGTTGGACATCGCGGTGTCGACGGCCCCCGGGCAGACGGCGTTGACGCGGATCCCCCGCCCGGCCAGCTCCAGGGCGGCGACCCGGGTCAGGCCGACGACGGCGTGTTTGGACGCCGCGTACGCACCCACCGCCGCCATCCCGGCCAGGCCCGTGTACGAGGCCGTGTTGACGATCGTGCCGCCGTCGGACATCTCCGGGGCGACGGCCTTGATACCGAGGAAGCACCCCACCTGATTGACCCGCACGACCTGCGTGAACTCGTCGAGGGGGGTGTCGAGGAGAGCGTTGAAGCGCAGGATGCCGGCGTTGTTGACGAGCCCGTCGACATGACCGTACGCCTCCCTTGCCGCGGCGACGGCCGCCTGCCAGTCGTCCTCCCGGCCGACGTCGAGATGGACGTACTTCGCGCCGATCTCCTTCGCCAGGGCCTCGCCCTGGTCGTCCAGGACGTCCGCGACGACCACCCTGGCGCCCTCGGCCGTGAACAGCCGCGCCTCCTGCTCACCCTGGCCCCGTGCGGCGCCGGTGACGATGACGACCCGTCCGTCGAGCTTGCCCATTACGGCCCCCTTCACGGGTGGACACGGTGGACTCCGCATCGTAGCGACATACCTGACGATGCGTCAGATGCAAGCCTCGGACGTTGCTGAGGCGAAACTCACGTGACCGGCAAGTAGGGATGTTTGACTCTGTCGGGGGCGATCAGGACCGTCCAGGATCTGGCTCATGGCCAAGAGAAGACTGAAGAACAGGAAGATCAGGACCGTCGCGATCGGATCGGCTCTCGTGACCGGCGGAGCCGTGGCCACGGTACTGCTGCCGTCGGCGAACGCCGCCGACGAGAAGACGCCCGAGCAGATCATGACGATGTGCCAGCGGGCGAAGGTACTCGACGGCAAGCAGCAGTCCATCTTCGATTTCGGCGGCCACCCGATCGCCGGACCGGGATTCGCGTCGGACAACTGCGAGTTCGTCGAGACGGACTTCGAGACCTTCGACGGACCGACCGAAAAGGCCTCCATCGACTTCCCCAACTGCGAACCCAACGCCACCGAACCGGCGAAGGTGTCGATCAGTTGGTCGGCGACGACGGCACAGGGCCAGGGCAAGTACACCGTCACCCAGCAGGGCGGCGGCGGAGGACTCTTCGGAGCCCTGAGCGGCTCCTGGGTCAAGCACAAGGGCACCCTCGACCTCACCCTGACGTCGGCGACCGCCAGTGACACGGAAGAGCGGGAGGTGCCGGTCGGCAAGGTGCTCCACATGGAGTTCACGCCCAAGATGCAGCGCATGACGGGCGAATGGCGGGTGCGGATCGACGCCCGCGCGGCGACGACCACCACCAACGCCACGCCGGAACAGAACTTCGTGGCACCGGAGGTCGTCGAGGGGCCGGTCATGCTGCCGGGCGCCGCAGGCGCTCCCGGTGTCGTGGACGGCACGTCCAGGCCCGTGCTGACCGATTGCTGACACCCCGCGCACCCCTTCCCCCACCCCCTTTCCCCCACAGGAGAACCCCATGACAAGCGCCGGCCGCAAGAGAAGCCACCGGAGCAGGAAGAAGCGCATCACCCTCGCCCTGGCCCCGGTGGCGGCCGTCGCGGTGGCCGTACCGCTGATGAACCCGGCCGGTGCCGCCACCCCTTCCGAAGTGAGCGCCGACTGTTCGGCGGACTCCGACAGGCTGGAGAACTGCGAGTTCGTCGACGTCCAGTTCAAACGGGACAACCTCGGGCCGAACCAGCGGGTCTCCCCGGTGTCCGACAACTGCGGATCGACGAGCACCGCCTCGAAGACCTTCGATGTGAGCACGTCCGTCACCAGGGTCGTTCAACTCGAGGACGGATTCACGGCCGGCGCCGACACGAAACTCGGCAACTCCTTCTTCGAGATCGGCCTGAAGTTCAGCACCTCGGACATCAACATCACGCGTGACGACAAGGCGACCGGCCTGGCGTTCAGCAGGACGGACACCGTGCAGGCGGACAGCATCGCCTTCTTCATGTGGTCCGCGAAACGCACCGACGTGAGCGGATTCCTGCGGGCCACGTACAAGGAGCCGCAGAACGGCCGGAAGGTGTTCTTCTCGCCGAGTGAGGGCGGCACGAGTGTGCACGTCTTCTATCCGCAGATCCTGAAGAACGGCACCCCCGACGGGCGCCTGTGGCTGCGCAACGTGAAGTGCGGGACGCCGGAGGCCGCGGGGCTGCTGAACTCCACGCGCGCCCTCAGGTCCGAACCGGGCTTCGGTGAGGGCGGCGAGAACGTCACCGACGTCGACATCCCCCTCTCGGAGATACCGGCGCCGTAACCGGGCGCACCGGAGGTTCTCAGACGCGAAGCATGGGCGCGGCTCCCACCCACCTCAGGACCGCGTCCGTGCTGCCGCGTGCGTCCAGCTTGGCGTAGATGTTGCTGAGGTTGTTGCGCACGGTCTTCTCGCTCAGCCGTAACCGCAGCCCGATCTCCTTGGCGCCCAGCCCGGTCGACAACAGTTCCATGATCTGGCACTCGCGCGGGGAGAGCAGCGTCCGCAGCCGCTCCATCGCCGCCCCGCCCTCGGACAGCCGCCGCAGTCCTTCCCGCAGGGCCGCGCAGGCCGCCGGGGAGAGGCAGGTGTGCCCGGCCGTGGCCCCCACGACGGCTGAGGAGAGCATGCGGGCGCAGTGGTCACCCTCGACCAGATAACCCGCTCCCGCGCGGAAGACCTCGATGATCGTCCTGTAGTCCCGGCGAGGGCTGACGACGATCACCGGAGCCGCCGTACGCTCGCGTACGGCGGGCAGACCGGACGCCGTGTCCGACGGATCCTCGCAGCGCAGGAGCACCACTTCCACGCCCCGGAGAGTCCGGAGCTCCTCGAAGGGCGGAGTCACCCGCACCGTCCGCCCCACGCACGGATCGTCCGGTGCCGGCCAGCCGGTGTGCGGCCAGGCGCCCTCGGGGCAGGCGAGGGCGACGGAGACTGACTGGGAAGTACGCACGTCGTTGTGTCCTTCCACCGGATCCGTGGGTCCGTACGTGCGTATATACGCGACGCGACGCGGACATGTTCAATCTTTCAAGGATTCTCGGCCCCCTGGTCGACGGCTGCGTGCTTCAGGTCCACGGGTTCGCGGAGCACGGCGTCGCGGTGGCGGCCCCGGTGGCGGGCACCTCCGGGACGATCAGCTCCTGGCCGGGGCTCAGCACGGGTTGGTCCAGGAAGTTGAGCGCCATGAGGTAGGGGACGTTCGTCCCGTACCGGCAGGCGAGTTCGGGCAGGGTGACGTTCGGCGGCACCCGGATCGTGCGGTGGGAGACGGCATCCTGGCCACTGGGGCTGGGCAGGGGCAGGCAGACGTACTGGTACGGCCGGTACCCGGACGGGCATGTCGGTGTCCGCGGCTCCAGGGTGGGTGTGAACACCGGTGGCGTGGTGCGATCCGGCGGCGGGAGATGAGAGATCCGGTAGTTGCCGTAGAACAACAGCAACGTCACCACGGACGCCAGGAAGGCTCCCACCTGAAGCTTTCGCGGCGGGCCGGCGGGGCGTCCCCGGCCGGCCGGCTCGGCGGGCCGGGCCGGGCCGGCGGCCCGGGACGGAACACCGGCGGCGGGACCGGCCGAGGCGAGCGGGGTCTCCAGGGCGACCTCACAGCGCAGGAGCGCGGACCGGAGCCGGGCCACCCGCCCGGGGCCCTCGACCGCACCGGCCACCGCCTCCAGCGCCGTGACCGCGTCGGTGTCCGCCGGGACCGGCACCCCGGGCCGCCCGGTCCAGTCGGCCCGCCAGCCCGCCCGGCCGGCGTCGACCAGGCTCTGGCCCACGAGCACCCGTAAAGCCACCGCGGACCGCTCCTCGCCGAGATCACCCCACTGCCGGGCACCCCAGCGGACGTCCCGCAGCGCCTGCGCCAGTTCCTCGCCCCGGCCCGCTTCGACGAGGTCCAGGACACCGCCGAGCGTCCGGCGGGAGCGCGCGAGGAGTCCCAGGGCCGCGTCCAGATCCGTCACGGCACGGACGGTTCGCCACTCCTCCGCCCGGGCCCGCCATTCCCGCCAGGGAACCGTGGACGGCTCCCCGTCCGGGGGAGCCACCTCGGACAGCAGCGCGGTCAGCACACCCTCCGGCAGGGTGCCCGAGGGGCCGAGCAGCGCCGCGGCGGGTCGTGGGTCACCGTGGTCCGGCGACGACGGGCACCGCTGAAGCGCCTGGAGCCGCTCGCGGAGCGGCGGGTGCGAGTCGAACAGCCGCCGCCGCTCCTGCGGGCGCTCCCGGCACCGGCGGTCCAGCACCGGGCGGTACCCGGCGTCGGTGAACATCGCGGTGAAGGCGGCCATCGGGTCGTCGGGCAGCCGGCCGGCCTCGGCCATGGGGGTGAGGTAGCGGGCGCGGAAGTCCTCCCAGGCGCCGGCGACCGTGCCGATGGCGCACAGGGCGTCGGCCGTCGCCCGGCCCCCCGCGACCGCGGCGGCCGCCGCGTCGGCCTCCAGCTCCTGGCGGCGCCGGACCGCGAAGGACAACGCCCGGTACATCCAGGCGTACGCGGAGACCGTCAGATGCTGGAAACCGGTGTAGACGGTGACGACGGGGTTGCCCACCTCCGGTCGTGCGAAGCTCTGCTGTGCGCGGTCCAGAGCGACCGCCCCCTGGTACACGGTCGCGGCGAAGCGGGTGTGGCCGTGCGAGTAGTGGCCCAGTTCGTGGCAGAGCACCGCGCGCAGTTCGTCCGCCCGCAACGCGGCCAGCAGCGGCAGCCCGACGTACAGGCACCGGCCGCCGCCCTGGGAGGGGCCCTCGCCGACCGCCGCGTTCGGCTCCAGGGTGACGCGGATGTCCGTGGGGATCGGCGCGTCCACCGCGTCCGCCAGCTCCATCACCGTCTCCCACAGCTCGGGGGCGTCGTCCAGGTCGACCGGCGTGGTCCCGGGACGGGGCCGGTGGCGGTCCGGAACGAAGACCTTCGTCAGCGCCAGAGCCGCCAGCACGCCGAACACGGCGTAGAACGGCGACATCGGCCAGCCCCACCGGGTCTCCGGATCGAACATGATCCGCATCATCTGCGCGCCGAAGACGGCGTAGCCCACGGTCAGCGCGACGGCCAGCAGGTAGAAACCCACCACCAGGGTCAGCGCGAGCAGGGAGCGCAGGGCGGCCGTCACGCCCGGTCCCCCGTCCCCCCGGGCCCGGTCGCCCGGGTCGCCCCGGCCGTCCCGGTCACCGCGGCGAGCACCGCGTCCAGCGCGTCCGACCGGGCGGCGACCCCTCCGCGCAGCCACAGCTCGGTGCGCCGCAGTGCTCCGGCCAGCGGATCCGCCGGTTCCGGCCCCGCGACCCGGTTCGCGGCGGGAGCGTCCCGGAAGGCGCCGGACGGCACCAGTTCGTCCCAGCCGTGCAGTCCGTCCCGGTCGCCCCCGCCCTCGTCGTCCACCATGCCGAGCCCCTTCTCGAGGTGCCTGCGGGCCCTGAACACACCAGCCGCGACCGAGCCCCGCCGCAGGCCCAGTTCCTCGGCGATCTCCGCCTGCGTCATCCCCTCCAGGCAGTGCAGGACCAGCACGGTCCGCTGCCGGGGCGGCAGCCCGGCCAGGGCGGACAGCACGGCGCGCGCCTCGGCCGTCTGTTCCACGCTCGCCGTCGGCGGCGGCTGGGGCAGCCGGGTCTCGGCCGAGCGGCGCCGGGCACGACGGCGGCCGGCCGCCCACAGCCGCTGGCGGACCACCCGGTACACCCAGGCGTCGGGCGCGTCGTAGGCACGCAGCCGCTCCCAGCGGCGGAACGCCTCCGCGTACCCCTCCTGGACGGCGTCCTCGGCGTCCTGGCGGTGGCCGCACAGCAGGAGGGCACGTGCCAGCATGCCGGGGTACGAGCGCTCGAAGAAGCCCGCGAACCCCCCGTCGGCCGTCTCGCCGGCCTCCTCGATCCCCGCCCTCTCCGCCCTCTCCACCTTCTCCGTCGTCATCCGCGTGCGTCCTCTCCCCGTGCCTGCCTCAGCGCCAGCCGCGCGCGGTCCGCTCCGCGGTGTTCCAGGACGAGTCCGTCGTGTCCGCAGGCCCGGGCCAGCATGACGAGCCGCCGCCGTTCCCGGCACATCAGGCAGAAGATCAGCACCCTCGGGAACGCCGTCACCACGCCCACCAGGGCCACTACGGTTACCGTGTCACGCATCGGGCAAGCACTCTCCTGTGTCCGGGGACGAATGGTGTGTCTGCCCAGTAACAGCACCTGAGCGGCAGAGTGTTTACCCGCACTTCGGGAATTCCCGCAGCACGCCCCGGCGACACCCGGTATCGGTGCCTCCCGGCCCGCCGGTATGCGCCCGCAGCGGTCCTTGCACCAGGAGGGTCCGATCAGGTCGCGTGGTCTGGTGCCGTGCATCGCGAGGCGCCGGAGGCCCCTGGACGGGGGTGCCCCGTTCTCGTGGAGGTCCGGCGCCGGTGACGGGCCGCGTGACCCGGGCGCTCGCAGGGCGAGGCCCCCTCAGAGCAACGGCCCCACCTCGGCTCCGAACGCGGCGATCTGGTCGACGAGTTCGCGTCTGCCCCGGCTGCGGAACCGTACCTGGATCTGGTGCACGCCCATCGCCCGGTACGCCCGCAGCGACTCGGCGAGCTCCTGGGGCCCGCCGGTGAGGGTCCGGCGCCCCGCGTCCCATCGGGGCGTGCCGACGTACAACGGCTCGACGATGGCGCCCACGGTGAACGCGCCCTGGACATGGGCCTTCTCGCGCAACTCCCTGATGCGTGCGATCTGTGCGGGCAGCCGGTCCCTCGGATCCCCCTGCGGGAGCCACCCGTCGCCCTTGAGCGCGGCCCGTCGTACGGCGGCGGGCGAGGAGCCGCCGACCCACAGGGGGACCCGGTCCTGCACCGGCCGGGGCCGCTGCCCGAGCCCCTCGAAGTCGTAGAACTTGCCGTGGTGTTCGGGGAACTCGTCCGGCCCGAGCGCGGTGCGCAGGGCGTCGACGCACTCGTCGAGCACGGCCCCGCGCCCGCGGAAGTCGACGCCCAGGGCCTCGAACTCCTCCTGGACGTGCCCGGCGCCGACCCCGAGGACCAGCCGGCCGCCACTGAGATGGTCGAGGGTGGCGTACTGCTTGGCGGTGAGCAGGGGGTGGCGCAGCCCGACGATCGCGACATGGCTGAGCAGCCGGACGCGTTCGGTGGCGGCGGCGAGGAAGGCGAGGGTGGCGACGGGGTCGTACCAGACGGTGCTCATGGCGGCGGCGAGCCGGCGGGGGATGCCCACGTGGTCGCAGCCGGCGAGGTAGTCGAACCCGGCCCGGTCGGCGGCGCGGGCGATCTCCAGCAGGTCCTCCGGCCCGGCCTCCGCCTCCCATCCCTCGGCGTAGAGGGTGCTCTGCGACTGGACGGGAAGCTGCATCCCGTACCGCAGGCTCACCGCGCGCCGCCGGCGCCCGGCCACAGCCCCTCGGCCGTCAGCCCGAGCAGCTCGATGGCGTTCCCCCGCACGATCCGCTCGACCACGTCCGGCTCCAGGTGCCCCATCTGCGCCTCGCCGACCTCGCGGGACTTGGGCCAGGTGGAGTCGGAGTGCGGGTAGTCGGTCTCGTAGAGGACGTTGCCGACGCCGATGGAGTCGAGGTTGCGCAGGCCGAAGGCGTCGTCGAAGAAACAGCCGTAGACGTGCCCGGCGAAGAGTTCGGACGGCGGCCGGTGCACCTTGTCGGCGACACCGCCCCAGCCGCGGTTCTCCTCCCACACCACGTCGGCCCGCTCCAGGATGTAGGGGATCCAGCCGATCTGCCCCTCGGCGTACATGACCTTGAGGTTCGGGAACTGCTCGAACTTGCCGCTCATCAGCCAGTCGACCATGGAGAAGCAGCAGTTGGCGTACGTGATGGTGGAGCCGACGGCGGGCGGGGCGTCCGCGGAGGTGGACGGCATGCGGCTGCTGGAGCCGATGTGCATGGCGATGACGGTGCCGGTCTCGTCGCAGGCGGCGAGGAAGGGGTCCCAGTCGTCGGTGTGGATGGAGGGCAGCCCGAGGTACGGCGGTATCTCGGAGAAGGCGACGGCCCGGACACCGCGGGCGGCGTTGCGCCGGACCTCCGCCGCCGCCAGTTCGGCGTCCCACAGGGGGATGAGGGGCAGGGGTATGAGCCGCCCGTGCGCGTCCGGGCCGCACCACTCCTCCACCATCCAGTCGTTGTAGGCGCGCACGCAGAGCAGGCCCAGCTCGTGGTCCTTCGCCTCGGTGAAGGTCTGGCCGCAGAAACGCGGGAACGTCGGGAAGCACAGGGCGGACTGGACGTGGTTGACGTCCATGTCGGCGAGCCGCGCGGTGACGTCGTAGGACCCGGGCCGCATCTGCTCGTACGTGATGACCTCGAGCTTGATCTCGTCCCTGTCGTACCCGACCGCGGTGTCGAGCCGGGTCAGGGGCCGCCTGAGTTCCTCGTAGACCCACCAGTCCCCGACGGGTCCGTCGTCCCCGGGCTGCCCCATGACCGGCCTGAAGCGGCCGCCGAGGAAGGTCATTTCCTTCACGGGAGCCCGGACGATCCGCGGTCCGACGTCCCGGAACCGCTCGGGAAGCCGGTCCTGCCAGACGCCCGCGGGCTCCACGGTGTGGTCGTCCACGGAGATGATCAGCGGAAACGTGCTGTCGTGGGTGTCCATGGCGCTCACGGTAGCGCCGATCTGACGGTGCGTCAGCTATGCGGTACCGGAGCGTTTGGGGCTCCAGCCCCTGCCCGTACCTGCCGCCGGGTTCTGGACACACCTCGGCCGCGACGGCTCCCCCTCCGCGCCGCCGCGGCCGAACCCCGTGTGGTGGTGGACTACTTCGCCGGCTTGAAGGGCTCCGACGTCGCGTGCAGGTCCTTGACCTCGAGCGGCTCCCCGGTGGCGTGCAGGTCCTGCTTCTTGACGGCGCCCTCGTCCGTGGCGTGCAGGTCCTTGGTCTCCAGCGGCTCGTCGGTGGCGTGCAGGTCCTGCGGCTTGAGCTCGTCGCCCATGATCGTCACTCCCCTTGGCATGGTTCACGCAGTGAGGTCGGTGGGCCCGCCCGGTCACTCCCCCGAGGATGACCGGGCGGGCCCACCCGGGCCGCTCGCCCCGGATCACCGGAGCGAGGCCCGTGCGGTGACCCGTCTGCCCCCCGACGCGACGGATCGACTGCGTCCATGATGGCGTGGGGCGATAAACGAATGATGAACGCCTCCACGGCGGCTCAGGCCGCCTGCACCGGGGACAGCAGCGCACGCACCTCGGCGGCCTCCGGAGAGCCCAGCTCCTCGTAGATCGCGGCCGCTTCCTGCCAGCAGACCTGGGCCCGGCCGGTCTGGCCGATGCCGCTGAGCGCGCGTCCGAGGACGGTGAGGACGTTGCCCCGCCGCCACTCGCCGCCGATCCCGCGGAGCACCGTGAGCGCCATCTCGGCGTTGGCGGCGGCCCGTGCCGCGCGCCGGGCGGCGAGGTCCACCTCGGCCAGCCGGAACAGGCTCATGCCCTCCCAGAGGCGCTGCCTGCTGTCGCGGAACACCTCCAGCGCCTCCCGGAGCCGGTCGGCCGCGTTGCCCAGCTCCCCGCTCTGGGTGAGGGCGAGCCCCAGGGCGTAGCGGGCGTTCGCCCCGCGCATGGAGTTGCCCATGACGTCGTAGATGCCGATGCCCTCCTGGGCCAGTGAGACCGCGCTCTGGGTCCGCCCGGTCGCGAGGTGGATCCGGGAGAGGTTGCAGAGCGCGGAGGCCTCGCCGGGGCGGTCACCCAGGGCCCGGAAGTGCTCGATGGCCCGGGACAGGTGTTCCTCGCCGTCCTCGTGCCGGTTCTGGTACAGCGCGATGATGCCGCGCGCGTTGCGCGCCCAGCAGACGGGGAGCAGGTCGTCGGACTCCTGCGCGAGGCGGATGGCCCGTTCCGCCTCCTCCTCGGCCCGTTCGAAACGGCCGCTCACGTGGTGGACGTTGACGAGCGTCATCAGCGCCCGAGCCTCGGCCCGCCCGAGGCCGTGCGACCGGGCCGCGTCGACGAGCGCCCCGGCCGTGGCCTCGTACTCGCGGGAGTTGGCCCCCGACTCGGAGAGGTCGTGCGCGGCCCACAGCATGTCGATGGCCCGGGGGAGCGTCTCCGGCCGCCCCGCGGACTGCCGTACGCACGCGAGGAGGCAGATGGCCTCCGCGTACAGCCAGTCCTGCGCCGCGTGCCGGTTGTCGAACCGCAGGCCCGGATACGACGTGGGCTCCAGGTGATCCACCAGCCGGTCGCCCGGCCGCTCGATCGCGTACACGCCCGCCGCGGACGCCAGGTAGAAGTCCAGCAGCCGGGACAGCGCCGACCCCCGCTCGCTGGGCGGCAGTTCGTCCCTCTCCGCGCAGGCACGCGCGTAGAGCCGCACCAGGTCGTGGAAGCGGTAACGGCCGGGGGCGGCCGATTCGAGGAGGGAGGTGTCCACGAGGGACTCCAGCAGGTCCTCCGTGTCCTCGGCCGGCAGGTCCAGGACGGCCGCCGCGGCGGCGAGGGAGATGTCGGGGCCGTCCGCCAGGCCGAGCAGGCGGAACGCGCGGGCCTGGGCGGGTTCCAGCTGGCCGTAGCCGAGCTCGAAGGTCGCCTTGACGGCCAGGTCGCCGGCCTGGAGTTCGTCCAGGCGGCGGCGCTCGTCGGCGAGCTTCGCCGCGAGGACCGACACCGTCCAGGTGCGGCGGGCCGCCAGGCGGGACGCCGCGATGCGGATCGCCAGCGGCAGGAAACCGCAGGCCGCCACCACGTCCAGGGCGGCCTTCCGCTCGGACGCCACCCGCTCCTCGCCCACGATCTTCGTGAACAGCGCCAGTGCCTCGTCCGGGGACATCACGTCGAGGTCGATGAGGTGGGCGCCCGCCAGGTCCACCATCCGCACCCGGGAGGTGACCAGCGCGGCGCAGCCGTCCGTGCCGGGCAGCAGGGGGCGTACCTGGGCGGCGTCCCGGGCGTTGTCCAGCAGGACCAGCACGCGGCGGCCGGCCAGGACCGAGCGGTACAGGGCCGCGCGCTCCTCCAGGGAGTCGGGGATCGCCGAGTCTGCCGTGCCGAGGGCACGCAGGAAGGAGCCCAGGACGGCCTCCGGTTCCGCCGCCCGGGCGCCCGCGCCCTGCAGGTCGACGTACAACTGCCCGTCCGGGAACGTCGCGCGGGCCTGGTGGGCCACGTGTACCGCGAGGGTCGTCTTGCCGACGCCGCCGATCCCGGCCAGGGCCGAGACCGCCATGACCCGGCCCTCGGCGGAGGCGAGGATGTCGCCGAGTTCGCGTACGAAACCGGTGCGGCCGGTGAAGTCCGGTACCGTCGCGGGCAGTTGTGCCGGGCGTACCGGGACGGAGGCCGGCTCGGGGGCCGGGGAGGACGGCTCCGCCAGCCCGGGGTCCGCCTGGAGGATCCGCTGCTGCAGCTCGCTCAGGCCGGGGCGCGGGTCCACGCCGAGTTCGTCGGCGAGCAGACGGCGGGTGTCGGCGTACACGGCGAGTGCCTCGGCCTGGCGACCGCTGCGGTAGAGCGCCAGCATCAGGAGCTCGCGGAGCCGCTCGCGCAGCGGATGGGCCGCGGTGAGGGCCGTGAGCTCCGAGACGGCCTCGGCGTGGCAGCCCTGCTCCAGGTCCATGTCCAGGCGCGATTCGAGGAGCTGGAGCCGCCACTCCTCCAGGCGGACGCGCTGGGCCTCCGCGTAGGGGCCCGGCACTCCGGCGAGGGTCTCCCCGTCCCACAGGGCGAGGGCGCGGCGCAGGGTGTCGCGGGCGTGGCAGAGGTCGCCGGTGGAGCGGGCCTTCTCCGCCTCGGTCGCGAGGTCCTGGGCGACGGTGAGGTCCAGGGCGCTCTCGGCGAGGCCGCGGACCGCGTAGCCGCCGGACTCGCTGACCAGGGCGGTGGGGGCGGTGGTGCCGGTGCCGCCCGACCGGCGTCCCGCACCGCCCGGGTCCAGCACCTTGCGCAGGCGGGAGGCGTACGTCCGTACCGCCGCCAGTGCCTGCGAGGGCGGTTCCTCGCCCCACAGGGCGTCGATCAACTCCGCCGCCGTGGCCGTGCGGCCCTCGCGCAGCAGCAGGGCGGCGAGCAGGGCGCGTTGCTGGGGGGACCCGGTGGCGACCGGCTCGTCACCGCGCCAGGCGCGCACGGGGCCGAGCACGCTGAAGCGCAGGGTCGCGGACTCCGCCGGCTTCTCCGGCCCAGCCGTCGTCGCCGGCTCGGCGCGGGCGGCCGGCGACATCGGCGTGAGGTCGGGACGCCGCTGCTCCGGCGTGCGCGGCACACCGTCCGGTACACCGTCCATGCAGTCCCCCTAGACATCCTGAGCAACCACGCCAGTTTGCCTTGTTGACGGCGGATACGTCAGCCGTGCGAGACACCGATCACAGGGCGGCGCACGGGAGTCCACCAGGTCTGCACACTCTCTCCCCACACGGGCGGCCAGGGCCCCTTACGGAGGGGGAGTCGGAGCGTCCGGGCAGGACGACACGGTGCCGTGCCCGGGTCACGAGGTGAGAGGGCCGCCCGGCTGCTCCGGTTGACGGGTGGTGTCGCCGAGACGCGCCGGGGGACGTCGCGCGATAGTGGGTCCCGCGCATCACCCTCCCGACCCGAAGGCGGCCCCATGCCCGGCGAGCAGCCCCACCTGTACGAGACCCTCGACGAGCGGTTCCGGACCGGCAGGTGCCAGGCGGGGGACTCGCGGCTGGAGACTCTGTACGACGGGTGCCGGTGGGCCGAGGGGCCCGTGTACGTGCCCGCCGGGCGGTACCTCGTGTGGAGCGACATTCCCAACGACCGGCTGCTGCGGTGGGACGAGACGACCGGGGCCGTCGGGGTCTTCCGCTCGCCCGCCGGGTACCCGAACGGCAGCACCCTGGACGGCGAGGGCCGTCTCATCACCTGCGAGCAGGGCAATCGGCGGGTGACCCGCACCGAGCACGACGGCTCGGTCACCGTGATCGCCGAGCGGTTCCGGGGCAAGCGGCTCAACAGCCCGAACGACGCCGTCGTGAGGTCGGACGGGTCGGTGTGGTTCTCCGACCCCGAGTTCGGGATCGCCACCGACTACGAGGGACATCGCGCCGAGAGCGAGATCGGCGCCCGGAACGTCTACCGCGCCGACCCCGCGAGCGGCGAGGTGCGGCTGGTCGCCGACGGGTTCCAGGGGCCCAACGGCCTGGTCTTCTCGCCGGACGAGCGCCAGTTGTTCGTGTCCGACAGCGTCGCCAACCACATCCGCGTCTTCGACGTCGGCGAGGACGGCACCGCCCTGTCCGGTGGCGATGTCTTCGCCACGTGCGGGAACGGCAGCTTCGACAACATCCGGTTCGACGACCAGGGGCGGCTCTGGGCCGCGGCCATGGCCGGGGGCGTGCACTGCTACGACCCCGACGGCACGCTGATCGGCCGCGTCCTGGTGCCCGGTACCGTCGCCAACGTCCGGTTCGGCGGCGCCCGGCGCAACCGCCTGTTCATCGCCGCGGACACCACCCTGTACTCGTTGATGATGTCGGTCACCGGTACTCCGGCCCTGCCGCTCAGCCGGTGACCGGATCCCGCAGCGCGCCCTTCACGACCTTCCCGCTCGCGTTGCGCGGCAGTTCCGCGACGAACTCCACCGCTCTCGGGACCTTGTAGTTCGCCATCTCCCTGCGGGACCAGGCGATCAGGTCGTCGGCGGTCAGCAGGGCACCGGGGCGCCGCACGACGTACGCCCGCCCGACCTCCCCGAGCCGGGCGTCCGGTACGCCGATCACCGCGACGTCCGCCACGTCCGGGTGAAGGCCCAGGAGCTGCTCTATCTCGGCGGGGTAGGCGTTGAAGCCGCCGACGATGAACATGTCCTTGAGGCGGTCGGTGATGCGCAGGTTGCCCGCCGCGTCCAGGACGCCGACGTCGCCGGTGCGCAGCCAGCCGTCCGGCGACAGCACCTCGGCGGTGGCCTGCTCGTCCTCGTAGTAGCCGGACATGACGTGGAAGCCGCGCACCTGGACCTCGCCCGGCAGGCCGGCGTCCAGGGTCCTGCCCCCGGGGTCCACGACCCGCACCTGCGTGCCGGGGATGGCCCGGCCCGACGTGGACGCGATGACCGTCGGGTCGTCGCCGCGCCGGCACATCGTGACGACACCGCTCGCTTCGGAGAGGCCGTAGGCCGTGAGGACCGTGCCGATGCCGAGTTCGGTGCGCAGCCGCTCCACCAGGCGGAGGGGAACGACCGCCGCTCCCGTGACCACCAGGCGGAGGGCGGAGAGGTCGTGGGCGTCGCGGGCGGGGTGGTCCAGGAGGGACTGGAGGAGGGTCGGGGGGCCGGGGAGCACGGAGACCCGCTCGGCGGCGATGTTGGCCAGGACCGTGTTCACGTTGAACACCGGCTGGGGGATCATCGTCGCGCCCCGCATGAGGCAGGCGATCACCCCGGCCTTGTAGCCGAAGGTGTGGAAGAAGGGGTTGACGATCAGGTAGCGGTCGCCCCGGGTGAGGCCCGCGAGGTCGCCCCAGATGTCGTACGCCCGCAGCGTCTGGTGGTGGGTGATGACGGCGCCCTTGGGGCGGCCGGTCGTGCCCGAGGTGAAGATGATGTCCGAGGGCCAGGTCCCCCGCACGACCGCGGACCTCTCCCGGACGTCCGCCGGCCCCGTACCCTCCCCGCCGGCCAGGAAGTCCTTCCAGGTCAGGAAGCCGTCCGGGACGTCGTCCGAGAGGACGACCGCGTGCTTCAGGGCGGGCAGGCCGGGCAGCGGGCCGCGGCACGGGCCGTCCCCCGCCGCCCTGCGCAGGGACGCCACGTACGACGTGCCGAGGAACGTGCCCGTCACGAACAGCAGCCGGGCGCCGCTGCGGCGCAGCACGTCCGCCGCCTCGGCGCCCTTGAACCGGGTGTTCAGCGGCACGAGCACCGCACCCGCGGAGACCGCGCCCAGGGCTGCGACGATCCAGTCGAGCGAGTTCGGGGCCCAGATGCCGACCCGGTCGCCCGGTTCGACGCCGGTCGCCAGGCAGGCCGCCGCCGCGCGCTCCACGCGTGCGCCCAGTTCCGCGTAGGTGACACGGGTCCGGCCCTCGACGACCGCCTCGACGTCTGCGTACCGCTCGGCCGCCGTCCTGACCAGGCCCGGAACGCTTTCCCATGCCGTATCCGCTCGCACAGCACGCCTCCCGACGACGTAGGAGCTGACTACCCGTCAGATTATCTGTAATCTGACGACCTGTCAGCGACCGTTCGGCCCCGGAGGTGCGCGCAGCATGGCAGCAGGATCGGGAGGCCTCAAGGACGCCACCGCCCTCGTCGGCATAGGCCAGACGCCCTTCGCCAAGCGGCTCCCGGAGGACGAACGCACCCTCGCCTGCCGCGCCGTCCTGGCCGCTCTCGACGACGCCGGGATCGCGCCCGGCGAGGTCGACGCCCTCGCCTCCTACACCATGGAGGAGACGGACGAGGTGGAGCTGGCGAAGGCCTGCGGCTTCGGCGACCTCACGTTCTTCAGCAAGGTCGGCTTCGGGGGCGGGGGTTCGTGCGCCACCGTCGCCCATCTCGCCGCCGCCATCGCCGCCGGGCAGGCGAGCGTCGGGGTGGCCTGGCGGTCCCGCAAGCGGGGCAGCGGGCCCCGGCCCTGGACCAACACCGCCGTCCAGCTCCCGACCCCGGCCCAGTGGACCCGGCCGTACGGGCTGCTGAGACCCGCCGACGAGATCGCGATGCTCACCCGCCGCTACCTGCACGAGTACGGCGCCACCCGGGACCACCTGTTCAACGTGGCCCTGGCCTGCCGCAACCGGGCCAACCAGAACCCCGCCGCGATCATGTACGACCGGCCGCTCACCCGCGAGATGTACATGAACTCCCGCTGGATCAGCGAGCCGCTCTGCCTCTTCGACAACTGCCTGGAGACCGACGGGGCGCTGGCGTGTGTCGTGGTCTCCGCCGAGCGCGCCCGCGACTGCCGGCGCAGGCCCGTCTACGTCCACTCCGCCGCCCAGTCGCTCCCCGCCCAGCACCACGGCATGGTCAACTACTGGAACGACGACCCCCTCACCGGCCCCGCCTGGACCGCCGCCCGGCACCTGTGGAAACACTCCGACCTGGCCCCCGAGGACGTCGACGTCGCCCAGATCTACGACGCCTTCACGCCCCTGGTCCTGCTGTCCCTGGAGGGCTACGGCTTCTGCGGGCGCGGTGAGGGCGGGGCGTTCACCGAGGGCGGGGCACTGGAGATCGGCGGGCTGCTGCCGGTGAACACCGGCGGGGGCGGGCTGTCCGAGGCCTACGTGCACGGCTTCAACCTCATCAACGAGGGGGTCAGGCAGCTGCGCGGGACCAGTACCGCGCAGGTGCCGGGCGCCTCCGCCTGTCTGGTCACGGCGGGGGAAGGGGTCCCGACCTCCGCCCTGCTGCTGAGGAGTTGAGGAGCATCCCATGCTGCGTCCCGTCCCCGACACCGACGGCGCCCCCTTCTGGGAGTACGCCGCACAGGGCGAACTCCGCGTCCAGGCCTGCGCCGACTGCGGAGAGCTCCGCTTCCCGCCCCGGCCCTGCTGCCCGCACTGCCAGTCCTTCGACGCCGAGTGGCGGCCGGTGTCCGGCCGGGGCCGGGTCTGGTCGTACGTGGTCGCCCATCCACCGCTGCTGCCCGACTACGCCGCGCAGGCGCCGTACAACGTGATCGTCGTCGAGCTGGACGAGGCGCCCCGCATCCGCCTGGTGGGCAACCTGGTCGCCGGGGCCGGCCGGCCTCTCGGCTCCCTCCCGCCGCAGAGCCTGCGCATCGGCGCCCGGGTGCGGGCCGTGTTCCACGACGGCCTTCCCCAGTGGGTTCTGGAACGGTCATGAGCAGTGTGCTCGTGCGGACCGACCGGGACAGCGGGGTCGCGGTCGTGACGCTGAACCGGCCCGAGCGGCTCAATGCCGTCGACGTCGCCATGGCCGACGAACTCGCCTCCACATGGCACGCGTTGCGGTTCGACGACGCCGTGCGGGCGATCGTCCTCGCCGGGGCCGGCGAGCGTGCCTTCTGCACCGGCATCGACCGGGGCGCCGTCGTGCCGCAGCCGAACTCGCCGTACGCGCAGGACGATCCGCTGCTCGGCATCGGGCCGAAGGCGAACGACCTGTGGAAGCCGGTCGTCGCCGCCGTGCACGGCATGGCCTGCGGAGGGGCCTTCTATCTGCTCGGTGAGGCGGAGTTCCTCGTCGCGGACACCACCGCCGCCTTCTTCGACCCGCACACCACCTACGGCATGGTCAGCGCCTACGAGTCGGTCCTGATGGCGCAGCGCATGCCGTACGGGGAGGTCGCGCGGATGGCGTTGATGGGCACGGCGGAGCGGATCTCGGCGCGGCGGGCGTACGAGGTGGGGCTGGTGTCGGAACTCGTCGCGGAGGGGGAGGCGTTGCGGGCGGCGACCGCGTGTGCCGCCGTGCTCGCCGGGTATCCGACCGAGGCCGTGCAGGGGACCGTGCGGGCGCTGTGGGCCGCGAGTGAGGCGGGACGTTCGCAGGGGGTCGCACAGGCGCCGCATCTCATCGCACTCGGGAACGCGGCAGGTGAGCGGCAGGCCCGGCTGTTCGCGGGGCGGTCGCGGGAGTACCGGTTGCGTTAGGGAATCGTTGACTCCTACATGCGTATGCTCGGGGCGTGGTTGAGCATCGGATGATCGACGTCAATGGCATACAACTGCACATCGCGGAGCAGGGCGAGGGCCCGCTCGTGGTGCTGCTGCACGGTTTCCCGGAGTCCTGGCACTCCTGGCGGCACCAGTTCGGTCCGCTGGCCGAGGCCGGTTTCCGGGTGGTGGCACCCGACCAGCGCGGGTACGGCGGCAGTGACCGCCCCGAGGACGTGGCCGCGTACAGCATCTTCCACCTGGTGGGGGACGTGGTCGGGCTGATCCACGCGCTGGGCGAGGAGCGGGCGTTCGTCGTCGGGCACGACTGGGGCGCGCCGGTGGCCTGGCACACCGCGCTGCTGCGGCCGGACGTGGTGCGCGGGGTGGCCGGGCTGAGCGTGCCGCCGCCCTTCCGGGGCAGCCGGCCTCCGCTGGAGACCATGCAGGAGCGGTTCGAGGGCCGCTTCTACTGGAACTACTTCAGCCGGCCCGGCGTCGCGGACGCCGAGTTCGCCGCCGACACCCGCACGACCCTGCGCAAGCTGCTGTACTCCGCCTCCGGTGACGCGCCGGACGCCGGGCGCCCCGAGCAGGCCCTGGTCGACCTGGAGCGCGGCTGGCTCGCGGACGCGCCGAACCCCGAGATGCTGCCCGAGTGGCTCACCGAGGAGGACCTCGACGTGCTCACCGAGAGCTTCGAGCCCGGCTTCACCGGCGCGCTGAACTGGTACCGCAACCTGGACCGCAACTGGGAGCTGACCGCCCCCTGGCAGGGCGCGGTCGTGTCTCCGCCCGCGCTGTACGTGTACGGCGACCGGGACCTGGTGCCGGCCTTCCCGGGAACGCCGGAACTGATCCAGCAGCTGCCCGAGTTGATGCCGGACCTGCGCCGCAAGCCGCTCGTGCTGACGGGCTGCGGCCACTGGACACAGCAGGAGCGGCCCGCCGAGGTGAACGAGGCGCTGATCGACTTCCTGACGGAGCTGCGGGACTGACGTCCCGCACGTCGCTCGTCCCGTCAGTCGCTCGTCCCGTCAGTCGTCGACGAGGGCCCGGCGGTCGACCTCGCAGTGGTCGACCGAGTCCACCAGGCCCGAGCCGCCCACCCGGACGTCGACGGTGGCCGTGCCGTTCGCGGGGACCGTGACCTCCCCGTACCGGTCGACGACGGTGATGCCCCGGGCGTCCTCGAAGGTGACCGAAACGGAGAAGCCGGCCTTGCGGCCGTTGGGGTTGCGGACCTCGACGGTCGCGTAGGGGGCCTCCGGGGTCGCGCAGCTGATCAGCTGCGCCGTGCCGTCCTTCAGGGCCCTGCCGCCGCCGGAGGAGGACGTCGGCGTGGAGCCGTAGTTCGGCCGGCGGGTGTACGAGCTGCCGCCGCTGCTCGCGTGACCATCGTCGTCGGAGCCGTACGAGCCGCCGCTCGACGTCGACGACTTCGAACTGTCATGGTCCTGGCTGGAGCTGCTGCACCCGCCGCCTCCGCTGCCGCCGTGGCCGCCGCCGCGGCCCCGGCCGGACGAGAAACCGGTCAGTGCCAGTACCACCAGGACAGCCACCGCCGTGAACCTGAGCCTGCGCCCCCGTATCCGCATGACGGTGAGCCTAGTGATCTTCTGTCACGGGCATGTCACAGCATGGCGACCGGCACGTGCCCGGCGTAGCGTCTTGGGTGGGAGCGGTGAACGCTCTCCCCGACAAGCGACGGCCGCCGTCCGGAGCACCCCTTCCGTACGCCGGTGCGACGGCCGTCCCGGGCCGGTCAGGCGGTGCGCGCCGTGCCCGTGCCCTTCTCCGCGTCCAGCGCGTACACGCAGCGGTCCTTGCTGCACGCGTACACCACCCCGTCCCGGACTACCGGGGAGCCGGTGATCTCGCCGCCGGTGGCGAGTTTCCAGCGCAGCCGGCCGTCGTCGGCCTTCAGGGTGTAGAGCAGGTGGTCGGTGGAGCCGAAGTGGATACGGCCCTCGGCGACCGAGGGGGTGCCCACGATGTCGCCGCCCGCCTGGAAGCGCCACTTGGGCGTGCCGGTGACCGCGTCGAGGGTGTAGAGGCCCTTGCCGCTGCCCACGTGGACGTGGCCGGCGGCGACCAGGACGGGGTCGACACAGGAGCGGGCCTCGGTGGCGATGCGCCAGCGGTCGCGGCCGTCGGTGGCGTCGAGGGCGTAGACCGTGCCGAGGTAGTCGGCGAGGTAGATGCCGCCGCCCGTGACGGCCGGGCCGGGGACGAAGGTGGGCGGGCTGAGGAAGACGGCCGGGGCCTCGAAGTGCCACTTCACATGCCCGGCGGCCACGTCGAGGGCGAGGACGCGGGTGCCGGCGCAGACGTAGACGTAGCCGTCGGTGGCCTGGGTGAGCCGGATGGGGACGCCGCCGCAGGAGGCGGCGTCGCCGATCGGGTACGACCAGCGTTCGTCGCCGGTGCGGGCGTCCAGGGCGCGCAGCCGGGCGTCCTGCCACACGTAGACCGTGCCGTCGTGCAGGGCGGGTCCTGCCTCGGGGGACTCGAAGTCGGACTGGCAGCCGGTGATCTCCCAGAGCTTCTGGCCGCCGGAGGCCTCCCAGCCCTGGACGCCGCCGCCGCGGGTGCCGGTGACGACGGTGCCGCGGCCGGCCTGGAGCGAGTAGACCCAGGCGTCCGTCTGCAGGCGCCACAGGTCGGCGCCCTCCCGGGCGTCCAGGGCGAACAGGGTCGGCCCGTCGGAGGCGTGGATACGGCCGTCCGCGACCGCCATGGACCAGGCGACGTCCCGGGTCTTGAAGCGGCGGCGGCCGGTGGCGACGTCCAGCGCGTGCACCTCGAAGGAGGTGACGTAGACCAGGTCGTCGGCGACCGAGGGCGTGCCCCAGACGTCGTTGGACATGCGGAAGCGCCACGGCCGCCAGCCGCCGGCCTGCTCCGGCGGGGCGGCCGGGGCCGGGGGTGCGGCGACGGCAGCGCCCACGACGGGGTCGGCGCCGTTGACGCCGGGGCGTGGCTTGGACCAGGAGGCGGCGAGGGCGGCCTCCGGCGGAGGTGCCTTGACGGCGGCGGCCCGCACGTCGGCGACGCGCGGGCCCGGGCCGATGGGCACCTGGGCGCCGGCCAGCCGGACGGGGCCGGTGTCGGGCCCGCCGGCCGGGGCCGGTACGGACGCCGGGACGACGGGGTCGTGCGAGGGCGGGGGCGGGATGGGGGCAGGGCCCGGGGCAGGGCGTCCGCCGCCGCGGCCGGCGCCGGGGGTGGGCTTGCCGGCCGGGCGGCCGTTGCGGCGGGACTCGATCAGGCCCACGGCCCGCTCGGGCAGCCACGCGGAAGCCGTGCCGCTGTCGTCGGAGCCGGAGCCGAAGAGGTGGGGGGCCAGCTGGGACTGGAGGTCGGCCGGGTTGGGGCGGGCCGTCGGGTCCATCTGCATACAGGACTCGATGAGCGGCCGCAGTTCGTCCGGGAGCCCTTCCAGGTCCGGGCCCTCGCGCAGCAGCATGAAGACCGTCTCGACCGGGTTGGCACCGTGGAAGGGCGGGTGCCCGGTGGCGGCGAAGACCAGCATGGAGCCGAGGGAGAAGACGTCGCTGGCGCCGGTGACGCTGCGGGAGTCCTTGGCCTGCTCGGGCGACATGTAGGCGGGGGTGCCGACGGCGACGTTCGTCATCGTCAAACGGGTGTTCGAGACGCCCGAGGCGATGCCGAAGTCGATCACCCGGGGGCCGTCCTCGACGACGAGGACGTTCGACGGCTTGAGGTCCCGGTGCACCAGGCCCGCGCCGTGGATGGACTGGAGCGCCTCGGCCACACCCGCCGCCAGCCAGCGCACCGCCTGGGCCGGCATCGGGCCGCAGTCGTTCACTATCTCCTCGAGGGAGGGCGCGGGGACGTACGCGGTGGCCAGCCACGGCACGGCGGCACGCGGGTCGGCGTCCACGACCGCGGCCGTGTAGAAGCCGGAGACGGCGCGGGCCGCCTCCACCTCGCGGGTGAAGCGGACCCGGAACAGCTGGTCCTCGGCCAGCTCCGTCCGGACGGTCTTGATCGCCACACGCCGGCCGGACGCCGAACGCGCGAGATAGACCAGCCCCATGCCGCCGGCACCCAGCCGTCCCAGCACCTCGAACGGCCCGATCCGCCGCGGATCGTGCTGCGTCAGCTGATCCACCACTCTGCCTGCCACCTCCCCGTACGAGCCGCGCCAAGCCACATGTTCCACGCGACCCCGTGCAGCGTCTCACCACCGCACCGCCATGGCGGCACGCACCCTGATTCTTCCTGGCCCGAGCCCTGGTTGCGAACCCGGTGACAAATGGGATGTCTCGGCACGGAAGTGATCAAACAGTGACCAAACAATGCCTGCTCAGCGGCGCAGCAGCGCGAAGGACGCCCCCTGATTGTCGGTGACGACGGCGACCTCGCCGTACGAGGTCCCGAACGGCGGGGCCTGGACCCGGCCGCCGAGCCGCGTCACCTCCTCCAGCGCGGCCGGTACGTCCTCGACGGCGAAGTGCACGAGGAAGTGGGGCGGCATCCGGTCGGAGAACACGTCGGAGACGGGGGCACGGCCGAAGTCGGGCTCGGCGTCCGGCCCGAACAGGGCCTCCCGGAAGAGGTCGCCGTAGAAGGCGTTGGCCGCCTCGGTGTCCCTGGCGTACAGCTCGGCCCAGGCGAAGGTGCCCGGCTCGTGCCGCTTACCGAAGCCGGGGTGCTCCTCCGGCTGCCACAGGGCGAACACGGCACCCTCGGGGTCGGTGACGAGCGCGGTGACACCCAGCTCCCCGGCCGGCACCGGCGCCGAGACGATCTGCCCGCCCGCGTCCCGGATGCGCCGGGCCAGAGCCGGTGCGTCCGGGGTCGCGAAGTACACCGTCCAGACGGTGGGCAGCCGTCCGTCCACCTTGCGGACCAGAGCGGCCACGGGTTCGCCGTCCTTCAGCGCCTGCGCGAAGGAGCCGAACCAGTCCTCGAAGGTCCACCCGAAAAGTTCACCGTAGAACCGCTTGCCCGCCTCGACGTCGGGAAGCTGCGCGTCCACCCAGCAGGGGACGCCCTCTCCGTACACCGATGCCCTGTTTTCGGCCATGCGGCCAACGTAACCGCGACGGCCGCAACCCGCAGACCAGGCACACCGGCCTCCGCACCCTCCTGCACCCCATTTGCAGTCGGCCGAATCGCGCCCCGATCACGCCTCGGTAAGCTGACGGCATGACAGGACAAGTGCGTACCGTCGACGGCCGCGTGGCCGGCCGGCGTGGGCAGGCGACCCGGCAGAAGCTGCTCGACTGCCTCAGCGAGATGCTCAGCTCCTCCCCGTACCGGGACGTCAAAGTCATCGATGTCGCCCGGAAAGCGGGCACTTCGCCCGCGACCTTCTACCAGTACTTCCCGGACGTCGAGGGTGCCGTCCTGGAGATCGCCGAGCAAATGGCAGCCGAGGGCGCCGCGTTGACGGAACTCCTGGAGGGCCGTTCGTGGGCCGGCAAGGCCGGCTGGCAGACGGCGCAGGAACTCGTCGACGGCTTCCTGGAGTTCTGGCGCAAGAACGACGCCATCCTCCGGGTCGTCGATCTCGGCGCCGCCGAGGGCGACAAGCGCTTCTACAAACTCCGGATGAAGATCCTCAACTCGGTGAACAACTCCCTCGCGGACGCCGTCGCCGAGCTCCAGGCCAAGGGCAGGGTCGACAAGGACGTGAACCCGGCGGCCGTCGCCGGTTCGCTGGTCGCGATGCTCGCGGCCGTCGCCTCCCACCAGAAGGGCTTCTCCTCCTGGGGCGTGAAACAGGCCGAACTGAAGCCGAACCTCGCCCTGTTGGTGCACCTGGGCGTCACCGGCCGGAAGCCGACGAAGTAGCGCGGCGCAGCGGCCTCTTACGTACCCGAGTCCTGTCTGGCAGGCGGTGGTCCACCCCGGTGGACCACCGCCTGTTGCGCTCTCTCCGTCCGTTTCTACCTCCGTACGAGCCGGAAGACCCGGATCTCCCGCTCCACCCGCGCCTGGTAGGCCGCGTAGGGCGGCCAGAACGCCAGCAGCGCCCGCCACGCCGCCGCCCGCTCCTCCCCCGCCAGCAGCCGGGCCGTGACCGGGACGTCCTGGCCCTTCCAGCTGATCTCCGCGTCGGGGTGCGCGAGCAGGTTGTGGCTCCAGGCGGGGTGCCCCGGCCGCCCGAAGTTGGACCCGACGAGGATCCAGCAGCGCCCGCCGTCCTGCGGCATGCAGGCCAGGGGCGTACGACGGGGCAGCCCGCTCCTCGCCCCGGTCGAGGTCAGCACCACCCCGGGGAGCAGTTGCGCGCTGAGCAGCACCCTTCCCCTGGTGAGCCGGTGGACGGCCCGGTCCAGGGCGGGCACCACGTGCGGCGCCACGCGCGCGAATCCCCTGGTCGACGACACCTTCTGCACCACGCGCGCACCCCTCATGTGCCGGCCTCCTCGAAGACGTGTGCCGCGTCGGCCGCGTGCGCCCGCAGCCGGTGCACCGGCCCGAACAGCAGGTCGTCGCCCGCGGCGCGCTTGAAGTACAGATGAGCCTCGTGCTCCCAGGTGAATCCGATGCCGCCGTGCAGCTGAATCCCCTCGGCGGCGGCGCGGCGCAGCGCTTCGAGCGCCTGGGCGAGCGCGAGGCCGCCGGCCGTCTCCTCGCCGGCCGGGACGGTGGCTTCGGTGGCGGCGGCCCAGGCCGCGTAGTACGCCGCCGAGCGGGCCGCCTGGACCTGGACGTACGCGTCGGCCAGCCGGTGTTTGACCGCCTGGAAGGAGCCGACCGGCCGCCCGAACTGCTCGCGCTGCCGCACGTGGTCGACCGTCCGCTCCAGCACCCGGCCGGCCGCCCCCACGGCCTCGGCGGCGAGGCAGGCGGCGACGGTGTCGCCGAGCCGGGCGAGGGCGGGGAGGCCGTCTGCGGCTTCACCGCCCAGCAACTCCGCTGGTGTGTCGCGGAGTTGGACCCGTCCCTGCGGGCGGGTCGCGTCCAGCGCGGTCTGCCGTGCACGGGTGAGACCGGCGGCGTCACCGCGCACCAGGAAGAGCAGCACGCGGGAACGGGCGAACCCCCCGGCGTGCGCGGCGACCACGAGCAGCCGGGCACTGTGCCCGTCGAGAACCTGGTCGGCCTGCCCGTACAGCTGCCAGCCGTCGGCGGTCCGCCGGGCCTGCACACCTCCGGCCCGGCCGCCACCGGCCCACTCCCCGCGCGGGTCGTGGCCGGTGAGGGCGAGGGCGGTGGTGAGGGCGGGACCCGGTATCGCGAGGGCCGCGGTGAGTGCGCCGGCGGCGATGCGCGGCAGGAGCTCGGCGCGCTGGGCGCCGGTACCGAGGGCGAGCAGCAGGGGGGCGGTGAGGACGGCCGTGGCGAGCAGCGGGGAGGGGACGAGCGCCCGGCCGGTCTCCTCGCAGGCCAGGGCCAGCTCGGTGACCGAGCAGCCGACACCACCGTAGGCCTCGGGCAGTGCCAGTCCGGGCAGGCCGAGCTGTTCGGCGAGGGCGGTCCACAGGGCGGGGTCGTGCCCGGCGGGGGTGTCGACGGCGGCCCGCAGCGCCTCGGGACCGCACCGCTTGTGGAGCAGTTCGCGCAGGGTGCGGCGGATCTCGTCCTGTTCGGCGGTGAAGCGGGCGTCCATGGGGGCCACCTCTCTGCGCATCTGACGGTGCGTCATATTAGGGCGGCGGGGCCGGGATGCCCAGAGCCCTGCCGCTCCCCCTGGCGGCCCACCTGATGTACCGTCAGATTCATGGTGGCCCGGAGGAAAGTGGCCGTCGTCGGCGTGGCCCTCTCGGACTGCGGCCGCGTGGACGGCGTGACCCCGTACGCACTGCACGCCCAGGCCGCCCGCCGCGCCCTGGCCGACGCGGGCCTGGATCGCTCGCTGATCGACGGCTTCGCCTCGGCGGGCCTGGGCACCCTGGCGCCCGTGGAGGTCGCCGCGTACCTGGGCCTGCGCCCCACCTGGGTCGACTCCACCTCCGTGGGCGGCTCCACCTGGGAGGTCATGGCGGCCCACGCGGCGGACGCGATCGCGGCCGGGCACGTCCGCGCGGTGCTGCTCGTCTACGGCTCGACGGCCCGCGCGGACGTCAGGGCCGGCCGCCGCACCGGAACGCTGTCCTTCGGCACGCGGGGCCCCCTGCAGTTCGAAGTCCCCTACGGCCACACCCTGATCGCCAAGTACGCCATGGCGGCCCGACGTCACATGATCGAGTACGGCACGACGATCGAGCAGCTGGCGGAGGTGGCGGTGCAGGCCCGGGCCAACGCGGCCCTCAACCCGGAGGCGATGTTCCGCACACCGGTCACGGTGGACGAGATCCAGGACGGCCCCGTGATCGCGGACCCCTTCACCAAGCTGCACTGCTGCGTCCGCTCCGACGGCGGGGCGGCGGTGCTGCTGGCGGCGGCGGAGTACGTGCGGGACTGCCGTACGTCCCCGGTGTGGGTGCTGGGGAGCGGGGAGTCCGTCTCGCACGCCGCGATGTCCGAATGGCCGGACTTCACGGTGTCCCCGGCGGCGGTGAGCGGGCGGCTGGCCTTCGAGCGGGCGGGAGTGCGGCCGGACGAGATGGACTTCGCCGAAATCTACGACGCGTTCACCTACATGACCCTGGTGACGCTGGAGGACCTCGGCTTCTGCGGGAAGGGCGAGGGCGGGGCGTTCGTGGAGCGGGGACGGCTGCGGGTCGAGGGCGGAGGGCTCCCGGTGAACACCGACGGGGGTGGGCTGTCGGCTCAGCATCCTGGGATGCGCGGGTTGTTCCTGCTGGTGGAGGCCGTACGGCAGTTGCGCGGGGAAGGCGGGGAACGGCAGGTGCGGCGCGGCGACGGGGGGCTGCCGCGGCTGGGGGTGGCGTCCGGGACGGGTGGGTGGTTCTGCTCCTCGGGGACGGTGGTGCTGGGGGCGGGGTGAGGGGACTCGGGGAGGGGCCCTTGCGTGCGGCCGCTCGGCGCGCCTGCCGGTCCCGGCCTGAAAGACAGCGCTCTCCCCAGGCGTAAGGGGTGCATCCCGGCAATTACCAAGTGGTAACCCTGCAGGGTGCACCCCCTACCCTTGCCGGAAACCGTCGTGTGGGATGACCTGAAGCACACAGGACACACGGGACACCCGAGCAGCACGACAAGCACCACAACCGAAGGGGGAGCCGTGGCACGAACGCGGGCGCAGAGCCTACGCAGCGTCGCCGAGGCCGTCGCATCCGGCACCGATCCGCGAGCCGCGGCGCAGGAGGAACTGCGCCGCCGCACCGGACTCGGCACCACCGGTGGCCAGGAAAGGAACACGCGGTACGCGGGCTCCCAGGACGGCGACGACGAGCAGTACGAGACCGAGAGCGAGGGCATGGACCCGGCCGACTTCCCGGCGGCCCGGGAGCAGGGCGGTTCCATCGCCACCGTCATGCGGCAGAAGACGGTGCCGCTGGACGAGGCCGGGGAGGCCCTCGGCCGCAGCGAGCAACTGCAGGAGCAGGGCGAACCGGTGCACGCCATCTGCCCGATGGTGATGCCCAGGGGCCGCTCCTTCCTGTCCATGCTTCCGGTGCTGTCGCTGCTGGTGCTGGGCGCGGTGGGCACCGCGGTCGTGTCGGCGGTGGGCGCCGGACCGCTCACCAACCCGCTGTTCGGGCTGCATTACTGGATCATCGCGCTGCTCGCCGTGTTCTTCGTGTGGTGGCGGCAGGGCCTGGTGATGGTGCCGGAGGGCAGCCAGGCGCTGATCACCCGGTTCGGCAAGCTGGAGAAGGTCGTCGGCCCCGGTCGCGTCACCCTGCTGAGCCCCTGGAAGCGGGTCTCGTACATCGTCAACACCACCCGCGAGTACCCGTTCAACGCGCCCGTGCGCGAGGCCCCCACCAAGGGCGGCGTCAAGGCGTCCATCGACCTGTTCATCCAGTTCCGGATCAGTGACCCGGTGGAGTTCGTCTACACGCTGGGCGCGGTGCGCGGCTTCGAGGAGAAGCTGAGCAACGCCGTCAGCGAGACCATCCGCAGCCTGATCTACGAGCAGGAGGCCGCCGGTATCTACGACATGGTCGGCGAGGACACCGGCCGCCTGCTGGAGCAGCTCAACCAGCAGTTCCGGCCCGCCGTGGAGCTGACCAACGCGAACATCACGCACGCCGAGCCGTCCGACCGGCGCTACCGGATGGACCTGGCCGCACCCGAGATGGTCCGCGTGGCCAAGGAGGCGTACACCCACGAGTACGCCCTCCAGCTCCGCAAGCAGCAGGACGAGGGCGACCTGACCAGGGAGCTCGCCTCCAGCCACGAGACCCTCTCGGCGATCCAGGCCGACATCGCCCAGTACCAGGCGCAGATGGACACCGCCGTGGAGCGGGAGACCAACCGCGCCGAAGCGACGGCCCGCCAGCGTTACGTGCAGGCCGAGTCGGAGGCGAAGGCCAACGCGGCGCTGCTGGAGGCGCAGGCCCTCGACATCCGCGCGGTCACCGCGGCCGAGGCACCCGAGATCCTCGAGTACCGCTACCAGCAGCAGGTGCTGGACACCCTGGAGCAGGTCGCCGACCACCTGCCGCGCCTGGTGCGCATCGGCGGGGGCGGCGCGGACGGCGTCGGCGGCGCCGGGATCGACTTCCTCGAACTGGCCCGGGAACTGGTCGGCGAGCGCGGCGCGGAACTGTTCACGGACGAGGACATGGCGGCCGTCCGGGCCCGTCTGGGTGAGGTGTCCGAGCGCATCGCCGCGCGCCAGGACGAGATCGGCGCCCTGCTGGCCGCCGAGCGGCCCACGGTGCCGCAGATGCCCGACGAGGCCGGCGCACCGGCTGAACCCGGTGCCGCGAGTGCGGCACCGCACGCCGCGGAGGAACCGTCCGCCGTGTCCGAGGAGGACCAGCAGTGAGCACCGCCCGTATGAGCCGCCGCTCGGTCATCGCCGAGGCGGTGGCCCCCTGGAACGACATCGCCCGTCTGCTGCGCGGTGGCGAGGCCGACACGCTGATCCCCGTCATCATCCCGCGCCACCGCCGCCGTCTGTGGTGGATGCTGCCGCTCTGGCTCGGCGTCTACGCCCTGCTGGCCGGCGTGATGCTGTCGCTGCGCGAGGCGGACTCCGAGGGCGCCGCCGATCTCGCCTACGGCACGCTGGGCACCCTGTGCTACGTCGCCGGCGTGGTCATGCTGCTGGTCGGCGGCCTGTGGTGGTGGCGTTCGTCGATCGTCGAGATCGAGCAGGGCACCCACGGCGTGCTGACCCGCTACGGCGCCGTCACCCGCACCCTGGACGCCGGCCGGCACTACCTGTGGCACCCGTGGTCCCGCGTCGACTTCGTCGTCGACACGGCCACCGAGATCCCGTACTCGGCGCCCGTGATGGCCTGTCCGACGCAGGAGAACGTGCCGCTGCGGTCCATCGAGTTCTTCCTGAAGTTCCGCATCACCGACGCGGTGCTGTTCGTCCGCACCATCGGCGCGGGCAACTTCGACCTGGTGCTGTCCAGCGCGGTGCAGGACGCGATCCGGCAGCGGGCCCGCAGGATGCGCACCGAGCGCGCCTACGACCTGCGCGGCTCGGACGTCGCCGACATGCAGGAACTGCTCAACCGCCAGCTGTCCGGCTACGGCGTGCGCATCACCGGCTCCAACATCCCCGACGTGCAGCTGCCGACGCAGTACCAGCAGCACCTGGCCACCCGCGAGCGGGTCTCCAAGGAGCGCACCGCCTACGACCAGGAATGGGGCCTGATCCGCAAGCGCCGCATCGACAGCCTGGGCATGGACATCGAGCGCGCCAAGAAGGTCCGCGACGCCCGGATCGTCGAGGTGAAGGCCGCGCTGAACAGGGCGCGCGAGCAGGTCGCCCAGCTGCTGGAGCAGCAGGAGACCCAGGCGCAGCGCGTCCGGTTCGAGATCGAGACGCGGGGGCGCAGCGGCCTCATCGCCGCCGAGAACGAGGCCCGCGCCCAACGGGCCCTGGCCAAGGCCTACCGGGACAACCGGGCGGTGCTCCAGTACGAACTGGCCCGCCGGCGCCTGGACGTGGGCGCCCAGCTCGCCGGGAAGGCCCCGCAGCCGGTGGTCGTCCGCACGGACGGCACGGGCACCGACACCTCGGCCCTGACCACCCTGCTCACCGCGCAGCTGCTGCCGCAGCTGACGGCCCCGCCGACGGACGGCCGGATGCGCCTCGACGACCACGTCCGGTACGGCGACGCCGAGGGCGGCGACGCACGCTAGTGCCGCGACAGGCAACGTTCGCCCCGTCGCGGCACTAGGTCCGCTCTCCGAGCGGCCTCGCCCGGAGCGGGAACGACGCCCGACTGACCGCTGCCTCGCAGGAGGTGGCGGTCTTGTCGTTTCCGGTGGCGATGCCGCGGCGGGCTTTGCCGAGCGTCCGCTCCGGGGCTTGTTGCGGCAGCCAGATCTGACGTACCGTCAGATGCGGCTGTCGGGCGGCGATGCGGGAGCATGGCATGGACACGATCTGGCTCACCGGGGCGGAATGGCTGGCCGTGCTGCGGATCGGGCTCGGACTGTGGTGGCTGGAGAGCTGGCGGCACAAGGACCGCAAGGCCTGGTTCCAACGGGGCACCGGCATCACGTGGGCGGCGGGGATAGCCGCCGAGCACCGCTGGAGCGCCGTCCGCTCGGGCTTCGAGACGGCGGTCGCGCCGCACCCGCGCGTGATGGCGTACGTCGTCGTCTACGCCGAACTCGCCCTCGGGCTGGGCCTGATCACCGGCTTCCTCACCCCGGTCGCCCTCGCGGGCGGGTTCCTCCTCAACGCCCTCTACTTCACGCTCATGATCCACGACGTCGCCGAGCAGGGGCAGAACGCGATGATGGCGCTGATGTCGCTGGTCGGGCTGTTCGGGATGTCCTGGCAGACGTGGTCGCTGGACAGTGCGCTGGGACTGTTCTGATGACCGGCCGCCACGACCTGCCCGAGCCCGACGCCTTCACCCGGACGTACTGGGACGCGGCCGCCGAGGGCCGGCTGCTGATCCGCCGCTGCGGGGCCTGCGGCCGGGCCCACCACTACCCGCGCGAGTTCTGCCCCCACTGCTGGAGCGAGGACGTCACCTGGGAGACGGCGAGCGGCCGGGCCACGCTCTACACCTGGTCCGTCGTCCACCGCAACGACCTGCCGCCCTTCACCGAGCGCCTCCCCTACGTCGCCGCCGTGGTCGATCTGGCCGAGGGGCCGCGGATGATGACGGAGATCGTCGGCCCGGGGGCACCGTCGGCCGGAGCGGAGCTGCGGGTGGGGTTCCGGGAGGGGATCCCGGTCTTCCGGCTCCTGCCCGGCGCGACCGGCAGGTGAACGACGCGGCCCCACGCGCTTGAATGGCCCCATGGCCCCCATACGTGACCACTCCCCGACCGGCCCCCACCCGGAACTGAACGGCCACGGACTGCGCCTGCGCCCCTGGGACGCCGGGTCCGGCTCCGACGTCGACGCCTGGCTGCGTGGGATGCGGGACCCCGAGTTCCGGCGCTGGAACACCCCGCTGCGGCCGGTCACGGACCACAGGAGTGCCCGGGAGTCGCTGCTGGCGCGGGAGCAGAGCGCCACGGAGGGTACATCGCTGTCGTTCCGGGTCGCGGACGCGCGCAGCGACACGGCACTGGGGCACATCGGCGTCAATGAGATCAGGTACCACCTGAGGGT
Organism: Streptomyces sp. NPDC057424; assembly: GCF_042803315.1. Classification (NCBI taxonomy): domain Bacteria; kingdom Bacillati; phylum Actinomycetota; class Actinomycetes; order Kitasatosporales; family Streptomycetaceae; genus Streptomyces; species Streptomyces sp. NPDC057424. Next base: position 160,619 of record NZ_JBHVCP010000001.1, read on the forward strand.
CGCCCGCGTCGGCTACTGGGTCCTGCCCGAGGCCCGTGGCCGGGGCGTGGCCACCCGGGCCCTCCTGCTCGCCACCCGCTGGGCCCTCACGGAACTCGGGCTGCACCGGCTGGAGCTGGATCACGCGGTGGGGCACGAGGTGTCGTGCCGGATCGCCGAGCGGTGCGGCTTCGCGTACGAGGGCACGTTGCGCGGGGCGATCTTCCAGGAGGACCGCCACGACGCGTTCCGGGACGCCCACCTGCACGCCCGCCTGGCCACGGACCCGGACCCGGCGGGTCCATGAGGGCCTGGAGCCGGGCAGGAGTGTGGCGCAGGTCACTCGACGCGTGCGATCAGTTGGTCCCGTCGCCCCGGTCATCACCGGCGACAACAGCGAAGGGACCACCGAGATGACCGCACCCGTGAAGGGCCCCGCGAGCTACTTCCCCTCCATCGAGAAGAAGTACGGCCGGCCGATCGCCGACTGGCAGGCCCTCATCCGCTCCTCGCCGCTGACCCGGCACCTGGAGCTCGTCAACTGGCTCAAGTCCGAGCACGGCCTCGGGCACGGCCACGCCAACGCGCTCGTCGCCCACACCCTCGCCGAGGACAGCGGCAAGTGAGCGGAGGGGGCCGCTAAACGGGAGGTGCCGGGACGGAGGCCGACGGCATCATGAGGCATGGACACGGAGACCCGCCACTGGCACCTCACTCACGACCTCGACGGCTTCCTGACCCGCGCCGGCGCCTTCCTCCAAGCCCAGCCGGCGCTGCACACCGTCCCGTTGACGGTCACGGACAACCTGCGCACGCGCGGCCCGCACATCTACGGCGACGGCGTGCCGGAGTTCGGCGTACTGGAACAGGACGGCGTGGTCCTGGCGACGGTCTTCCGCACACCACCGCACCGGATGAACCTCACCGCCCTGACCGCCGAGGCGGCGGAGGCGCTGGCCGCACGCCTGGCCACCCTCGGCCACCGCCTGCCCGGCGTGCACGCCGACCGCGACACCGCCGCCGCCTTCGCCGAGGCCTGGCAGCGGCACACGGGCGCCGCGGCCACGCTCCGGCAGCGTCAGCGGCTCTACCGGCTCGGCACCCTGACCGTGCCCCGTCCCGTACCGCCCGGCGGGCCCCGCATCGCCGTCGAGGCAGACCGCGACCAACTCTGCCGCTGGCACGACGAGTTCGTTGCCGCCGTCGGCGAGGGCAGCTTCCGGGACGCCGCCGAATGGGCGGACGCCCGTATCGCCGGCGGCGGCATCACCTTCTGGGAGACGCCCGGCGGCACGCCCGTGGCCATGGCCGGCGCGACGCCCGAGGTAGCCGGCCAGGTGCGCGTCGCCCCGGTCTACACCCCGCCCCACCTGCGCGGCCGAGGCTACGCGGGCGCCGCCACGGCCGAGGTCAGCCGCGCCGCCCTGGCCGCCGGAGCGCAGGAGGTGCTCCTCTTCACGGACCTGTCCAACCCGACCAGCAACGGCCTGTACCAGCGGATCGGGTACCGGCCGGTGGCGGACTTCGCGGTGTACGACTTCACGGGACGGCCGGCGCCCACGTGACCTTGGCACAGCGACAAGGCCTTCCCGCGTTGCCCGGGACCCGCAACGCGCCACAGCCCCAGGCCCGGTCACGGCCACAGCAGTTCCCGTGCCCACCCTCCCTCTGTGCTCCGATAGCGGAGCCGTACGTGCCGCCGTGCCTCGTCTCCCTGGAAGAACTCCACCTCCTCCGGCCGCAGCCGGTACAGGGTCCAGGACGGTACGGGAGCCTCCGGCTCACTGCGGGCCCGTTCCCACGCCGACTCCGAGGCCCGCGCCAGCTCCTCCACCGAGCCCAGGATCTCGCTCTGGCGGCCGGTCAGTGCCGCGGCCAGCGCGCCCGTCGAGCGGGCGTGGAGGTCGCCCTGGGCCTCCTCGGACGGGGCGGCCGACACCGGGCCGCGGACCCGTACCTGCCGGCCCAGGACCGGCCAGTAGAAGCCGAGCGCGGCGCAGGGGCGGGCGGTGAGGTGGCGGCCCTTGCGGCTGCCGGCGTGGGACGCGAAGAACCAACCGGCCTCGTCGGCGCCGTGCAGCATGACGATCCGTACGTCGGGCCGGCCGGACTCGTCGGAGGTCGCCAGCGACATGGTGTGCGGCTCGGTCTGCCCGGCCGCCACCGCCGCCGCGATCCACTCGGTGAAGAGGGGCAGCGGGGCGGCGGGGGCGGTCGTCGGGTCGAAGGAGGGCAGTCGCGTGACCTCCGGGTCCCAGACCCGCAGTGACCTCAGCAGCTCGTGAAGATCCGTTGACATCCCCCGATTGTCACCCCGGAGGGCTCCTCACACCTGACCGAGGTCCGACGAGACCCACCGCTCCGGCCGCATCCGCAGCACCAGCATTTCGCCGTGGTTCTTCCAGGAGAAGTCGACGTAGCCGTCGACCTTGTCGGCCGGCAGATAGCGCGCCGAGATCTCCCGAAGCTGGTCGAGGGTGGCGGGGGCCGTGCCGACGACCGGGCCCTCGACCGACACGTACCGGATCGTCGGCTCCAGCCGGTCCACCATCAGCGAGAACCGGCCCGCCGCGCCGATCAGCTCGTTCTTGCGGGAGTCGAGGCCGGTCATGATCCAGATGTCGCCGCCGGGCTCGTACTGGTACCAGATCGGCACGGTCAGCGGCGCGCGGCCCGGCCCCGCGTCGACCGCCAGTGCGGCGACGTGCGGCTCAGCCAGGAACTGTTCGCGCTCTTCGCGGGTCAGGGCCATTCAGGTCTCCTTCGCAGGGCCGTTCCGGTGTCCATCGACGTCATCTCAACACCGGTTCCACGAGCGGGTGTTCCCGTGTGCCCTCACCCGCGCACGACCGTGCACCCGATCGGCCGACGGCGGCTACGAGGGGCACTGGGGCACTGGGGCACCAACGTCACCCAGAGCACGGGCAAGGTCGTCGACCGGACGGTGTCGAAGCCGATGCCCCTGACCGGGTCCCGGCCCAACGCCCACCGCACCAAGCAGTGATGGATCCGCCTCGGCACCAAGGACTCCGGCACCTCGCACACCGTCTCCGCCGACCTGCCAGGGTGACCGGCCACCGCGCCCGGTAGCCCACACAAGCCCGCACCGGACCGCGTCCTCGGTCTTCCCGTCCGCATCGGAGGCCGCACCCCGCGATCCGTCAGGAACGATCACCGGCTCGCCACAACCGGGCCCTCCGCGCCACCGGCCCCACCCCGTCCCCTCACAGCCGTGATCAATCCGCAACCAATTCCGGTCTTGACCGAGACCCATCAAGCTGGCACGGGATTACGCTCCCGCTCATGGCCGACTCCACACCCCCCACTCACCCCTCCGCGCACCCCCCGCCCGACCGCCCCGTCTACGTCATCGGCGGCGGCCCCGGCGGACTCGCCGCCGCGTACGCGCTGCGGGCCCGGGGCATACGGGCCGTCGTCCTGGAGAAGTCCGACCGGGTCGGGGCGTCCTGGCGCCGCCACTACGACCGGTTGCACCTGCACACCACCCGCCGCCTGTCGTCCCTGCCCGGGCTGCCGATGCCGCGCCGGTTCGGGCGGTGGGTCTCCCGGGACGACGTGGTGCGGTACCTGGAGAAGTACGCCGAGCACCACCGCCTGGAGATCGTCACCGGTGTCGAGGTCTCCCGCGTGGAGCGCGCCCCCGACGGCACGGGCTGGCTGCTGCGCGCCACCGGTGGCCGTGAGCTGACCGGCGCCGCGGTGGTCGTCGCGACCGGCTACAACCACACCCCGCGAGTGCCGGAGTGGCCCGGCCGCGCATCCTTCACGGGCGAGTTCCTGCACGCCGGCGAGTACCGCGACGGCAGGCCCTACGCCGGCCGGGACGTCCTCGTCGTGGGCGTCGGCAACACCGGCGCGGAGATCGCCGTGGACCTGGTGGAGAGCGGCGCCTCCCGGGTCCGGCTGGCCGTGCGCACCGTCCCCCACATCGTGCGCCGCTCGACCGCCGGCTGGGCCGCCCAGTACAGCGGGGTCCTGGTACGGCGGCTGCCGGTCGGCCTCGTCGACCGGATCTCCCGGGTGCAGGCGAAGGTGGCCGTGCCGGACCTGTCGGCGCACGGACTGCCCCGCCCCGACACCGGGTTGTACAGCAGGGTGAAGCAGGGGGCGATCCCGGTGCAGGACGTCGGGCTGATCGACGCCGTACGCAAGGGCAAGGTCGAGATCGTGGCCGCCGTGGAGGGCTTCGAGGACGGCGGCAAGATCGCACTGGCCGACGGAACCCGGATCGCGCCCGACACGGTGATCGCCGCCACCGGGTACGTCCGCGCCCTGGAGGACCTGGTCGGCCACCTCGACGTGCTCGACACCCGCGGCAGGCCCGTCGCCCACGGCGGCCGCACCCCGGGGGCCGCCCCCGGCCTGTACTTCACCGGCTTCACCAACCCGATCAGCGGCAATCTCCGCGAGATGGCGATCGACGCGGTGCGGATCGCGAAGGCCCTCGAGAAGGCCATCGCGAGGGGCGGTTCGGGAACGGTGCCCCGACTGCCGGGCTGAGCGCCGGCACGGGCCCCGGCACGCCCCGCTGCCGGGCTGAGCGCCCGCCGGGACACCGCGGCCCGCTGCCGGCCCGGCCCCGCGCCCGCCCCGGGCCGGGGCCCAGCCCTCACCGGACCACGCCAGCCCGGCCCTCCGGCCCGGCCCGTCGGCCGTCCCGGCGTCACCTGTCATCCGAACCCGGCAACTTCACCTGCACGCAACCGTTCCTGACGTCGCATCAGTTCAGTAATCTGACAGAGCGTCAGTTAGCTGCTGTCTCACAGGAGCGGGCGGAAACGATGCTTGGATCGACCCACGGCACCCTCACCACCGACTCCCGCCGGGCCCGGGCCATCGCCTGTGGCGAGCGGTCCGGGCCTGCCGTGCACGGCAGGCCGGCCCAGGTGGGCGACCTGGACGTCAGCGGACGGCCGCTGCACGCCGGCGTACCCGATCTGGACCGCTTCTTCCGCCCCCGGTCCGTCGCCGTGATCGGCGCCTCGGACGCCGAGGGTCGCCCGAACAGCGGTATCACACGGCAACTGACCGACTGGGCGGAGCGCGTCGGCGCCACCCTGTATCCGGTGCATCCCGGCCGGCCGTCCGTCTTCGGCCTCCCCTGTTCTCCTTCCGTCGCCGACCTGCCCGAACAGGTCGACCTGGCCGTGGTGCTGGTCGGCGACCCCGTGCCGGTGATCGAGGAACTGGCCGAGGCCAAGGCGCGGTTCGCGGTCGTCTTCGCCTCCGGATTCGCGGAGACCGGGCCGGAGGGCGAGGCCGCCCAGCGGCGACTGGCCGCCGCCGTGGAGCAGTCCGGACTGCGGCTGCTGGGGCCCAACACCAACCTCAACGCCTTCGAGCGGTTCCGCGAGGACCTCCAGGGGCCGGCGATCGCGCTGATCACCCAGTCCGGCCACCAGGGCCGCCCCGTCTTCTCCCTGCAGGAACTCGGCATCCGCCTCTCCCACTGGGCGCCCACCGGCAACGAGGCCGACCTGGAGAGCGCCGACTTCCTCTCCTACTTCGCCGAGCAACCCGAGGTCGGCGCCATCGCCTGCTACCTCGAAGGGCTCAAGGACGGCCGCTCCTTCCTGCTCGCCGCCGACCGGGCCGCCCGGCGCGGCGTACCGGTCGTCGCCGTCAAGGTGGGCCGTACCGAGACCGGCGCCCGCACGGCCGCCTCCCACACCGGCAAACTCACCGGCGCGGACGCGGTGGTGGACGCGGCGCTGCGCCAGTACGGCGTGATCCGGGTCGACGGGCTCGACGAACTCCAGGACACGGCCGCCCTCCTGGCCCGGGCCCGCCCGCCGCGCGCCGACGGGGTCGTCGTCTACTCGATCTCGGGCGGCACGGGCGCGCATGTCGCCGACCTGGCGACCGAGGCGGGCCTGCGCCTGCCGGCCCTGTCCGAGGCCAAGCAGGCCGAACTGCACCAGTGGATACCCGAGTACCTGAACGTCGCCAATCCGGTCGACAACGGCGGGCACCCGGTCGGGGACGAGCGCGGCCGGAAGATCATCGACGCGATCCTCGACGACCCGGGGGTGGGCGTGCTGATCTGCCCGGTCACCGGGCCGTTCCCCCCGCTCAGCGACCGGCTCGTACGGGACCTGGTGGACGCGGCCGAGCAGACCGACAAGCTCGTCTGCGTGGTGTGGGGTTCGCCCGTCGGCACCGAGCCCGCCTACCGCGAGATCCTGCTCGGCTCCTCCCGGGTGGCCACCTTCCGCACGGTCGGCAACTGCCTCACCGCCGTCCGCGCCCACCTCGCCCACCACCGCTTCACGGCCGCCTACCGCTCCCCCTTCGACGAGGCCCCGCGCACCCTCTCCCCGTCCTACCGCAAGGCGCAGGCCCTGATGCAGCCCGGCCGGCAGCTCAGCGAGCACGCGGCGAAACAACTGCTGCGGGCGTACGGCATCCGCGTACCGCGCGAGCAGCTGGTGACCAGTGCGGCGGCGGCCGTCCGCGCGGCCGGGCTCGTGGGCTACCCGGTGGTGATGAAGGCCTCCGGCGCCCGGATCGCCCACAAGACCGAGCTGGGCCTGGTGAAGATCGGGCTGACCTCGGCCAGCCAGGTCCGCGACGCCTACCGTGAGCTGACCGACATCGCCCGCTACGAGGACGTCGCCCTGGACGGCGTCCTGGTCTGCCAGATGGTGGAGCAGGGCGTGGAGATGGTCGTCGGTGTCGCGCACGACGACCTGTTCGGCCCGACCGTGACCGTCGGGCTCGGCGGGGTGCTCGTCGAGGTGCTGCGCGACACCGCCGTAGGGGTGCCGCCCTTCGGGGAGGAACAGGCGCGGGACATGCTCGCCGGGCTGCGCGGGCGGGCCCTGCTGGACGGGGTCCGGGGGCGGCCGGCGGCGGATCTGGACGCGCTGGTCGAGGTCGTCCTGCGCGTGCAGCGCATGGCCCTGGAACTCGGCGACCAGCTCGCGGAACTGGACATCAACCCGCTGCTGGTCCTGCCGCAGGGGCAGGGCGCGGTGGCGCTGGACGCGCTGGCGGTGTGCCGCTGATGACACGGGCCGCGGTGCTGCACACGACCGGCGACCACGTCCTCTCCGTCACCCTCAACCGGCCCGAGAGCCTCAACGCCCTCACGCCGGAGCAGCGCGAGGACATCATCCGGTTGCTGACGGAGGCCTCCGCCACGCCGGAGGTGAGGGCCGTCGTGATCACGGGGACGGGCCGGGGCTTCTGCGCCGGAGCGGACCTCCGGGCCGGCGGCCCGACCGGCGAACGCCTCCCGGGCGATGTCGCGCGCACCCTCCGTACCGGCGCCCAGCGCCTGATCGCCGCCGTGCTCGACTGCGAGAAACCGGTGATCGCGGCCGTGAACGGCACGGCGGCCGGCCTCGGCGCGCATCTGGCGTTCGCCTGCGATCTGGTCCTCGCGGCCGAATCCGCCCGCTTCATCGAGGTGTTCGTACGCCGCGGCCTGGTCCCCGACGGCGGCGGCGCCTACCTCCTCCCCCGCCTCGTCGGCCCGCAGCGCGCGAAGGAGCTGATGTTCTTCGGTGACGCGCTCAGCGCGCCGGACGCCGAGCGCCTCGGGCTCGTCAACCGGGTCGTCAGGGACGAGGAGCTGGGTAGGACGGCGCACGCCTGGGCCGAGCGCCTCGCCTCCGGCCCGACCCGCGCCCTCGCCCTGACCAAGCAGCTGGTCAACGCCTCCCTCGACACCGACCGCACCGCCGCCTTCGCCGCCGAAGCCGCGGCGCAGGAGATCAACATGGCGACGGCGGACGCGCAGGAGGGGGTACGGAGCTTCGTGGAGCGGCGGGACCCGCAGTACAAAGGCCACTGACTCGCCCTGCCCCTTCCCATCTGACTCTGCGTCAGTTTCAATGCTGGTTGTGATGGGACAAGCAGGAATGGCCGAAGCCGCCGTCCGCTACCTCAGGTCGGTCCGCACAGCCGCCCCGGAGCCCGTCGAGGTGCTGCCGCCGCCCGAACTGCGGTGCGTCGGCGCCGACGAGCGCGCTCCCCTCGACCCCCGGGAGTTCCGCCGGGTCCTGGGAAACTTCGCGACGGGCGTGGCGATCGTCACGGCACCTCCCGCCACCGCAGGCGAACCTCCCGCCGGCTTCGCCTGCCAGTCCTTCACCTCACTCTCCCTCGACCCGCCCCTGGTCGCCTTCATGGTCGGCCGTGCGTCGACGACATGGCCGCGCATCGCCCGCGCCGGGGTGTTCTGCGTGAACGTCCTGGGCTCCGGGCAGGGCGAGTTGTGCCGCGCCTTCGCGGTGAGCGGCGCGGACAAGTTCGCCGGCGTGGCCCACGACGCGGCACCGGTGTCCGGCTCGCCGCGCCTGACGGGCGCCGTGGCGTGGATCGACTGCGCGATCCACGCCGTCCACACCGGCGGCGACCACCTCATCGTGGTCGGACGGGTGAACGCCCTCGGCGCGGCGGACACCGACGGCCCGGGCGGACCGCTGCTCTTCCACCGGGGGCGTTTCGCGCGGCTGGCGGACGAACCCTGACGCCAGGGCGCGTCTCATCCGGAGGGGATATCGTCAGCCATCGCGGTGAGGGGCAGGGCGTACGTTCCCATCGCCCCTGTGATGGTCGCCCAGGAGCCCGGATCGGGGCGCGTGCGGGCCGGAAAGGTACTCCACATGAGCGCCGGAGACACGGAGAAGGAACCCGGGGAACACGTCCGTTTCGCCCGCTACCTCGACGAACTGGAGCGCGTCACCGAGGCGGACGAGGCCGACTTGACCGGCAGGATCCTCACCGACCCCGACCCCACGATGGCCCGGTCCGCCGTACTGCGGCACGTGGACCGCCGGGGCGCGGAACTCTGCCTCGGCCCGGCCTGGGAGGAATGGGTGGAGACCATGACCGCGGCCGTGCTCCGGCATCCGCTCCTGACCCGGCGCCTGCGGGAGTGGGCCCTCTTCCGCGCCGTCACGCTCCGACTGCCCTGGCGCCGGGAGGACCTGATCGCGTCGTCCGACTGGCTCCAGCTCAAGGCCGCGGCCGGGCCGAGCCCCGAAGGCAGACGGGTCCTCGCCGAGCACGGCCGGACGAAGAGGATCCGGCACACCGCCAGGACCGGCCCCGCCCCGCACGGCGAGCACTGAGCCCGCGGCACCTGGCGGCCCCGCCCTCAGACAGCGGCGGCCACGCCCCCGGCCGCCCTCCGCCGGATCACCAGCGCCATCAACGCCGCAGCCGCGCACAGCGCCCCCGACGCGTACCAGACCACGTCGTACGAGCCGAACGTGTCGCGCGCGACCCCGCCCAGGAAGGCGACCAGGGCCGCACCGACCTGGTGGGACGCGAGGACCCAGCCGAAGACGATCGCGCTGTCGTCGCCGTACTGCTCCCGGCACAGGGCGAGGGTGGGCGGGACGGTGGCGACCCAGTCGAGGCCGTAGAAGACGATGAAGAAGATCATCGGCGGGTGGACGGTGGGCGCCAGGAGGATCGGCAGGAACATCAGGGACACGCCCCGCAGCGCGTAGTACACGGCCAACAGGCGGCGCGGCTCGAAGCGGTCCGTGAACCAGCCGGAGGCGATCGTGCCGACGACGTCGAAGACGCCGATGACCGCGAGCAGGGAGGCGGCGGCCTGGACGGGCATGTGGTGGTCGTGGGCCGCGGGGATGAAGTGGGTCTGGATCAGGCCGTTCGTGGAGGCGCCGCAGATCGCGAAGGTGCCGGCGAGCAGCCAGAACGGGCCCGTGCGCGCGGCCGAGAGCAGCACGGTCACGGCCCGGCGCGCGGCGCCGGGGACGGGCGGCGGCTTCGGCACGAACTCGGCGGCCCCGTACGGCTTCTGGCCCACATCCGCCGGGTGGTCGTGCAGCAGGAGCCACACGAACGGGACGACCGCGAGCGCGGCGAGCGCGACCGTCACGGCCGCCGGGCGCCATTCGTACCGGGCGATGATCCAGGACAGCAGGGGCAGGAAGATCAGCTGGCCGGAGGCCGAGGCGGCGGTGAGGATGCCGCTGACCAGGCCGCGTCGTTCGGTGAACCAGCGGTTGGTGACGGTGGCCGCGAAGGCCAGGGCCATGGAGCCGGAGCCCAGGCCGACCAGCAGGCCCCAGCACAGCATCAGCTGCCAGGCCGCCGTCATCCACACGGTGAGCCCGGAGCCGAGAGCGATCATGGTCAGGGCGACCGCCACGACCCGGCGGATGCCGAAGCGGTCCATCAGGGCCGCCGCGAAGGGGGCTGTCAGGCCGTACAGCGCGAGATTGACGGAGACGGCGGCGCCGATCGTGCCGCGCGACCAGTCGAACTCGGCATGCAACGGATCGATGAGCAGACCCGGTACGGAACGGAAGGCCGCGGCACCGATGATCGTCACGAAGGTGACGGCGGCGACGAACCAGGCGCGGTGCAGCCGCGCGCGCGTCGGCTTCGGCGGCTCCTGGACGGCCGCTGCTTCGGTTGTCTGGGTCACGACATAGAGCTTCCGACCTGCGGCGCACTCCATCGAGTGGCCCGAAGGACAGCATTCGTTAGGATCGGGCCATGCGCCGCGACACGGAGTTCCGCCCGCACCGCGTCGTCGTCCTCGCCCTCGACGGCCTGCTCCCTTTCGAGCTGGGCATCCCGCACCGCATCTTCGGCCGTCCCAGGGACGCCGGGGGGCGCCTGCTGTACGACGTCGTCACCTGCTCGATCCGCCCGCCGGGCCCGGTGCAGACCGACGCCGACTTCGCCGTCCAGGTCGAGCACGGCCCCGAGACCCTGGCCACCGCCGACACCGTGATCGTCCCGGCGTCCTACGAACTCGGCCCGGTCTTCGAGCAGGGGGTTCTGACCGGCGAACTGGCCGCCGCCCTCGCCCACATCCGGCCCGGCACCCGGCTCGCCTCGATCTGCACCGGCGTCTACGTCCTCGCCGCCGCCGGTCTCCTGGACGGCCGCCCCGCCACCACGCACTGGGCCGACGCCGAGCGGCTCCAGCGGCTGTTCCCGCAGATCAAGGTCGACCCGGGCGTCCTGTTCATCGACGACGGCGACGTCCTGACCTCCGCCGGCGTCGCGGCCGGCATCGACCTGTGCCTGCACATGGTGCGCCGCGACCACGGCACGGCGGTCGCGAACGACGTGGCCCGCCGCACGGTCGTACCGCCCCACCGCGACGGCGGGCAGGCGCAGTACATCGCGCGACCGGTGCCCGATCCGCAGCAGGCGTCCACCACCACCGCCCGCGCCTGGACCCTGGGACGTCTCCACGAGCCGGTCCAGCTGCGCGACATGGCCGCACAGGAGTCCATGTCGGTGCGCACCTTCACCCGCCGCTTCCGCGAGGAGACCGGCGTCAGCCCCGGCCAGTGGCTCACTCAGCAGCGCGTGGAGCGGGCCCGCCACCTCCTGGAGTCCACCGACCGCTCCGTCGACCGGGTGGCCCGGGACGCCGGCTTCGGCACGGCCCAGTCGATGCGCCGGCACCTGCAGGCGGCGCTCGGCGTGACGCCGACCGCCTACCGGCGCACGTTCCGGGCGGAGAGCGCCGACGCCGCCTCCCTCAGAAGGTGAGCACCGCCCGCGCCACCCGGCCCGCCTCCGCGTCCGCCGCCGCCTGGTCGAAGTCCTCGACGGGGTAGGTCCGGGTGACCAGTTCGTCGAGCAGGAGGCGTCCCCGGCGGTACAGGCCGGCGTACAGGGCGATGTCGCGCTGGGGGCGGGAGGAGCCGTAGCGGCAGCCCAGGACGGACTTGTCGAGGTACATCGAGGAGACGCGGAAGGACGCCTCGGCCGTGGCGGGCGGGACCCCGAGGAGGACGGCCTGGCCGTGCCGGTCCAGGGCGTCGATCGCCTGGCGGATCAGCTCCACCCGGCCGACGCACTCGAAGGCGTGGTCCACACCGGTGGGCAGGAGGTCGCGCACCCCTTCCGCCGACGTCAGGAAGTCGGTCGCGCCGAACGTGCGTGCCGGCTCCTCCTTCGCCGGGTTGGCGTCGACGGCCACGATCCGCCCGGCCCCCGCGAGCCGCGCGCCCTGGAGCACGTTCAGGCCGATGCCGCCCGTCCCGATGACCAGGACGCTGTCACCCTGGTTCACCCGCGCCCGGTTCAGTACGGCGCCCACCCCCGTCAGCACCCCGCACCCGATGAGCGCCGCCGACGTCAGCGGGACGTCGTCGGGGATCCGGACGGCCTGTACGGCCTTGACGACCGTGCGCTCGGCGAACGCCGAGTTCGACGCGAACTGGTGCAGCGGCGCGCCGTCGTGGCGGAACGGCCGGCCCGGGCGGCCTATGGCCTGCCGGCACATGGTCGGCCGGCCCCGGTCGCACTCGGCGCACGTGCCGCAGTTCGCCAGGGTGGACAGCGCCACATGGTCACCGGGCGCGACGTGGGTGACGCCCCCGCCCACCGCCTCCACGACCCCGGCCCCCTCATGGCCCAGGACCACGGGAACGGGGAAGGGGATGGTGCCGTCCACCACCGACAGATCGCTGTGGCACAGCCCGGCCGCGGAGATCGCGACCCGCACCTCGCCCGGCCCCGGCTCGCGCACCTCCAGGTCCGACACGACCCGGACCTGCTTCCCGTCGAAGATCACGCCTCGCATCACACGGCTCCCTTGGGCTCCCGGGGCAGACCGAGCACGCGCTCGGCGATGATCGTGCGCTGGATCTGGTCCGTGCCGCCGTAGAGGGTGTCGGCCCGGGAGAAGAGGAACAGGTGCTGTGCCGCGTCCAGTTCGTACGGCGACCGCGCCGACCAGTCGGCCGGTCCGGCGCTCGCCGCGGCGCCCCGCACCTGCACCGCCAGCTCCCCGAGCCGCTGGTGCCAGCCGGCCCACAGCAGCTTGGCCACGCTCGAGGCACCCGCGTCCCCGGAACCCCCCAGCGTACGCAGGGCGTTCCAGCGCATCGTCCGCAGCTCGGCCCACTGCCGCACGAGCCGTTCCCGTACGACGGGGTCGTGCACCGCGCCCGACTCCACGGCCGCCCGCACCACACCGTCCAGTTCCTCGGCGAACCCGATCTGCTGGGCCAGCGTGGACACGCCCCGCTCGAAACCGAGCAGGCTCATGGCGACGCGCCAGCCGTTGCCCGCACCGCCGACGACGTGCTCCGCGTGCGCGCCGTCGAAGAAGACCTCGTTGAAGTCGCTGGTGCCCGTCATCTGGCGGATGGGGCGGACCTCGATCCGGCCGGGCTGGTCCATGGGGACGAGGAGGAAGGTCAGCCCGTGGTGCCGCACCGAGCCGGGTTCGGTCCTGGCCAGCACGAAACACCAGTCCGCCTCGCGCGCGAGCGATGTCCAGATCTTCTGCCCGGTCACGCGGTAGGTACGGCCGTCCGGCTCGCGCACGGCCGCGGTACGGACACCGGCCAGGTCCGATCCGGCGCCGGGTTCGCTGTAGCCCTGGCACCAGAGTTCCTCACCGGCGGCGATCGGCGGGAGGAAGCGGGACTTCTGCTCGTCGGAGCCGTGGGCGAGGAGTGTGGGGGCGAGCAGGTTCTCCCCGATGTGCCCGGAGCGCGGTGGCGCGGCCGACCGCGCGTACTCCTCGGCCCAGACGACCTGTTGGGTGAGGGTGGCTCGGCGATTCCCGTACCCGGACGCGGACCACCCGAGCCCGATCCAGCCGGCTGCTCCCAGCGTGCGTTCCCATGTGCGTCGGTCGCTCGTGACCCCGGCATGCGCGGCAAGCCAGTCACGGACCTCGCCGCGAAAGTCCTCGTCTTCACGCGTGAACCCAAAATCCATGAGGTTCGTTCCTCCCTCAGGGGCGCGGGGAACTGCGCGAACAACCACACTCGACCCGCACCCGCCATACGGACACGCACCCCCGGGCTACTGGGCGTTGGGCCGCTCCCCCTCCCGAGCCGCCCTCTCCATCTCCCGCACCTTCTCCAGCATCGGCATCGGGTCCACCCCCACCGTCCCGGGCAGAAACTCCGCGATCCGTTCCACGGTCCAGCCGCCGGAGGCGTACGCCGCCCGCAGTTCCCGCGGCTGTGCCCACACCGCGATCTTCGCCCCGGCCACCGTGTACACCTGCCCGGTCACCCCGTCCCGCCCCGCCGCATCGGACAGCAGGTACACCACCAGCGGGGCGACGTCCTCCGGCTCCCCGATCTCGGCCAGTTCCATCGGCACTCCCGCCGACATCCTGGTCCGCGCGACCGGCGCCACCGCGTTCGCGGTCACCCCGTACTTGTGCAGCCCCAGCGCCGCGCTGCGCACCAGCGAGATGATCCCGCCCTTCGCGGCGCTGTAGTTGGCCTGTGACACCGATCCCTGGTGGTTGCCGCTGGTGAAGCCGATCAACGTCCCGGCCCGTTGCTTCCGCATCACCGCGGAGGCCGCCCGGAACACCGTGAACGTGCCCTTGAGGTGCGTCGCGACGACCGGGTCCCACTCCTCCTCGGCCATGTTGAACAGCATCCGCTCGCGCAGGATCCCGGCCACGCAGACCACACCGTCCAGGCGCCCGTACGACGCCAGCGCCACGTCGACCACCCGCTGTCCGCCCGCCATGGTGGAGATGTCGTCGGCGACGGCCACGGCCTCCCCGCCCGCCGCCTCGATCTCCTTGACCACGGCCTGGGCGATCTCACTGGCCGGTGAGGCACCGTCGACCGAGACTCCGTAGTCGTTGACGACGACCTTCGCCCCCTCGGCCGCCGCCGCGAGCGCGACCGCCCGGCCGATGCCCCGCCCGGCGCCCGTGACGGCGACGACCTTGCCTGCCAAGAAGTTCCCCACGCCCGGCCCCTTCCCGTCCCACGGTTTCTGACGGACCGTTAGATTATCGGTTCCCGAATTCTACGGCCCGTCAGATACGGGAAGACAAGCCCCGGGGAGGACCCATGTCGCTGCCGGACGCGTTCCAGGACATCGCCAAGCGCGTGAACAACTGGGGACGTTGGGGATCCGGCGACGAGATCGGCACGCTGAACCTGATCACCGACGAGGTCGTCACGGAAGCCGCGGCGACCGTCCGCACCGGCCACCGCGTCCCGCTCGCACTGCCCCTCCAGCAGGACGGCGTGCAGACCGGCGTGATCCCCGGCCGCGTCAACCCCCTGCACACCATGGTGCAGATCAACCAGGAGATCTTCGGCCCGGGCACGGTCGCGTGCAGTGACGACGTCGTGACCATGGGACTCCAGGCGGCCACCCACTGGGACGCCCTGCCCCACGTGTCACACTCGGGCCGGCTCTACAACGGCCGCCCGGCCCACACCGTCACCCCGCACGGCGGCGCCGGGTTCAGCGGCATCGGCACGGTCCGGCACATCGTCTCGCGCGGGGTGCTGCTGGACGTCGCCCGGGCCCGCGGCACGGACCGGCTCGACGGCGGGTACGCCGTGACGCCCGAGGACCTGGACGCCGCCGAGGAGCTGGCCGGGACGCGGGTGCGGGCGGGCGACATCGTGCTCGTCCGGACCGGGCAGATCCAGGCCTTCCTGGCCGGGGACCGGCACGGCTACGCGTATCCGTCGCCGGGGCTGTCGATCCGGACGCCGGAGTGGTTCCACGCGCGCGATGTCGCGGCCGTCGCCAACGACACCCTGACCTTCGAGGTGTTCCCGCCGGAGGTGGAGGACCTCTGGCTGCCGGTGCACGCCCTCCATCTCGTGGAGATGGGCATGCCGCAGGGGCAGAACTGGAATCTCGAAAAGTTGTCCACAGCCTGTGGAGAAGCGGGCCGGTACGCGTTCCTGCTGACGGCGACCCCCGAGCCGTTCACCGGGGCGACCGGCTCTCCGGTGGCACCCGTCGCCGTTCTGTAGGCCGGCGGGCCGCAAGACCCGTCGTCGAACCGGACGTCCGGCAGACCGGCACGGCCGAGCCGCCACCCACTGCAGCTGGATGGCGGCGCCGCGCTGCTCGCCCCGAGCACGGCAGCGCGCGCCGCCACCCGACTCCGGCGCTCCCGCCCCGGCTTCCTGGCCCTGAAGGAAGCCGACGCCGAATCGCGACTCGCACTCGACGAGGGCTGCCGTCCACCGAAGCCCTCGTCGTCCCCTCACGGCGAATCACTGCCCACCAGCGTGAGCACACGGTCACGACGCGTCAACACCGGTTCGGGTAAATGTCACTTCTGCGGCTTTTGCCGCGGGCGCGCACGGAAGCACGTCCCGGCGCATCGCCGCATGCCCCGGCGAAATCTGCCGACCCGCCGTGCATCCACGCTCCGGCCCCGCCGCACAAACCCGCGGCATGTGCCGTGGTACACCACACCCGGCGGGCAGGGCGGCGACGCTACACCGCCTCGTACGCCAGACCCCCGAAAGCCGCCCCGCCGCCGCAGGCCACCGCACCGCCTCCGCACGACGCCGCGAGGTCGGGGGACTTCGCGCACCGGTCCAGTTCGCACCAGATGCGCTTACCGGTGGCCTCGACGCTCCAGCCCCACCGGTCGGCGAGGCCGTCGACGAGCGCAAGGCCCCGGCCGCCGGTCGCGTCGTCGCCGGCGCACCGGGGCACGGGGGCCCGGCCGCTGCGGTCCGCGACCTCGAGGCGGACGGTGGACTCCTCCGTCACCACGTGCGGCAGGGCCAGCCGCAGGACGGCGGGACGGCCGGTGTGCACCACGGCGTTGGTGACGAGTTCGGAGACGAGCAGGATCAGCGTCTCGGCGAGGGGTTCGTCGGCCTGTATGCCGGACCCGGCCAGGCGCGAACGGGCCCACCGCCGGGCTCGCCCCACTTCTGCGGGGTCGGGCCGGATCTCCAGCTGCACTTGAAGCACCTGCACCGCTCACACCATCCGAACCGGCGGACACTTAGGCTCGCGCCTCACGAGGGCCACGATCGTAGCCATTTTCTGCATGGCCAGAACAACGGCCGGGACAGGGATCACGGAACGTGAATCCCTTGTGGGACAGCATGGTTGACGTACAGTCACGTCAACAAGCGCTTCGGGCATATTCCAGCGCGAAGGAGTACCCGTGCGGCATACTGTGCGACGCTCGCCACGGGCAGTCGAACAGGCGGCGCCACGGGGTCGCACTGCGCTCGGAGCCACTCGCATCTCACACAAGGTACCGGAGCGGGCAATCGACTCCAGGCCGTGACGAGTCACGCTGAGGACACAAGCCGATATCAACGCTCCGTGATTCCGGTATGCCACGATCCGCGACATCCCAGGAGGCGCGCACGGCGATACCGCAGCCAGACGGACCGTCAGGCCGATTCGGACGCCAGGGCCACCGCGAGCACTTCCTCACTCTCCGTGACACCACCCGCACGTTGGGTTCGAACCCATGCGCGTTTCAGATGCAGATGGACCTCGGACTCCCAGGTGAAGCCCATGCCACCGTGCACCTGGAGACAGTCGCGGGCGCCGCGCACTGCGGCCTCGTCGGCGAGGATCCGGGCCGCGGCGATGTCGGCCGGGTCGGCGGTGACGGCGGCCGCGTACACCGCGGCGCGGGCCGTCTCCGCCCGGACCAAGATCCCCGCGCACAGATGCGCCACCGCCTGGAAGGCCCCGACGGGCCGTCCGAACTGTTGGCGCGCCCGGGCGTGTTGCGCCGCCAGTTCGCAGACGCGGGTGGCCGTGCCGAGTTGCTCGGCGGCGGTGAGGAGGATCCCGACGGGGTCGGGGGCGGGCCCTCGCGCGGGCACACGGTGCAGGGGCGTCAACGGGTCGAGCGAGCGCAGGGGGACGGCCCCGGCGGCGTCCCCGCGTACGACGTCCGCCTCCGCCAGCCACTCCACGAGCCCGCCGTCCACGGCCGCCACCACCGTCTCCCCGGTGGCCGCGCCCTGTACGGCACCGGCCGCGAGGTGGGTGGCGACGAGCGGCCCGGGCAGCAGCACCCGCCCCGCCTCCTCGAACAGCAACACGGCCTCCGCAAGCCCGAGTCCGACCCCACCGTCCGCTTCCGGCACCCGCAGCGCGAAGAACCCGAGGTCACCGAGGAACCTCCACAGCCCCCGGTCGAGCCGCAGCGGTCCGGCACCACACCCCTCCCCCACACCACCGCCCCCGGCGACACCCACCCGCTCACCCCCGGTACCGCCACCGCCGGAACGACCCGCCACACCGTCACCCGAGCCCGAACCGCCCGCCGCAGAACGGCGCGCCCGCTCACCGGCCGCCTCGGAACGGCCCCTCCGCACACCACCCGTCCCGGGACCGTCCGTCACATCACCGCCCGCACCGTCACCCCTGCCCCGGGAAGGGCGCACCCGTGCAGCGCCGGTACCGCCGCCCTCGCCCCCGGCAGGGCCCGCTCCCTCACGGCCCGTATCCGCGCCGCCCGCTCCGGAACGGCCCCTCCCCCCACCGCCGATGCCGCTCCGTCCCACCCCGGCACCGCCCCCGGCGGCGTCCTCCACCGCCGCCCGCGGGGGCTGCCCGCCGAATCGACGTGCCAGTGCCTCGCGCAACCCGTCCCGCAGTGCCCGCTGGTCGTCCGTCAGGCGGAACCGCACGGCGCCTCACCGTCCCCTGGGCAGGCCGAGGATGCGCTCGGCGATGATGTTGTGCTGGATCTGCGAGGTGCCGGCCGCGATGGTGTACGAGAGGGAGGAGAGCCGGTCGAGGGTCCACGACCGGTCCAGGTCGAGGCAGTCGGGGCCCAGCACCTCGGCGGCGGCGTCGTAGAGCTCCTGGCGGGCGTGCGAGTAGCGGAGCTTGAAGACCGAGCCGCCCGCGCCCGGTACCCCGCCCGAGGCCTCCGCCGCGCTCACGTTCCACTGCGTGAGCCGCCACAGCGCCCGGAACTCGGCGTTGAGCCTGCCCAGCCGGCGCCGCAGTGCCGGGTCGTCCCACCGGCCGTTCTTGCGGGCCTCGACGGCCAGTTCGGCCAGCACGCGCCGGCAGGCGACGACCTCACCGGCGAAGGCCGTGCCCCGTTCGAAGGACAGCGTCACCATGGTCACGCGCCAGCCGTCGTTCTCGTCCCCGACCCGGTTCGCCACCGGGACCCGCACCTCGTCGAGGAACACCTCGGCGAACTCGGCCGACCCGGCGAGCGTGCGCAGCGGCCGTACGGTGATGCCGGGCGCGTCCATGGGCAGGGCGAGCCAGGTGATGCCCCGGTGCCTGGGCGCCGCGGGGTCGGTGCGGACCAACAGCTCGCACCAGTCGGCGACTTCCGCGTGGGAGGTCCAGATCTTGGAGCCGGTCACCACGTAGTCGTCGCCGTCGCGCCACGCGCGCGTGCGCAGCGCCGCGAGGTCGGAGCCGGCCTCCGGTTCGCTGAAGCCCTGGCACCAGACCTCCGCACCGCGCAGGATCGGCGGCAGCCAGCGCGCCCGCTGCTCCGGCGTGCCCTCGGCGGCGATGGTCGGACCGGCGTGCAGCAGGCCCACGAAGTTGGCACCCACGTAGGGCGCGCCCGCCTTCTCGGTCTCCTCCAGGAAGATCAGGCGGACGCTCGGTGTGCGGTCCCAGTGGACGTCGGCGTATCCGGCGTCGTACAGCCGTCGCTGCCAGCCGAGGTCGTACGCCCGCCGCCCGGGCCAGTCGTCGGGGGACGGCCTGGGCGGGAGACCGGGGAGCACCTCCGCGAGCCAGTTCCGCAGCCGGGCCCGGAAGTCCTCCTCCTCGGGCGTGTACGACAGGTCCATCAGCGGTCGAGGTCCAGGTCCAGCATCCGGATGGCGTTGCCCCGCATCAGCTTGTACACCGTCTCGTCGTCGAGGCCCTTGACGTGGTCGAGGGCGACCTCCTTGGTGTGCGGGAAGGTCGAGTCGACGTGCGGGTAGTCGGTCTCGAAGGTGGCGTTGTCCCGGCCCACCACGTCCAGCGACGCCACCCCGTGCTTGTCGCGGAAGAAGCAGCAGAACATCTGCCGGTAGTAGTACGTCGACGGCGGCTCGGGGATCGTGTCGCGCACGCCGCCCCAGGCGCGGTGCTCCTCCCAGACGTCGTCGGCGCGCTCCAGGGCGTACGGGACCCAGCCCATCTGGCCTTCGGAGTAGGCGAGTTTGAGGCGCGGGAACCGCACCAGGACCCCGCTGAAGAGGAAGTCCATCATCGAGGCCATCGCGTTGTTGAAGCTGAGTGAGGCCTGGACGGCGGGCGGCGCGTCCGGGGAGGCGGCCGGCATCTGCGAGGACGAGCCGATGTGCATGTTGACGACCGTCCCGGTCTCCTGGCAGACCGCGAAGAAGGGGTCCCAGTAGCCGGAGTGGATGGACGGCAGCCCGAGGTGGGTGGGGATCTCGGAGAACGTCACCGCCTTCACCCCGCGCGCGGCGTTGCGGCGGATCTCCCCGACCGCCAGGCCCACGTCCCACAGCGGGATCAGGCAGAGCGGGATGAGCCGCCCGCCACTGTCGCCGCACCACTCCTCGACCATCCAGTCGTTGTAGGCGCGCACGCAGGCGAGGGCGACCTCCTTGTCGTGCGCCTCGGCGAAGGTCTGGCCGCAGAACCGCGGGAAGCTGGGGAAGCACAGACTCGCCTCGACGTGGTTGAGGTCCATGTCCTTCAGGCGTTCCTTCGGGTCCCAGCAGCCGGGCCGCATCTCCTCGCGGGTGATGCCCTCCAGGGTCATCTGGTCCCGGTCGAAGCCGACGGCGGCGATGTTGCGCTTGTACGGGAACTTCAGGTCCTCGTAGATCCACCAGTCGGTGGGCTGGCCGTCCGGGTCCATGGTGATCCGGTACGTGCCGCCGATGTAGGCGAGTTCACCGATCCCGGCGGTCAGCGCCTTCGGGCCGCGCTCGCGGTACCTGGCCGGCAGCCAGGTGTCGAACAGGTGGGCGGGCTCGATCACGTGGTCGTCGACGCTGATGATGCGGGGCAGTTCGGTCGCCATGGGTCCCCTCCGCCGGACGGTACTTATCTGATGCAGCGTCAGATAGCATCGCACCTGACGACCCGTCAGCCAAGGAGCAGGGGGAATCCGTGAACGAGACCCCGCACGCCCTGAGTTCGTCCCGCACCCTGTGGGACCTGGTCACCCGCCGTGCCGCCCTCACTCCGGACCGGCCGCTCTTCCTGCAGGACGGCCGCACGCTCACCTTCGGCGCCCTGCGCACGCGCGCCGAGCGGGTCGCGGCGGGGCTGTACGGCCGGGGCGTACGCCCCGGCACGGTGGTCGCCTGGCAGCTGCCCACCCGCATCGAGACCGCCGTACTGTCCTTCGCCCTGGCCCGCCTCGGCGCCGTGCAGACCCCGGTGATCCCCTTCTACCGGGACCGCGAGGTCGGCTTCGCGCTACGGGAGTCGAAGGCGGAGTTCTTCGCGGTGCCGGGCACCTGGCGCGGCTTCGACCACACGGAGATGGCCCGGCGGCTCGGCGCGAAGGGCGTCCTCGAGGCCTACGACGACCTGCCCGACGGCGATCCGTCCCTGTTGCCTCCCCCGCCCCGCGACGGCACCGCCGTGCGCTGGATCTACTGGACGTCCGGCACGACCTCCGACCCCAAGGGCGTGCTGCACACGGACCGTTCGCTGCTGGCGGGCGGCTCCTGCCTGGCGCACGCGCTGCGGCCCTCGGCGGACGACGTCGGGTCGATCGCCTTTCCGTACGCCCACATCGGCGGGCCCGACTACACGGTGATGCTGCTGCTGTACGGCTTCCCGGCGGTGCTGTTCGAGCAGTTCGCGATGCCGGACGCGCTGGAGGCGTACCGCGCGCACGGGGTGACGATGGCGGGCGGGTCGACGGCGTTCTACTCGATGTTCCTGGCGGAGCAGCGCAAGCGGCCGGGAACGCCCGTGGCGCCGGCCCTGCGGCTGCTGGCGGGCGGCGGGGCGCCCAAGCCGCCGGAGCTGTACCACGCCGTCGTGCGGGAGATGGGCGTGCAGCTCACCCACGGGTACGGCATGACCGAGGTCCCGATGATCACCATGGGTTCGCCGGACGACAGCGCCGAGCTGCTGGCGACGACCGAGGGACGGCCGCCGGAGGGCATGGAGATCCGGATCGTGGGCGGGGAGGTGCGGCTTCGCGGGGAGGCCGTGTGCCGGGGCTATCTGGACCCGGGGCAGACGGCGGAGGCCTTCGACGAGGACGGGTTCCTGCGCACCGGCGACCTGGGGCGGCTCACGGAGAGCGGGCACCTGGTCCTCACCGGCCGGCTGAAGGACGTGATCATCCGCAAGGGCGAGAACATCTCGGCCCAGGAGATCGAGGACCTGCTGCACCGGCATCCGGCGGTCGGGGACGTCGCGGTGGTCGGCCTGCCGGACGCGGCGCGCGGCGAGCTGGTGTGCGCGGTGGTGGAACAGCCCCCGGGGGCCGAGAGGCTGACGCTCGCCGCTGCGACCGCCTTCCTGCGCACCGAGGGACTGTCCGTCCACAAGCTGCCGGAGCGGCTGGAGGTGGTGGACGCCCTTCCGCGGGGCGAGACCCTGCGGAAGGTGCTGAAGTACAAGCTCCGCGAGCGCTATTCGGGCACGGTGAAGTAGCGGGCGAAGGCCGGGACGACCTCGGCCTCGCCGACTTTGCCGTCACCGTCCGCGTCGAGCGTGGCGGCGGCCGGGCCCGCGGCGTCCTCGGGGACACCGAGGCACTTCAGGACGCGGGCCGCCTCCTCGACCGTCGCGGCGCCGTCACCGTCGGCGTCGGCGACGTCCAGGGCCGCGTGCAGGAAGGGGCGGGCGATCTCGGCGAACCGGTCGGGGTTGTCGCGCAGGCGCTTGACCGCGCCGTTGACGAACTCCTCGCGCGTGATGCGCTGGTCGCCGTCGCGGTCCGCTATCCCCGCCATGCCCTGCCAGAAGGCCTCGGCGCCGCCGTACAGCGTCTGTCCCTTGTCGGAGCGGGCCTTCACGCCGAACTCCCCGAGCAGCGCCTTGGCCGCCCCGTAGAAGTCCTCGCGGTCGATGTAGCCGTTGCCGTCCTGGTCGAAGGTGGCGAACCGGTCGGCGATCCTGCGCTCGTACTCGCTGCTGACCATGTCTCTTTCGGGCCGCCTTACGTCGGGTGGGGTGCGTCTCGGTCGGAGCGTACGACGGAGGGAGCCGTCCGGGCGCGGAAAAACTCCACTTGTGCCAAGACCGGGGGAATTCTGGGACAACGGCGTGCCGGAACGACGACACTCTGCCTACCGTGCGTCATCGGGCCGTCACGCGGACAGGGGTTCGCCCTCGTCGCCGAGGGCGGCGTCCACGTCGCCGTACACGTCGAACAGCCTGCGCACGCCCAGCGCGCCGAGAACCCGGTTGACGTGGGAGCCGTCGGCCGCGCCCCGGGCGGGCAGCACGAGGCGCAGCCGGCCCTGGCAGGAACGGATCAGACGGCGGGCCGCGATCAGCACGCCGACGCCGCTGGAGTCGCAGAAGAACACCTCGGACAGATCCAGGACGAGACAGTGGTGCCCCTCGGCCACCACGTCGTGCACGCGCTGACGCAGCACCGGTGACGTCACCAGATCCAGCTCGCCCGACACCTGGAGCACGGCCCATTCGCCCTGCTCGCCGCCGGTCACTTTGAAGGTCACCACCACGCCCTTCGATCGCCAAAACGGAAGCAGTCCCTACGCTTCCTTGCAGCGCGGCTGCCCAGCGGCCGTTCCCTGAAACGCAACCCGAAAAACGGATCCCCCGCGGAAGAGGCTTGTTTTAGTCGGCTTCGATCCTGTTCGATCCTCTTCAGTCAGGTCTGATCAGCGGGCAGGGGGGTAGGCGTGAGCCCAAAGGCACCCGGTGCGAGCACCGCCGGCCCTCTACCATCTACGGCCGGTCAGGGGGCGCACATTGCCACAAAGGGGCGTGCGCTACCGGACGTGCCGACTACATTCGAGGAGACGTCGGGCACAGGCTGGACAGAGCACGGGCGCGGACACGAGCGGGGGGGGGGTGAGGGGCCGCATGGCGAGAAAAGACGTACCGCCTCGCTGGGACCGCAAGATGCAGCAGCGGCTCGCCCGCGGAGAAGCAGCGGCCCTCGGTGAGCTCTACGACCGGTTCGCCTCCCTCGTGCACGGCCTCGCCCACCGCGTGCTCGGCGACGAGCGCGCAGCCGACGGCATCACCCGCGAGGTCTTCATCCACGTCTGGGAGCATCCCGACTCCTACGACCCCAAGCAGGGCCCGCTGCGCACCTGGGTCGCCACCCTGACCCACCGGCTGGCGGTGCAGCGGCTGCGCGCCACCGAGACGGCCGCCCTCGCCCGCGGGGGCTCCGGCACCGCGGAGGAACTGGAACACAAGGTGCGCCGCGCCTCGGTCGCCGCCCGCGCCGACTACATCGTCCAGTCCATGCCGGTCCCGCTGCGCTCGGCCCTGGAAGGCGCCTACTTCCAGCGCCGTGACTACCGCCAGACCGCCGCCGACCTCGGCATCACCGAGGACGAGGCCCGCCGCCGCCTGCGCCTGGGCCTGCAACTGCTCTCCACCGCCCACGACACCGAGGCACCGGGCGCACCACCCGGATACGGGGGTGCGGTGTGAACGGGCCGGACCGGTTCGAGGCGTACGGCGGCGACGAGGAGGAGACCAGCCACGAGGAGAAGGGCAGCACCCGGGACGAACACGGCCTCAGCGAGGGAAACGGCGAGGGCGGGGCCGGCCCCGCCACCCCCTCCGGCTCGGGCGGGTCCGACGCGCCGGGGGGACCGGAAGGGCCGGACGCTGCCGGACGCGGTGACGCCCCGCAGCAGGGGTGCCCGCCGCGGATCCCCATGCCCCGGTCCTCCGTCGAGGACAGCGGGCTGCCGCTGCCCGCGCCGGCGGACCTCGGCGTCACGACACCGCCGCCCACCCCGCCCGTCTTCGAGCACCCGGTGCTGAAGGCCCTGCTCGGCGCCTGGGCGCTGGCCGCGTGCTCGGCCGAGGAGGCCACGGCTGTCGAGGAGCACCTCGGCGACTGCGGTTCCTGCGCCGACGAGGCCCGGCGGCTGCGCGAGGCGGTCGGCCTGCTCCAACGCCCCGAGAGCCTCGACCTGGACCCGGGGCTGCGCACCCGCGTTCTGGAGACCTGCCTGGAGCGGCGCCCGCCGCGCATCCCGGTACCGGACTGGGCCGCCGCGTACGACGCCGAGACCGCGCGCCTGGACGCCCTGCTGCAGGACTTCGGTGACGCCGAGTGGCACGCGCCGGTACGGCTGCGCTGGTTCCGGTCCGACGCGTCGACGAGCCGCCGCACCACCGTCGCCGGGGTCATCGCGCATCTGCTCAGCGTCGACGGTCTGGTGGCGGTCGCGCTCGGCCTGGACGACCCGCTGGGCGACGTCCCGTCCCGGCGCCCGACCCCGGCGGGCCGCACCGAGGCGTTCTGGCGCGCCTCCCACTTCCCGCCGACGCGCTCCGTCCGCGCGCCCTGGCGGGAGCAGAGCCACGGCCTGGTGCGCACGGTCTCCTTCACGGGCGGCGCCGCCGGGAGGATGCCGGTGTCGTACGGCGACTTCGAACTGCCCCTGCACGACGCGATGCTCGACCGCGCCTTCGAGTGCTGGGTACACGCGGAGGACATCGCCGACGCGGTCGACTACCCCTACGAGCCGCCCTCGCCGCGCCATCTGCACCGCATGATCGACCTGGCGGCCCGGATGCTGCCGACGGCCCTGGCCCACCGTCGCCGGGCCGGACTGGCCTCCCCCGCCCACCACCGGCATCTGGTCGCGGCGGGCGAACCGGGCCGCAGTCTCCGGCTGGAGATCGAGGGCTCGGGGGGCGGCGAGTGGCTGATCCCGCTGGACTCCCCCGCGGCGAAGGGCTCCGCCGAGCACGAGGTGGCCCATGTGGCCCTGGACGGCGTCGAGTTCTGCCGCCTGGCCGCCGGCCACGTGCCCCCGCAGGAGGCGGCGGCAGGCCAGGTGGGAGACAGGGAGGCGATCAGGGACGTCCTGTTCGCCGCCGCTTCACTGAGCCGGATGTGACCAACCCGGGAACGCGGGGCTGCATCGATGTGCGGCTCCGCCGCGCGGGCGCGACGCGCCACGACCCATCCCGACCCGCCACCCCACGGGACGCACCGGACGCCTAGGCGAAAATCACGGTCCGCCGCCCGTTGAGCAGAATCCGCCGCTCGGCATGCCACTTCACACCCCGGGCCAGCGCCTGGCACTCCACATCGCGCCCGATCGCCACCAGCCCCTCGGGCGTCACGTCGTGCCCGACCCGCTCGACCTCCTGCTCGATGATCGGCCCCTCGTCGAGATCGGCCGTCACGTAGTGAGCCGTCGCACCGATCAGCTTCACACCCCGGGCATGAGCCTGGTGATACGGCTTCGCCCCCTTGAAGCTGGGCAGGAACGAGTGGTGGATGTTGATGATCCGCCCGGAGAGCGCCTTGCACAGGTCGTCCGACAGCACCTGCATGTACCGGGCGAGCACGACCAGTTCGACACCCTCTTCACGCACGATGTCGAGCAGCCGCCCCTCGGCCTCCGCCTTCGTGTCCTTCGTCACCGGAATGTGGTGGAAGGGGATGCCGTACGACCCCACGAGCTCGGCGAAGTCCGTGTGGTTCGACACCACTCCGGCGATCTCCACCGGCAGCGCCCCGGTCCGCGCCCGGAACAGCAGGTCGTTCAGGCAGTGCCCGAACTTGCTGACCATCAGCAGGATGCGCATCTTCTGGTCGGCCCGGTTGATCTGCCAGTCCATCTGGAAGGAGTCACCGATCGCCGCGAAACTCGCCCGCAGCTTCTCCACGGTCACCGGAGCGTCCGCCGAGAAGTGGACCCGCATGAAGAACAGTCCCGTGTCGTGGTCGCCGAACTGCTGGCTGTCCTCGATGTTGCAGCCGGTCATGAACAGATAGCTCGACACGGCGTGCACGATGCCCTTCCTGTCCGGGCAGGAAAGGGTGAGGACGTACTGGTCGGCCGGGGCCGCGGCGCTGGTGGACTGCTCGTTCATGCAGGACAGGTTCCCACAGGGGGCGACACGACCGGCAATCGTCCCGCTAGGCGGACCTGGTCATGAGCCGCAGCACCTCCAGGCTCCGCGGCGGCGTGTCCGGCTCCTCGCCGTCACTCGCCGCGAGCCGCACATGGGCGTCCCGGGCCGACCGGACCGCCTCCGGCCACGCCTCGTGGTCCAGGTACGCGGCGACGGGCGCGTCCGGCCCGACCTGGTGCATGATCCGCAGCACCCGCAGCACCGCGGTGTCGACGAGGGCGGCCTCCTGCGAGTCGCGGAAGATCGTGCCGACGTACTTCTCGGCGGACCAGTGGTCCAGCCAGGTGTCCTCGACCAGCCGGTACACCGCGTCGGTCACGTCGCCGTAGCCGTCCACGCCGGCCAGCCAGACGTCCCGCTGGAACCCGGGATCGGAGAGCATGTGCAGCGCCGAGCGCACGTTGCTGCGCCAGCGCCACCACGGCATGTCGTTGGCAGGCATGCCGCCCATGGTGGATGAGCGACGGCCACGACGGGAAGAGTTCTCCGAAGCTTGCACGGTCATCGATCGTACGTTCCCCTCCACATCGGTCACACCGACCCCCGCAATTCACCTGCGCGTCACCCATTGTCGACCCACGATCACTCATGGGTTAGCCGTGTGACGGAATCGTGCGGAACCATGACCGGCAGGCGACGCACCCGCAGCACATTCCTCCCCGGCCTCCTCACCCGTCACGCCAGAAGCGGCATCCTCTCCGCGGGCACGGCGGTCGCGTGCGCACCGCTCCTCGCCGGATGTGGTGTCGTCCCGGGCGCCACGGGGGATGCCGGGGCCGACACCATCACCGTCATGACCTGGGCCCCGCAGAACACCAAGGCCACCAACAAACCCGGCATGCCCGCCTTCGCCCACGCCTACGCCCGCTGGATCAACGCCGAGGGCGGGATCAACGGCCGCAAGCTCAACGTGCTGACCTGCAACGACCACAACGACAGCGTGGCCGCCGCCAAGTGTGCCCGGCGGGCGGCCAAGGAGAACGTCGTCGCGGTCGTCGGATCCTACAGCCAGTACGCGGACTCCTACTTCCCGTCGCTCGAGGGCGCCGGCATCCCCTACATAGGCGGCTACGGCGCCACCAACGCCGAGTTCACCAGCCCCCTCTCCTACCCCGTCAACGGCGGCCAGCCCGCGCTGCTCGCCGGTCTCGGCAGCGCCCTCGCCGACTGCGGGCCCGTCGCTCTGATCCGGCCCGACACCATCGCGGGCGACCAGCTGCCCCCGCTGCTCGACTCCGGGCTGAAGGCCGGCGGGCACCGGGCCTCGAACGACCAGCGGGCGGCGGAGGACGCCACCGAGTACGACGACCAGGCCGAGCGCGCTCTGCGCACGACGAGGACCGATACGGCGGACCAGGGGTGTGTGGTGCCCGCGCTGGGGGATCGCAGCGGCACCTTCATGGACTCCTTCCGGCGGGCCCGCGAGGACTACCCCGAGGTGCGGACGGCCACCGTGCTGGGCAGCGTCGACCAGACGGTGATCGACGCGACCGGCGGGGCGTCCGGCCCCTACGAGGGCTCGTACATCACCGGCTGGTACCCGGTGGCGAGCGATCCGCGCTGGGACGAGATGAAGCGGGTGATCCGGGAGGAGGCCTTCGGGGACAACCGCATCGACCCCGCGGACGCCGGAGTCCAGACCACGTGGATCGCGTACACGGTGTTCCGGCAGATCGTCGAGTCGCTCGGCGACGGCGAGGTGTCCGCCGACACGGTGACGGAGGCCCTGGACGACGGTCTGAAGGTCACCACGGGCGGGCTCACACCGACGCTGCGGTGGCGGTTCCAGGACAAGCTCGCCGCCGTGGGCTTCCCGCGCCTGGTGAATGCGAACGTGACCCTCCAGGTGGTGCGGGAGGGACGGCTGGTCTCCGCGCGCAAGGGCTTCGTCGACACGACCAGGACGCTGGAGAACGCCGACGTGAACTACTGAGCGCTCCGCTCAGCGGTGCACGTCCGCGCCGGATCTCTCAGGCCTCTCAGAGCTGCGTCGGCTGACGCTCGGTCAGGCCGTACTTCTTCGCGATCCCGTTCCACAGCCCGGCCGCCTTGGCCTTCTCCCTGCTGGCCACGCCACTGGCCCGGTTGCCGGCCTGGGTCTGGTTGGTGGGCTGGGCCTGGCCCTTCTTGCAGCCCTTCTTGCCGGCGGTCTGGTCGGCCCAGACCGCATAGTGGTTGTCGGCCGAGGCGGAGGCCTGCCAGGCCTTGGTGAGGGCGGTGGTCAGCGCGGCGTGGCCGGGCAGCTTGTCCACCTCGATGCCGGAGAGCCGGGTGACCAGCTGGTTGCGCTGCTTCGCCGCCTCACGCAGGTCCTTGGCGGCCTTGGGGAGGTTGTCGCAGCCCTTGACGTCGGCGACCGCGCTGATCACAGTGCTGCGGCTGTCGCCGCTGTCGGCGAGCAGCTTGTCCAGCTCGACCGCCTGGGCCCGGGCCGGGTCGGCGGTCGGGGAGGCGGAGCCGTCGGTCGCGGGCGCGGAGGCGGCCACGGTCTTGTTGTCGCCGCCGTCGTCGTCACCGCCGCCTCCGCCGCCGGCGAGCAGCGCGCCCGCGCCGACGCCGAGGACGGCGATGCCGATGCCGACGGCTGCGATGACGGGGACGCGCGAGCCGGAACGGCCACCGCGCGACCGGCCTCCGGTGGGCGGGGCGTGCGACGGCCCGGGAGCGCCGTACGAGGGCTGGGGCTGCGGCCGGGGCTCCTCGATGCGGGGCATCTGCTGGGTGGCACCGGCCGGGCTCCCGGCGCCCTGCTCACTGCGGAAGAGGTTGTCGAACTCGGCGGGCGGCTGCTTGTCCACGCCGGGCACCGGCGCGATGTACTGCGTCGCCTCGGCGTCCGGATTCGAGGCGGGCGGCAGCGGCGCGGCTCCCGCCCCGGCCCGGGACCCGGTCCCGAGGAACCGCGTCGCCTCGGAGTCCTCGGCGGAGGGCATCTCGGGAGGCAGCGCCCCCGGGCCCACCGGGGGTATGTACTGGGTCGCCCCCTCGTCGGCGGTCGGCGCGACGGGCGGCAGGTACTGCGTGGCCGCGGCGGCCGCGTCCCCCGCGACGGGCGGTATGTACTGGGTCGCGCCCTCGTCGGCGGGCGAGGACTGGGGTGCGCCTCCTCCGGTGAACCCGTACCCACCGGAGGCGGGCGGCAGGCCGCCCCCGTACGCGTCGGAGCCCGGCTGCTGCGGGGCTCCCCCGCCCGGGGTGCCGTACGCGAAGCCACCGTACGGCTGACCGGCCCCCTGCGGATATCCGTACCCGGACCCTCCCTGCGGCTGCGGGGCTCCACCGGGAGAGGTGCCATAGGCGTCAGCGGCCGACGGCAGGCCGGCTCCCGCGGGAGGCCCGTATCCCTGCGGGCCGGGGCCCTCCGGGGGCAGCGGAGTTCCCCCGTCCGCGGCACCGTACGGGGCGTACCCGCCGGCACCCGCGGACGGCTGGGCCGTGCCGTACGGGTCCGGGGGCCGGGTGCCCTCCTGGGGGAGCGCTCCCGAGGACCGGGCGTCCCACGCCTGCGGCTCCGGCTCGCTCCACTGCTGGGGCTGGGACTGCCAGGTCCGGCCCGGCGGCGGGGGCGGGGTCTGCTGCTGGCCGGGGCCCCACGGCTGGCCCCAGGTCTGTCCCTCCGCGGGGGCCGAGGACTGCGGCCCGCCCGTAGAAGACGGGGCGGGCCGGCGGCCGGGGGCGTCACCCGGTCCGCCCGTCGTGCCCGGCAGCAGGGGTTCGCCACCGTCGGAGGGCAGCACGATGCCTTCGCGCGCGGGGCGCGCCGAGGGCTCCTCGCCCTGTCCACTCTGCGTCACCGGGACTCCTACTAATGGGGGACCTTGTGAATCGTCGGGTCACGCTACCGGGTCCCCAGAGCCCCGTGCCACGCAGCACAGGGCCCGGCCTCCTGCCCTGTGAGCGCGGTAACACCACCGGTTCACGGCACGCTGTCCATGCCACCTCCCGCGCGCCGAGCTGCCGTTTCCCGCACGTTCACGCCTCCGCAGACCCTGTGTTCACGCCGCCGCCTGCAGGTCGAGCCGCGCCCCGAACTCCCTTACCACCGCCTCGTCCCGGTACGGATCCAACCGCTGCTGGAAGTCCTCCAGGTACTCGGCGCCCCGGTTGGAGCGCAGTCCCTCCAGCAGTTCCACGGCCTTCATGCCGGTGTGGCACGCCTCCTCGATCTCCCGCTGCTGCACCTGCGCCGTGGCCAACAGCACATAGCCGATGGCCCGGCGGCGCGCCCGCGTCTCGGGATGCCCGGCCAGCGACTCCTGCGCACACCGGGCCGCCGCCTCGGCCTGCCCCAGGTCCCGGTGGCAGTGGGCCAACTCGTCGGCGAGATACGCCTCGTCGAAGTGCGCGATCCACACCGGGTCGTCCCCGGCGGCCGGGTCGGCCGCCTCCAGGGCGCTCACGGCGCGCCCGGCCGAGGACTGGGCGGCGCGCACGTCGC
This sequence comes from Streptomyces sp. NPDC057424, assembly GCF_042803315.1. Lineage (NCBI taxonomy): Bacteria > Bacillati > Actinomycetota > Actinomycetes > Kitasatosporales > Streptomycetaceae > Streptomyces > Streptomyces sp. NPDC057424. The sequence continues at coordinate 191,799 of NZ_JBHVCP010000001.1, forward strand.
CCATGAGGGCGTGCCCGCGCGCCTCCGCCGCGAGGAACATCGACTCCGCCCGCGGCGACACGCGCCCCCGCGCCCCCTCCTGCGCCGCCCGCGCCAACTGCGCGATCTCCCGCGGGTTTCCGAGCTGGGCGGCGAGATGGCTCATGGAGGCCGCGAGCACGTACCCGCCGTAGCCGCGGTCCCCGGCGGCCTGCGCCAGTCGCAGTGCCTGGATGTAGTAGCGCTGGGCCAGACCGGGCTGACCCGTGTCGACGGCCATGTACCCGGCGAGCTCCGTCAGCCGGGCCACCGCGGCGAACAGGTCCCGCCCCACCGCCTCCCGGTACGACCCCGCCAGCAGCCCCGAGACCACGCTGTTGAGGTAGTGCACGACGACCGGCCGCACATGCCCGCTGCCGTACTGGTGGTCGAGGTCCACCAGCGCCTGCGTCATGGCCTGGACCGCCTGCACGTCGGACTGCCCCACCCGCGGCCCCGCCGAGCGCGACACCTGTGCGTCGGGCGCGGAGATCAGCCAGTCGCGGCTGGGCTCGACCAGCGCGGACGCGGCGACGGAGGAGCCGGACAGGAAGTCCCGGCGCCCCACGTCACTGCGCCACAGCTCGCAGACCTGCTCGATGGCTCCCAGTACCGTGGGCGAGAACTGGAGGCCCACGCCCGAGGCGAGGTTCTTGCCGTTGGCCATGCCGATCTCGTCGATCGTGACCGTACGGCCGAGCTTGCGGCCCAGGGCCTCGGCGATGATCGCCGGGGCCCGGCCCCGTGGCTGCTGTCCGCGCAGCCAGCGCGCCACCGACGTCTTGTCGTAGCGCAGGTCGAGGCCGTGCTCGGCACCGCACATGTTGACCCGGCGGGCCAGGCCGGCGTTGGAGCATGCGGCTTCCTGGATGAGCGCCTGGAGCCGTTCGTTCGGCTGCCTGGCGACGAGCGGCCTTGCGGCCATGGCGTAACCCCCTGCTGTCTGGCGGTGCGCCTGCGGGGCGCCCAGGCCTGTGCCGGGACGGCGACCGTGCTCGGCCCGTCGGGCCTGCACACGCTCGTCGTCCCGGCACAGGCGCGCCCCTTCGGCTCACCGCCGTGTGGCTGCGGCGCCTGCCCACGCACCGAGTTGACGTGTCTTCCGCGGCCGGGCCTTCCACGTCCCGGCGAAAGGATCCGGCCGTGAAGATCAATGCCCCGCCGATCAGGCGAAAATGCGAGGCATGTGAGGATTGCCGGGGTAACGGCTGGTGCCGGCCCCACTCGTGGCTACCCAGCTCCGGCCACGGATCCTCCTGCGCGCCCCCGCACATGCACCCATGCGCCCCGGCCACGGAGGCGATGCCCCTCCCCGCGCACACGGGCGGGGCGTAACCCCTGGTGACGACCAGAGTTGTGTTCATCGTGGAAGAGACGATCGTCGGCACGGAAGCCGCTCAGATCCCGAAGCAGCGCGGGGAATCGCTGCTGGAGACCGCTGTTCGCTACGCCGAGGAGCGCCACTGGGACGTATTCCCCGGTACCTGGCTGGAAGCCGTCGACGGGAGTCAGCGCTGTTCGTGCGATGACACGGCGTGTCCGGCGCCCGGGTCGCACCCGGCGCGTCCGGACTGGGCGACGCAGGCGACGGGCAGTGCGACGGTCGCGCGGCGGATGTGGCAGAAGCAGCCGACCGCGTCGATCCTGCTGCCCACGGGGCGGACGTTCGACGCGATCTCGGTGCCGGAGACGGCCGGGTTCCTGGCGCTGGCGCGGATGGAGCGGATGGAGCTGACGCTCGGGCCGGTGACGCTCACGCCGGATCGGCGGATGGAGTTCTTCGTGCTGCCGGGGGCCGGTGTGAAGGTGCCCGATCTGGTGCGGAAGCTGGGGTGGTCGGTGTCGTCGCTGGATCTGACGGTGCTGGGTGAGGGTGCGTATGTGGCTGCGCCGCCCACGCGGTTCGGGTCCCGGGGGGCTGTGCAGTGGGCCTGCCGGCCGACGCCGGCGAATCGGTGGCTGCCGGACGCGGAGGAGTTGATCTCGCCGTTGGCCTATGCGTGCGGCAGGGATCGGTAGCCGTCGCGTCTGCCTGCTTCGTGTTGTTCGGCGGCTGCGGCTTCGTCGTGGTTGATCGCGCCCACGCGGCGGAGCCGCACGTTGCCACATTCCCGCGCCCCTGAAAGAAGGGCCATCCCCCACCGTAGGGTGCAAGGTGACGGAGGGAGGCGCGGTGGGATCCAGCGCTGTGCGTGTGCAGGGGCTCTGGAAGCGGTTCGGGCAGCAGGTCGCTGTTGCCGGGGTCGATCTCGAGTTGCCCGCGGGCAAGTTCATCGGGCTCGTCGGGCCGAACGGGGCCGGGAAGACCACCACCTTGTCGATGGTGACCGGGCTGCTCAGGCCCGATCACGGGACGGTCGAGGTGGTCGGGCACGACGTGTGGCGGGACCCCGTCGAGGTGAAGGCCCGGATCGGGGTGCTGCCGGAGGGGCTGCGGCTGTTCGAGCGGCTCTCCGGGCGGGAACTGCTGGCGTACAGCGGGCGGTTGCGCGGGCTGCCCGGAGCCGAGGTCGACAAGCGGGCCACGCAGCTCCTCGACGTCCTCGATCTCGCCGGCGCCCAGAACAAGCTGGTCGTCGACTACTCGACCGGCATGCGCAAGAAGATCGGGCTCGCCAGCGCTCTCCTCCACAATCCCGAAGTGCTGTTCCTGGACGAGCCGTTCGAGGGGGTCGACCCCGTCTCCGCCCAGACGATCCGGGGCGTCCTGGAGCGGTACACCGCCTCGGGCGCCACGGTCGTGTTCTCTTCCCACGTCATGGAGCTCGTCGAGTCGCTGTGCGACTGGGTCGCCGTGATGGCCGCCGGGCGGATCCGCGCCACCGGCACGCTCGCCGAGGTGCGCGGCGACGCGCCCTCGCTGCAGCGGGCGTTCCTGGAACTCGTCGGCGCGCAGAGCCGGGACGCCGGGTCCGAACTCGACTGGCTGGGCGGCGGGTCCCGGTGAGCGCCTCCGCGATCACCCCCGTCTTCGTCCGGTTGAAGCTGTCGCTGCTGCGCAACGGACTGCGGCAGTCCGGCGGCCGGAAAGCCGCCTACATCGCGTCGGCCGTCTGCGCGCTGTTGTTCGCCGCACTGCAACTGATCGGCCTGATCGCGCTGCGCGGGCATGCGCACGCCGCGTCGGTGGTCGTGCTGGCGGTGGCGGTGCTGGGGCTCGGGTGGGCGGTGATGCCGCTGTTCTTCCCCAGCGGTGACGAGACCCTCGACCCGACCCGGCTGGTGATGCTGCCGCTGCGGCCCCGGCCGCTGGTGCGGGCGCTGCTCACGGCCTCGCTGGTGGGCATCGGGCCGTTGTTCACGCTGTGCCTGCTGGTCGGTTCCGTGGTCGCGGTCGCGCGGGGCGGGGCGGCGTTCGCCGTCGGGGTCGTCGCCGTCGTCCTGGCGCTGCTGATGTGCGTGGCGCTCGCGCGGGCCGTCGCCGCCGCCAACGTGCGGCTGCTGACCAGCCGCAAGGGCCGGGATCTCGCGGTGCTGAGCGGACTCGTCATCGCGGTCGGGGCGCAGATCGTCAACTTCGGCGCGCAGCGGATCGGAGCGTCGGGGCTGGGCGAACTCGACCCGGCGGCCGAGGTTCTGCGGTGGGTGCCCCCGGCGTCGGCGATCGGGGCCGTGCACGCGGTGGGCGAGGGCTCCTACGGTCTCGCCGTCGCGCAACTGGCGCTGACCGCCGGCGCGCTGGTGGCGCTGCTCGCCCTCTGGTCGCGGCATCTGACCCGGCTGATGACCTCGCCCGACGGCTCCACCCTGCCGAGCGCCGGGTCGGGCGCCCGGGAGCGGTCGTCGACCGGGCTGGGGCGACTGCTGCCGGCGGGCCGTACGGGCACGGTCATGGAGCGCAGCCTGCGGTACGTGTGGCGCGACCCGAAGACCAAGGCCGCCTGGGTGACGTCGCTGGCCATCGGCCTCATCGTGCCGGTGTTCAACGCCTGGCAGGGCACCGGGTCGGTGTATTTCGCGTGCTTCGCCGCCGGGATGCTCGGCATCCAGATGTACAACCAGTTCGGGCAGGACACCTCGGCGTTCTGGATGGTCGCGATGACGATCTCCTCGACGCGTGACGCCTACGTCGAGCTGCGCGCCCGGGCGTACGCCCTGCTGCTGATCACCCTGCCGTACGCCACGCTCGTGACGGTCCTGACGACGGCCATGCTCGGCGACTGGCGGCGGCTGCCCGAGGCGCTGGGGCTGTCCTTCGCGCTGCTCGGCGCGATGCTCGCGACCGGGGCGTGGACGTCCGCCCGCTTCCCCTACTCCATCCCGCAGGAGGGCTACAAGAACGTCGCCCCGGGGCAGACCGGGCTCGCCTGGATCTCCATCTTCGGCGGGATGATGGCGGCCGCCCTGCTGTGCGCGCCCGTCATCGCGCTCACGATCTGGCTGAACGTGAGCGCCGACGGCGGCGGCTGGACGTGGCTGGTGCTGCCGGTGGGCACCGCGTACGGGGCGGTGCTCGCGGCGGCGGGGCTGAAACTGGCCGCTCCGCGGACGGCCCGGCGGCTGCCGGAGATCCTGGCGGCGGTCAGCAAGGGGTGAGGGGCGCGGTCAGTCGTCGTTGAGGGAGTCCAGGAACGGTTCGATGGCGGCGCGCCAGGCCTCCGGCTGGTCGTAGTGCACCAGGTGGCCGGCGTCGGCGACCTCCGCGTACTGGCCGCGGGGCAGGACCCGGACCATCTCCTGGGCCTCGGCGCGGCCCAGCTCGCCGTCCAGGCCGCGCACGACCAGGGCGGGGCAGCGGACCTGGGCCAGCTCCTCCCAGTGCGCGTCGTAGACCCATGTCTCGCGGGAGCGGAGCATCTGCTCCGGTTCGAAGACCGGACGCCAGCCGTCCGGGGACTCGGCCATCACCTCGGCGTAGAACTCGCCCCGGGCCGGGTTGGGCCGCTCCACCCAGGGGTCGTCCTCGCCGAACCACTTGCGGACGTCGGCGAGCGTGGCGAAGGGCAGCGGCCAGGCCTTGAACCACTGGCCCCACTCGCGTTGCGAGGCGGCGCCGAGCGCGGAGGCCCGCATGTCGCAGATGATCAGCCCGCGGACCAGGTCGGGACGCTTGGCGGCGAGCTGCCAGGCCGTCAGCGCACCCATGGCGTGGCCGATGAGGACGACCGGCGCGAGGCCGAGCTGCTCGAGAGCGGCCTCGGCGTCGTCGACGTAGGCGTCGCGTGTGAAGGAGCCCTGCGGGGGTTTGTCACTGCGGCCGTGGCCGCGCTGGTCGAGGGCGACCGCGCGGTAGCGCGCGGAGAGCCAGCGGGCGGTGTACGCCCAGTGCGAGGCGCGGCCCATGAGGCCGTGCAGTAACAGCACGCCCGGCGAGCCCTCCGGCGCGGTGTGCCCGTCGTGCGCCCCCTGCCCGTCCCGCGCCGGGTCGGTCTTGGGCGGGTCGCCGAACTCCCAGGCCGCCAGGCGTACGCCGCCCGTTCCGGTCACGTCGATGCGTCGCGCCATGTCCTGGCACCCCCCAAGCTTCGCGCGGACCGCGGCTCACTCGAGCCGGCCGGTCCTGTGAACCGTGTTCCGCCTGCTGTTCCTTCTGCCCTGCTTGTCGCCGTACCTGTCCGTGCAAGTGTGCCGTGCGCCGCCCGCAGACTATCGAATGCGCATTCGAGAACGGAGTTCTCGCGGGCAACACCCCTCGTTCGAGTGACCACTCCCGGGGATTGCCCGCCGCCACCGAGGGGAGATCTTCAGCGGGGGGCGGACCGCTCGGGGAAACCGGTCCGCGGGGAATGACCCTGAGAGCTCGGGGCTCCGGGTCAGCACAGGGGAGGACAGGCCCCGGCGCCACACGGCGCCGGGGCCCTCCACATCTCCACGGCACATCCTCCCGCCCCCTCCCCGGCCGGGTGACATCGCTGTCGAGCCGCGGCCCAGAGCCCCTCAGGTCATATGCCTCACGCGACAGCGTCGCACGGGAATCGTACGAGCGCTGCCATTCGACGGACTGGATCCCGGATTCGGTCCGGATCACGCCAACGCCACAACAACCTCATGCGTCACGGGAGTTGGCCCGGCCGGACGGATCAGGGCTTGGCGACGAACACGTGGGAGGCCACGTCCGACTCCAGCTCGGCCGCCTCGCCGCCGCTGCCCACCAGCACCCCGCCCGCCGACTCCGTCACGCTCACCACCGAGCCGGGCTGCACGCCCGCCCGCCGCAGCGTGTACATCAGCTGCGCGTCCGTCTGGATCGGCTCGCCGATCCGGCGCACCACGACCGTCTTGCCCTCGGCGCCCGGGGCGAGGCTGGCCAGCGACACCATGCCCTCGTCCAGGAACGGGTCGGCGCCGTCCTTCTCGCCGAGCTCCTCCAGACCCGGGATCGGGTTGCCGTAGGGCGACTCCGTCGGGTGCCGCAGCAGCTCCAGGACGCGGCGCTCCACGGCCTCGCTCATCACGTGCTCCCAGCGGCACGCCTCGGCGTGGACCTGCTCCCACTCCAGGCCGATCACGTCGACGAGCAGGCACTCGGCGAGGCGGTGCTTGCGCATCACGCGCGTGGCCAGCCGGCGGCCCTCGTCGGTCAGCTCCAGATGCCGGTCGCTGGCGACGGACACCAGGCCGTCGCGCTCCATCCGCGCCACGGTCTGGCTGACGGTCGGCCCGCTCTGGTCCAGCCGCTCGGCGATACGGGCGCGCATGGGGACCACACCCTCTTCCTCCAGCTCGAGGATGGTGCGGAGATACATCTCCGTGGTGTCGATCAGTCCGGACATACGTGCCCCTCGAATGAGATCTGCCGGAGGCTGGACGGCTCACCGGCCTGTGCGCTGGCCCTGCACTTAATTCTGCCGGATACCACCGACAACCGTGCCGCGGGAGGGAAAGCCGGGGATTACCCGGCCGTGCGCAAGGGTACGGACTTTCCTTCCGCGAGCCTCCCGGCGCCCGGCGCACGGCGTCCACGGCCGTATTGACACCGCACTGGTCCAGACCGCACGGTGATGCGCGACACAAGCCGCCGAGGCCAGCCCGAAGGGACCCCGCATGAGCGACCGCGCACCCGCCGGCCAGTTCATCGACGCCGCGATCGGCCTGCTGCGGCGGGTCCGCGACGAGGAGGCCGACAGCATCGCGGCGGCCGGGACGCTCCTCGCCGACACCGTCGCGGGCGGGGGCCGGCTCTTCGCCTTCGGCGCCGGGCACTCCTCCCTCGCCGCGCAGGACCTCGTCTACCGCGCCGGCGGTCTCGCGCTGATGAACCTGCTCGCCGTGCCGGGTGTCGTCGGCGTCGACGTCATGCCCGCACCGCTCGGCTCCGCCCTGGAACGCGTCGACGGCCTCGCGAGCGCCGTCCTCGACAGCTCCCCGCTCCGCGCGGGCGACGCCCTGCTGATCATCTCCCTGTCGGGGCGCAACGCCCTGCCCGTGGAGATGGCCATGAACGCGCGCGCCCTGGGCGTGAAGGTCATCGGCGTGACCTCGGTGGCCTACGCCTCGGAGACGAAGTCCCGGCACGCCTCCGGGACGTATCTGAAGGACCACTGCGACCTCGTCCTCGACTCGAAGATCGCGGTCGGCGACGCGGAACTCGCCCACGACGACATCCCGGCCCCCTTCGCCCCCGCCTCCACGGTCGTCACCTCGGCCCTCCTCCAGGCCGTCATGGCGACGGCGGCCACCACCCTCGCCGACCGCGGCATCGAGCCGCCCCTGCTGCGCTCCGGGAACGTCGACGGCGGCCACGACTGGAACGCCAGGGTGATGGAGCGGTACCGCGACCGGATCTTCTACCGGCACTGAGGGGACCGGGGCGGGCGTCACTCCTCCTGCGACGACCCGGCCAGATCCAGTGCCGCAGCGATCCGTACCGCCACGTCCTCGGCGTACATCGCGTCGGACCGCTCGAAGGCACTGCGGCCCGCGCCCCGCAGGAACGTCACGACGCCCAGGGTCCGGCCCCGGCTGCGCAGCACCGCGCACAGGGCGTGGACCGCGTCCGGGGGCCACTGACGGGCCAGGGCCCACTCGCGGGCCGCCTCGGCCGGGGCGGCGCCCGCGCTCGCGCGCAGGGCCCCCACCCGCTCCACACACTGCAGCGCCGGATGCCCCTCGGCGTAGCGGACGGGCAGGCCCGCACGGCCGGCCAGCTTGCTCGGGCCCGGCGCTCCGGAGGGCGTGGCGGCGATCCGGACCAGCCGGACGGGCCCCTCGGCCTCCGTGTCACAGAGCGCGCCGCCGACGACCCGGTCGATCAGCGCGTGGTCGGCGAAACCGGCCAGGGCGAAGTCCAGGTGGACCGTCGCCGCCTCCGCCGGATCCTCGCACTCGGCCGCGGCACGCGAAGCCCGGTGCAGCTGCTGCGTACGGAACCGCAGCAGGGACGCCTCCTGCTCGGCCTGCTTGGCCTCCGTCACGTCCTGGAACAGCCAGCCCACACCCAGCGGAACCGGCTCCTCCGCGAGCGGCGAGGCCAGCCGCAGGAAGCCGCTGCGCCAGCACCGCCGCTTCTCGCCCTCCGAGGCGCGCACACTCACCCACACCTCGGCGGGCGCGGGCGGCGCGCCCTCCGCCAGCACATGCTGCAGCGCGCTCTCCAGCTCCTCCACGCCCTGCGACAGCAGCTCGCCGAGCGGCCGTCCCAGCACCGACCTGCGGCCCGTGCCCAGCGCCCGGGCCGCGTGCGCGTTCACCACGGCCGGCCGCAGGTCCACGTCCACCAGCACGACACCCCAGCTGGCGTCCTCGAACAGCGCCTCGCTCAGCGCGATCGACCGCTCCAGATCGATCTGCGCGTGCACCTCGCTGAAGGCGCAGTACACCCCCGCCGGCTTTCCGTCGGGCCCGCGCACCACCGCCGACTGCGTCCGCACGAGCACCCGCCCGCCGTCCTTCGTCAGCAGAGCGAACTCGTGCACCTGCCGCCCCGGCGCGTGCATGGAGGACAGCAGCCGCCCCTCGACCTCCTCGGCGTCCGCACTGCGTACGGCCCACCCGGCCAGCCCGCGCCGCCCCACGGCCTCGTCCGCGCTCCAGCCGAGAATCCGCTCGGCCTCACGGTTCCAGTGCGTGACGACCCCGTCGGCGTCGAACGCGCACAGCGCCGCGTCCATGCCGTCCAGCAACGCGGCAAGCAGATCCGAACCATCCGGACTCTCCCGCTCGGGCTCGTCCGGCCCCAGCTCGTCGGTGGTCCCACTACGCCGGGAAGCACTCACCTGGACCCCCTGCAGGCTGCGTCCGCACGTACGGCACGTCGGTTCGCTCCTTGCAATCATTCAACTCGAACGTGATCCAGCGCACACCGAGTTCCCACAACATTGAAGGAATCGTTGTACGGCGGCAATCCCCACGTCAACGCCCCGGAGGCCGCCCCGCCGGACACAACACCGACCGACCGGCGCCCTCAGTCGATCAACGGCAGGGCCCCATCGCCGCTCCCCCGCCGCGCGTACACCTCGATCTCGATCTTCATACGGGGGTCCGCCAGCCCGCACACCATCATCGTCGCGGCCGGACGCACCTCACCGAAGCACGCGCGCAGCACCGGCCAGCACGGCTCGAAGTCCTCCCGCTCCGGCAGCAGGTAACGCACCCGCACGACGTCCGCGAACGAAGAACCGGCCTCCTCCAGCGCGGCCCCGATGTTCCGCAGACACTGCTCGGCCTGCTCCACCACGTCCTCGGAGATCGTCATGTCCGCGTAGTCGAACCCGGTCGTCCCCGACACGTGCACCCAGTCCCCGTCCACGACCGCCCGGGCATACCCGATCCGCTCCTCGAACACCGAACCGCTGAGAATCGCCTGCCGCCGCTCCGTCATGCGCCGAACGCTAGGCAGGGGATCGTTCATACGTCCAATACGAGACGAGGCACGCCCTGAGGTCTCGGAAAAACAGTTGAGCCGCCCGCAGCGGGCTGCTTAGGGTGGCAAGCACTTCAGAAGGGAGGTGGTTCGGCAGATGTATGCATACCGGACGGAAGAGGTGGCTGCGGGCTAGCAGCCCGACACCACATTCAGTGCGGTGCCGAGCCGGCGCGTGAGCGACGTGCAGCCGGCCCAATCTCAAGCAGTCACCCGACCCGCGAGTCGCCGGTACGTCCGGCCGGCTCCTCCTCAGGAGGAACCAGACTCGCGGGTCGCCTGCCTTCTTCTGCGCTTTCCGGGGGGCGACGGCGGTGGATGCGTGGCGCGACGACCGGATCGGCAGCGCCCTGCGGGGTGAGAACCCGACCGTGATGCGGAGGCTGGACTCCGGGTTCGCGGTGATCGGCGATGTGCAGTTTCTGCCCGGCTACTCGGTGCTGCTGACCGAGGATCCCGCGGTGCAGCGGCTGTCCGGGCTGCCGCGGAGCGGGCGGCTGGCCTTCCTGGCCGACATGGACCGGCTGGGGGAAGCCGTCGAGCGGGTCTGCCGACGGGTGGGGCCGGGGTTTCGGCGGGTCAATCTGGAGATCCTCGGGAACGCCGACGGTTTCCTGCACGCGCATGTGTGGCCGCGGTACGACTGGGAGCCGGCGGAGCTCGTGCAGCGGCCCGTGTGGCTCTATCCGCGGGAGAGGTGGGGCGAGGAGCGGTATGCGCTCGGGCCTCGTCACGACCGGCTGCGGGAGGCCATCGGCGAGGAGCTGGACCGGCTCGCGGGGTGAGGCACGCGGACGGCCTCACCCCGGGTCGGGTGAGGCCGTGCGGGGGGCGAGTCAGTGGGCGATGCCCTCGTAGCCCTCGATCTCTCGGGGGTCGCGGGTGCCCGGGCCCACATAGCGGGCCGAGGGGCGGACCAGGCGGCCCGTGCGCTTCTGCTCCAGGATGTGGGCCGACCAGCCGGCCGTGCGGGCGCAGGTGAACATGGACGTGAACATGTGGGCCGGGACCTCGGCGAAGTCCAGGACGATGGCCGCCCAGAACTCGACGTTCGTGGCGAGGACGCGGTCGGGACGGCGGGCGTGGAGTTCCGCGAGGGCGGCCTTCTCCAGGGCCTCGGCGACCTCGAAGCGGGGGGCTCCCAGTTCGCGGGCCGTGCGGCGCAGGACCCTGGCCCTCGGGTCCTCGGCGCGGTAGACGCGGTGGCCGAAGCCCATGAGGCGCTCGCCCTTGTCGAGGGTCTGCCTGACGTAGGCCTCGGCGTCGCCCGTGCGCTCGATCTCCTCGATCATGTGCAGGACACGGGAGGGGGCGCCGCCGTGCAGCGGGCCGGACATCGCGCCCACCGCGCCGGAGAGCGCCGCTGCCACGTCCGCGCCGGTCGAGGCGATGACCCTCGCCGTGAACGTGGACGCGTTCATGCCGTGCTCCGCGGCGCTCGTCCAGTACGCGTCGACCGCCGCCACGTGCTTGGGGTCCGGCTCGCCGCGCCAGCGGATCATGAAGCGTTCGACGACGGACTGGGCCTTGTCGATCTCGCGCTGCGGGACCATCGGCAGGCCCTGGCCGCGGGCGGACTGGGCGACGTAGGACAGCGCCATGACGGCCGCTCGGGCCAGGTCCGCGCGGGCCTGCTCGCCGTCGATGTCGAGGAGGGGCTTCAGACCCCAGACGGGCGCCAGCATGGCCAGGGCGGACTGCACGTCCACGCGGATGTCGCCGGAGTGCACCGGGATGGGGAAGGGCTCGGCGGGCGGCAGGCCGGGGTTGAAGGCGCCGTCGACGAGCAGGCCCCAGACGTTGCCGAAGGAGACGTGGCCGACGAGGTCCTCGATGTCGACGCCCCGGTACCGGAGTGCGCCGCCCTCCTTATCCGGTTCGGCGATCTCCGTCTCGAACGCGACGACTCCCTCGAGCCCGGGTACGAAGTCGGACATCAGGCGGCTCCTCGTGATGTAAGCGACAGATGGTGTGATGTGGGGTGGGGCGAACGAACCATGTGTCAGTCAGCTGGCGAAGCGGGCGGCCGTCCGGGGGATCCACGGTCGTCCACGCGACTCGCGGTCCTGGCACGGTCTCCCCTGTGATGCCCCGAACGGCTGGCGGTCACCCAACCGCAACGGCACGGAAACGATATCCCCGAGTGCCACGCTTGGGGAGGGTTCACGGCACTCAGTGCCACGCAGTGACGAAGGACACCGTCCATACGGCAAGATGACCGGGTGACCGACCGCGACGACGTCCCCATCGATCTGGCCTCGATGCGCAAGCAGTACCGGGCCGAGGGGCTCTCCGAGACCGAGCTGGCCGCCACGCCCGTCGAGCAGTTCGCGCGCTGGTTCAAACAGGCCGCGACGGACGGCGGGCTGTTCGAACCGAACGCCATGATCGTCTCGACGGCCGACGCCGAGGGACGGACGAGCTCCCGCACGGTGCTGCTCAAGCACTTCGACGAGCAGGGCTTCGTCTTCTACACGAACTACGACTCCCGCAAGGCCCATGACCTGGCGGAGAACCCGTACGTCTCGCTGCTGTTCCCGTGGCACCCCATGGCCCGGCAGGTCATCGTGAGCGGGGTCGCCCGGCGCACCGGGCGGGACGAGACGGCGGCGTACTTCCGCACCCGCCCGCACGGCTCGCAGCTGGGGGCGTGGGCCAGCGCCCAGTCCTCGGTGGTCTCCACCCGCGCCGACATCGACGGCGCCTACGCCGAGCTGGCCGCCCGCTACCCGGAGGGCGAGCAGGTGCCGGTGCCCCCGAACTGGGGCGGTTTCCGGGTGGCCCCGCAGACGGTGGAGTTCTGGCAGGGCCGCGAGAACCGGCTGCACGACCGGTTGCGGTACGTGGAGCGGCCGGACGGCAGCTGGCGCGTGGAGCGGCTCAGCCCCTGAGGTCTTCTCCGGGGCTCAGATCCGTCCCCACACGTAGGCCGTGCGGTGGCCGTCGAGCAGGGCGGCCAGGCGGGTGCGGAAGTCCTCGGTGAGGTCGGGCCAGTTCCAGAACTCGAACCCGAGGTGGCCGAAGGCCAGGGGGCACTCGTCCCAGGACCAGTCCGGGACGGCGACGGACGCGGTGCAGGCGGGGCAGGGGACGGAGGCGCTCCCGGTCTCGTACCAGGCCTGCATCGCGGTGCTGAAGCGCGGCCACACGTCGTCGTCCAGCGCGGTGACCGTACGGCAGTGAGGGCAGACGGCCGCCCCCGGCATGTCCGCGCCGCTGGTGAAGCCCGTGCGGGCCGTGTGGACGGCGAGGCCGTCCCAGGGCTCATGGTCCCAGTCGCCGGTCACGGCCCGTTCCCAGTGGGGGCCGGGGGGATGGCCGGGTGGCTGTCCGGGGACGCACCGCGTGCGGCCGGCGAGGACGACGCCCTGCGCCACGAGCCACTCCACGACCCGGTGCGCCAGGGGTTCGGCGTCCGCCGCGCCGGCGTCGAGGTCGACGATCGTCTGGAACCGGTCCCCCATGGTCAGCCCAGTGTCTCCTCGAGCAGCCCGGCCCACTGGGCCACCACCCGTTGCCGGCGGGCCGCGTCGTCCGTGAGGAGGTTGGCGAGGCCCAGGCCGCGGGCCATGTCGAGGAGGCCCTGGACCGTTTCCCGGACGCCGGGGACTGATTCGTCGGCGGCGAGGAGGTCGACGGCTATGCGGTGGGTCTCGCGGCCGACGCGGGATTCCAGCTCGGTGACGCGGGGCCGGAGCTGCTCCTCGTTGGAGGCGGCGACCCACAGGTGGAGGGCGGCGCGGAACAACGGCCCCGTGTAGAGGTCGACCAGGGCGGCGACGACGGCGTGACGGTCTCCGGCCGCGCCCTCGGGGAACAGGGCGCGCAGGGCCGTGGAGCGTTCTTCGGCGACGTACTCGACGGCGGCCGTGAAGAGGTCCTCGCGGGTCGGGAAGTGGTGCTGGGCGGCGCCGCGGGAGACACCGGCGCGCTCGGCGACCACGGAGACCGTGGATCCCGCCCAGCCGTGTTCGGCGAGGCAGGACACGGCGGCTTCGAGGAGCCGCTGCCGGGTGGCCCGGCTGCGGTCCTGCTTGGGGACTCTCTCCGCACGGTCGACCGTGCTCACACCACCCATGCCGGATCCCGTCGTTCGAGGAAGGCCGTCATCCCCTCGCGGGCGTGCGGAGAGGAGAACAACCGGGCCGAGAGCGCGGTCAGGTCGGCAGCGTCCCGGTCGAAGGCTTCCAGCACCCTAGCCGTGAGCAGCCGTTTCGTCTCGGCCAGGGCGTCGGGGGCGGACCTGCGCAGGCCGTCCAGGATGGGGGCCAGGGCCGTGTCGACGTCGTCGGCGCAGGTGGTGACCAGGCCCGTCGCTCTCGCTTCCGCCGCGTCGAAGCGTTCGCCCGTCAGGTAGTGGCGGGCCAGGGCGCGGGGGTTCGTGCGGGGCAGGAGCGGGAGGGAGATGACCGCGGGGGCGACCCCGATGCGGACCTCCGTGAAGGCGAAGGTGGCGTCCGTGGCGGCGGCCGCGATGTCGCAGGCGGCCAGGAGGCCGAGGCCGCCCGCGCGGACGTGGCCGGTGACCCGGGCGACGACCGGTTTGGGCAGCTCGATGATCTGCCGCAGCAGGGCGACCAGCGCCTCGGGCGGTGGCGGATCCTTGAGGTCGGCGCCCGCGCTGAACGTGTTGCCGGTGTGGGTGAGGACGATCGCGCGGACGCCGGTGTCCTCGCCGGCGTCGGCGAGCGCGTCGGCCAGCTCGCCGACCAGGGCCGCCGACAGGGCGTTGCGGTTCCCGGGTGAGTCGAGGGACAGGGTTTCCACGGCACGCGCGCGGGTGCGGGCGATCAGCGTCATGTGCTCTCCCGGAGCTGTCGGCGGAGGATCTTGCCGGAGGCCGCGCGGGGGACGCCGACGATGAAGGTGACGTGGCGGATCCGCTTGTAGGGGGCCACGCGCTCGGCGACGTACATCATGATCTCCGCCTCGGTGAGGTCCGCGGCGGACGGCTGGCGGACCACGTACGCGTGCGGGACCTCGTTGCCGTCGGCGTCGTACGCGCCGACGACGGCGGCGTCGGCGATGCCCGGGTGGGTGAGGAGCAGGGCCTCCAGCTCGGCGGGGGCCACCTGGAAGCCCTTGTACTTGATGAGTTCCTTGACCCGGTCGACGACGAACAGCCAGCCTCCCCCACCGTCCACGTGTCCCACGTCGCCGGTGTGCAGCCAGCCGTCGGCGTCGATCATCGCGGCGGTGGCGTCGGGGCGGCCGAGGTAGCCCTTCATGATCTGGGGGCCGCGGATGAGGATCTCGCCGGATTCGCCGGCGGGGAGGTCCTTGCCGGGGTCGTCGAGGGAGACGATGCGCATCTCGGTGCCGGCGATGAGCTTGCCGACGGTTCCGGGCGGGGCCTTGCTCAGGGCGTCCAGGGGGACGACGTGCGTGCCGGGTGACAGTTCCGTCATGCCGTAGGCCTGGCCGACGGGCGGCAGGCCGAGCCGCTCGGAGCAGGCGGCGGCGAGGCGGGCGTCCAGGGGCGCGGCGGCGCTGATGACGTAGTCCAGGGACGACAGGTCGTACTGGGCGACGGCCGGGTGCTTGGCGAGGGCCAGGACGATCGGCGGGGCCACGTACAGGGCCGTGATGCGGTGGTCCTGGATGGCGGCGAGGAACTGCTCCAGGTCGAAGCGGGGCAGGACGACGACGGTGGCGCCCTGTCGCAGGGGCGCGTTCATCAGGGCGGTCAGGCCGTAGATGTGGAAGAAGGGCAGCACCGCCAGGACGCGGTCCCCCGGGCCCGCGGGGACCGCCGGGTGGAGCTGGGCGAGGTTGGTGGCGATCTGCCGGTGCGTGAGCATCACGCCCTTGGGGATGCCGGTGGTGCCGGAGGAGTACGGCAGGGCCGCGATGTCCTCGGCGGGATCGATGGCGACCTGTGGCTCGGGGGCCGCGGAGGCCAGCATGTCGATGAGGGAGCGGTGGCCGCTCGCGCTGTCGCACACGAAGATCTCGCGTACGCCGCCCGCGAGTTCGGCGGCCCGGCGGGCGACGTCCAGGAGCGGTGACACGGTGACGATCCAGCGGGCCGCCGAGTCCCGTAGCTGCTTGGCGAACTCGTCGGCGGTGGCGAGCGGGTGCACGGTGGTGACGGTGGCACCCGCGCGCGTGGCCGCGTAGAAGGCGGTCGGGAAGGCGATGGTGTTGGGGCTGTGCAGGGCGAGGACGTCGCCCTTGCGGACACCGGCCTCGGCGAGGGCGGCGGCGACGCGCCGGTGGAACCGGTCCACCTGCTCGTAGGAGAGGGTGGTGCCGTCGGTGCCGTCGATCAGCGCCGGGATGTCGCCGAACTCGGCGGCCCGGGCCAGGACCGCTTCGTGGATGGGCAGTTCGACGGGCGGGACGTCTGCGTACTCGCTGCGGAACATGGCTGGTTCCTCCTCGCGCGCGGGCCGTCCGAGGGGTTCTTGTGAGGACCCCTCAGTACGACTTGGGCAGGCCGAGAGTCTGGTGGGAGACGTAGTTGAGAATCATCTCCCGGCTCACCGGGGCAATACGAGCCACGCGCGCGGCCGTGATCAGTGAGGCGAGGCCGAACTCGCGCGTGAGGCCGTTGCCGCCGAGGGTGTGCACGGCCTGGTCGACCGCCTTCACGCAGGCTTCCCCGGCTGCGTACTTGGCCATGTTGGCGGCTTCTCCGGCTCCCGTGTCGTCGCCCGCGTCGTAGAGGGCGGCGGCCTTCTGCATCATCAGGCGGGCGAGTTCGAGGTCGATGTGCGCCTGGGCGAGGGGGTGGGCGATGGCCTGGTGGGCGCCGATGGGGGCGTTCCAGACGGTGCGGTCGCGGGCGTACTCGACGGCCTTCGCGAGGGCGTAGCGGCCCATGCCGATCGCGAAGGCGGCCGTCATGATGCGTTCGGGGTTGAGGCCGGCGAAGAGCTGGAGGAGTCCCGCGTCCTCGTCGCCGACCAGGGCTTCGGCGGGCAGTCGTACGTCGTCCAGGACCAGTTCGAACTGCTTCTCCGCGGCGTTCAGTTCCATGTCGATGGGGCGGCGGGTGAAGCCGGGGGCGTCGCGCGGGACGACGAAGAGGCAGGGCTTGAGGCGGCCGGTGCGGGCGTCTTCGGTGCGGCCGACGATGAGGGTCGCGTCCGCGATGTCCACGCCGGAGATGAAGACCTTGCGGCCGGTGAGGAGCCAGTCGGCTCCGTCTTTGCGTGCCGTGGTGGTGATGCGGTGACTGTTGGATCCCGCGTCGGGTTCCGTGATGCCGAAGGCCATGAGGCGGGTGCCGTCGGCCAGACCGGGGAGCCACTGCTGTTTCTGGGTGTCCGTGCCGAAGCGGGATATCACCGTGCCGCAGATGGCGGGGGACACCACCATCATGAGGAGCGGGCAGCCCGCGGCGCCGAGCTCTTCGAGGACGAGGGAGAGTTCGGAGACACCTCCCCCTCCGCCGCCGTACTCCTCCGGGAGGTTGACGCCTATGTAGCCCAGTTTGGCGGCTTCCGACCAGAGTTGTGCGGGGTCAAAGGGACGGCCGTGGTGTTTGCCGAGTGCGGAGACGGCTTCTCGCAGGGCCTTGTGGTCGTGGGTGTCCATGGGGGTCCTTTCGCGTGCGGGCTCGTCGTGGCGTGTCGCGCAGTTCCCTGCGCCCCTAGGGGGTCTCTGTCACAACTGCCAGCAGTGAGCCCGGCTCGACCTGTTGCCCGGGTGCGACGCACAGGTCGGCCAGCGTTCCCGTCACCGGCGCTGTGATCTTGTGCTGCATCTTCATCGCCTCCAGCCAGAGGAGGGGGTCTCCCGCCTTGACGGGTGTTCCTGCGGTCAGGCCTTCGGCCACGCGGACGACCGTGCCGGGCATGGGAGCCAGGAGGGAGCCGGGGGCGTGCTGGGTGGTGGGGTCGGGGAAGCGGGGCAGGGCGGTCAGGGCGGTGGTGTTGACGTAGACCTGATCGCCGTAGCGGGTGACCTGGTACTTCCGCTCCACCCCGGCCACATCGAGGACGACCAGCCCCTCGTCGGCGTGCACCACCCGCACCCCGTCCGCCTCCAGGCCGTTCCTTGTGTGCCGGTAACGGGCCTCGTGCTCCTCGCCCGCCATCAGGTACCGCTTGCTCTGCGGCTGGGACGGTACGTTGCGCCAGCCGCCGAAGCGGGAGCGCCCCTGGGCGTCGGCGAGGGCCGCCGCCAGCGGGGCGTACGGGTCGGGGGACGCCTCGGTCAGGTCCGGCAGGTGGCGGTCGAAGAAGCCGGTGTCCATGCGGGCCGCGGTGAACTCCGGGTGGCGCAGGGAGCGGACCAGGAGGTCGCGGTTGGTGACGGGGCCGTGGATCACGGCGCGTTCCAGGGCGGCGGCGAGCCTGCGGACGGCTTCCGTGCGGGTGGGGGCGTGCGCCACGACCTTGGCGAGCATGGGGTCGTAGTGGACGCCGATCTCGTCGCCGTCCGTGTACCCCGTGTCCAGGCGGACCGGGGCGGGGACGGAGAGGCGGTGCAGGGTGCCCGTCTGCGGGGACCAGTCGCGGGCGGGGTCCTCGGCGTACAGGCGGGCTTCCACGGCGTGGCCACGCGCGCGTGGCGGGTCGTTCTCGAGGGGGTGGCCCTCGGCGATCCGGATCTGCTCCGCCACCAGGTCGACGCCGAAGACCGCCTCCGTGACGGGGTGTTCGACCTGGAGGCGGGTGTTCATCTCCAGGAAGTGCGCCCTGCCGTCGGCGACGAGGAACTCGACCGTTCCGGCGCCCACGTAGTCCACGGCCCGGGCGGCCCGTACGGCGAGGGCGCGGACCTCCTCGTCGAGCGCGGCGGACAGGCCGGGCGCCGGGGCCTCCTCGATCACCTTCTGGTGGCGGCGCTGCAGGGAGCAGTCGCGGGTGCCGAGGGCCCGGACGGTGCCGTGGGTGTCGGCGAGGATCTGCACCTCGACGTGGCGGCCGTTCTCCACATACGGCTCGACGAAGACCTCGCCGTCGCCGAAGGCGCTCGCGGCCTCGGCGCGTGCGGCGGCCAGCTCGGCGTCCAGGTCCGCCAGGTGCCGTACCACGCGCATGCCCCGGCCGCCGCCGCCCGCCGCCGCCTTCACCAGCACGGGCAGGTCGGCCTCGGTGACCCCGGTGAGGGGTTGGACGCCCATGAGCTGCTTGGCGCGGGTCTTGGACGCCATCGCCTCGATGGCCTGAGGGGGCGGGCCGATCCAGCGCAGGCCCGCGTCCAGGACGGCCCGGGCGAAGCCGGCGTTCTCGGAGAGGAAGCCGTAGCCGGGGTGCACGGCGTCCGCGCCGGCCGCGACCGCGGCCTTCACGATCAGGTCGCCGCGCAGATAGGTGTCGGCGGGCGCCTCCCCCGGAAGTCGTACGCTCACGTCGGCCACTCGCGCGTGGAGGGCGTGCGCGTCGGCGTCCGAGTGCACGGCGACGGTGCGGATGCCCAGGTCGCGGCAGGTGCGGAAGACTCGGCACGCGATCTCGCCCCGGTTGGCGACCAGCAGAGAAGCGATCACGGAAAGGTCCCTCACATCCGGAAGACGCCGAAGCCGCCGCGCGCGCCTTCGAAGGGGGCGGTATGGATCGCGGACAGGCACAGACCGAGGACGGTGCGGGTGTCGCGCGGGTCGATGACGCCGTCGTCGTACAGCCGCCCGGACAGGAACATCGGCAGCGACTCGGACTCGATCTGCTGCTCCACCATGGCGCGCAGCGCCGCGTCCGCCTCCTCGTCGTAGGGCTGCCCCTTGGCGGCGGCCGACTGGCGGGCGACGATCGACAGCACGCCCGCGAGCTGCTGCGGGCCCATGACGGCCGACTTGGCGCTGGGCCAGGCGAAGAGGAAGCGGGGGTCGTAGGCCCGGCCGCACATGCCGTAGTGGCCGGCGCCGTAGGAGGCGCCCATCAGCACGGACAGATGCGGGACCTTCGAGTTGCTGACGGCGTTGATCATCATCGCGCCGTGCTTGATGATGCCGCCCTGCTCGTACTCCTTGCCGACCATGTAGCCGGTGGTGTTGTGCAGGAAGAGCAGGGGGATGTCGCGCTGGTTGGCGAGCTGGATGAACTGGGCGGCCTTCTGGGACTCCTCGCTGAACAGGACCCCCTGGGCGTTGGCGAGGATGCCGACCGGACAGCCGTGCAGGGCGGCCCAGCCGGTCGTCAGGCTGGCCCCGTACAGCGGCTTGAACTCGTCGAAGTCGGAGGCGTCGACGATCCGGGCGATGACCTCGCGCGGGTCGAAGGGGCTCTTCAGGTCGCCGGGGACGATGCCGAGGAGTTCGTCGGCGGCGTACCTGGGCGGCTCGGCCGGGCCCGGATCGCCGTACGCCTTGCGGTGGTTGAGGCGGGCGACCACGCGGCGGGCCTGCCGGAGCGCGTCCTGCTCGTCGACGGCGAAGTAGTCGGCGAGGCCCGACACGCGGGCGTGCATCCCGGCGCCGCCCAGGGACTCGTCGTCGCTCTCCTCCCCGGTCGCCATCTTCACCAGCGGCGGACCGCCGAGGAACACCTTCGCCCGCTCCTTGACCATGATCACGTGGTCGGACATGCCGGGGATGTAGGCGCCGCCCGCGGTGGAGTTGCCGAAGACGACGGCGACGGTGGGGATGCCGGCGGCGGACAGCCGGGTGAGGTCGCGGAAGATGGCGCCGCCGGGGATGAAGATCTCCTTCTGCGACGGCAGATCGGCGCCGCCGGACTCCACCAGGCTGATGCAGGGCAGCCGGTTGGCGAGGGCGATGTCGTTGGCGCGCAGGGCCTTCTTCAGCGACCAGGGGTTGCTCGCTCCGCCGCGCACGGTCGGGTCGTTGGCGGTGATCAGGCACTCCACGCCCTCGACGACGCCGATGCCGGTGACGAGGGACGCGCCGACGGTGTGGTCACTGCCCCAGGCGGCCAGCGGGGACAGCTCCAGGAAGGGTGTGTCGGGGTCGAGGAGCAGTTCGACGCGCTCGCGGGCGAGGAGCTTGCCGCGTCCCCGGTGCCGTTCGACGTACTTCGCGCCGCCGCCCGCGAGGGCCTTGGCGTGCTCGGCGTCGAGTGCGGCGAGCTTGGCGAGCATGGCCTCGCGGTTGGCCAGGTGGTCGGGGCTCTGGGGGTCGAGCGCGGAGGTCAGGACGGTCACAGGAGGGCCTCCGGCAGGTCCAGGTGGCGGGAGCGCAGCCATTCACCGAGGGCCTTGGCCTGCGGGTCGAAACGGTGCTGGGCGGCGACGCCGGCGCCGAGGATCCCCTCGACGACGAAGTTGAGGGCGCGCAGGTTCGGCAGCGCGTGCCGTACGACGGTCAGCTCGCGGCTCTCGGGGATCAGCTCCCGGAACCGGTCGACGGTGAGTTCGTGCGCGAGCCACCGCCAGGCGTCGTCCGTGCGCGCCCACACCCCGACGTTGGCGTCGCCGCCCTTGTCGCCGCTGCGGGCGCCGGCGACGAGGCCGAGAGGGGCCCTGGTGACCGGCCCGGGCGGCAGCGGCTCGGGGAGCGCAGGCTCCGGAACGTCGTCGAGTACGAGGGTGCCGGGGGGCGGCGGCACCGGAACCCGGTCTCCGTCGTGGAGGACCGCCCCATGGCCGACGTCACCCTGGGGGACGTACACCTCCTCGAACACCCCATAGGGCGAGCCCTTGCCCGGTGGGGCCGCCACATGGAAGCCGGGGTAACTGGCCAGCGCCAGCTCCACGGCCGCCCCGCTCAGCGCCCGCCCGACGGCCTCCTGGTCGGGGTCCCGTACGACGAGCCGCAGCGACGCGCTCGCCAGCTCCTCGCCCGGGGCGTCGGGGCGGTCGGTGCGGGCCAGTTCCCAGCGCACGTCGGCGACGTCGCCGAGGGCGGGTTCCATCTGTTCCCGCACCAGGGCGGCCTTGGCCTCGATGTCGAGGCCGGTGAGCACGAAGACGACCTCGTTGCGGAAGCCGCCGAGCCGGTTGAGCCCGACCTTGAGGGTGGGCGGCGGTGCCTCTCCGCGCACGCCCTCGATCCGCACCCGGTCGGGCCCGTCCTGGCGCAGCCGTACGGTGTCCAGCCGGGCGGTGACGTCCGGCCCCGGGTACCGGGCACCGGCCGTCTCGTACAGCAGCTGCGCGGTGACCGTGCCGACGTCGACGAAGCCACCGGTGCCGGGGTGCTTGGTGATGACGCAGCTGCCGTCCTCGTGCAGTTCGGCGAGCGGGAAGCCGGGGCGGCGGACGTCACCGTCCCGGAAGAAGGCGTAGTTGCCGCCGGTGGCCTGCGCCCCGCACTCCAGGACGTGCCCCGCGACCACGGCACCCGCGAGCCGGTCGTGGTCCTGCGGGGCCCATCCGAAGTGGGCGGCGGCGGGCCCGGTGACCAGGGCGGCGTCCGTCACCCGCCCGGTGACGACGACGTCGGCGCCCGCCCGCAGGCACTCCGCGATGCCGAAGCCGCCGAGGTAGGCGTGGGCGGCGAGGCTGCCGGGGTAGGCGGCGGTGAGGTCGTCGCCCGCCACCTGGGCGACGCGTACGGGGATGCCCAGCCGGTCGGCCAACTGCCGTACGGCGTGCGCGAGTCCGGCCGGATTGAGCCCGCCCGCGTTGGTGACGACCTTGACGCCCCGCTCGTGCGCGAGCCCCAGGCAGTCCTCCAGCTGCCGCAGGAACGTGCGGGCGTATCCGGCGGTGGGGTCCTTGAGGCGGTCCCGGCCGAGGATGAGCATGGTCAGCTCGGCGAGGTAGTCGCCGGTGAGGACGTCGAGTTCGCCGCCGGTGAGCATCTCGCGCATCGCGTCGAAGCGGTCGCCGTAGAAGCCGGAGGCGTTGCCTATGCGGAGGGTCACGAGGCCGGCTCCTTCGGCGGGCGCCCGCCGCCCGGCGGTCCCGCGAAGGCCTGCGCGATGTCCAGCCAGCGGTCGGCGTCGGGGCCGTCGGCGTGCAGGGCGAGTTCGGTGCGGTGGGCGCGCCGGGTCGCCAGGAGGCAGAAGTCGAGGGCGGGACCGGTGACCCGCTGAGCAGCGTTTTCGGGGCCGTACGTCCACAGGCCGCCGGAAGGAGCGCGCAGTTCGACGCGGAACGGGTCGGCGGGCGGGGTCAGGCCGCGCACGCCGTAGGCGAAGTCCCGGGTCCGTACCCCGAGCCAGGCCACATGCCGCAGCCG
The DNA here is from genome assembly GCF_042803315.1 of Streptomyces sp. NPDC057424. NCBI lineage: Bacteria > Bacillati > Actinomycetota > Actinomycetes > Kitasatosporales > Streptomycetaceae > Streptomyces > Streptomyces sp. NPDC057424. The sequence goes on from NZ_JBHVCP010000001.1 coordinate 214,652, forward strand.
GCCGGTGGGCGGGCGCACCACGCCCAGGGCGTCGGCCACGTCCTGCCCATGGGCCCAGGTCTCCATCAGGCGTGCCGTCGCCATGGAGGCGGCCGACATGGGCGGTCCGTACCAGGGGAAACGGGCCTTGGGCGGGGCGGCCCGCAGGGCTTCCTCCAGTGCCGTACGGCCGCCGCGCCACCGCGCGAGCAGCTCGTCGGGCGGGAGTTCCGCGCCCTCCTCGGCGCCCTCGTCGACGAAGGAGCCCGGCGCGGCGAGGGCCTTCTCGACCAGCGCCCGGAAGCCGCCGGCGTCGGTGACGGCGAGCAGGGCCGAGCGGTCCGTCCAGGCGAGATGGGCGATCTGGTGGGCCACGGTCCAGCCGGGCGCGGGGGTCGCGAGCGACCAGCGCTGCGGGGGCGACCCGGCCACGAGGCGGTCGAGTTCCTCGCTCTCCTCGCGCAGATCGTCGATCACGGACAGCGGATCGGACACGGGGCGCTCCCCTCGGGGCACGGCGGTGTGCGGGGTGGTGCGGCGTGCTGAGGAGCATGGCAGCGAGCCCAGAAACAATCAAGCGTGCTTGCATGAAAATGTGCGATGGCTGAACGTGCTGGTGCGCCAGGGCCCCTGCGGTGCAGGGCGGGGGCTCAGCCGGCGTCGCCCGCCTCGCGCGCCGCGCGTTCCAGCCGGTGCCGGTGGGCCTCCCACCACACCCGATCACCCGGGGGCATGTTGTCCCTGCCCCGGGTCATCCCGGCCGCACCGTCGATGAGTTCGCGCACGATGTCGGCGTGGCCGGCGTGCCGGCTGGTGTCGGCGATCACGCGGACCAGGAGGTGGTGCAGCGTGGCCTCGCGCCGCCCCTCGGGCCACCAGGGGACATGGCCGGTCGCGTCCAGCGGCGCCGTCGCGATCGTGCCGTTCGCGTGCTCCCACGCCCTGCGGTACAGCCCGGTGATCTCCTCGCGGGACTCGTCCGGTGCGGCCCACATGTCGGCGTTGGGCTCGGCGTCCTCGGTGTACCACCAGGACGGCGGGGCCGTGGTGAAGAACGGCCGGCCGAACGTGTCGCCGAAGTACCCCAGCTCCACCCCGGCGGCGTGCCTTGACCAGCCCCAGCAGGTTCGTGCCGGTCGGTGTCAGCGGGCGGCGGACGTCGTACTCCGAGAGCCCGTCGAGCTTCCACAGCAGGGCGTCGCGAGCCTCCTGGAGTTGACTTGCACCTCGGGCTGAAGCCCGAGGATTCTGGCCTTCTCGACTTGTTGCTGTGCCGCTACGCCGCAACCATCGAATTCGCTTCACCACCGAGCTGAAGCCCGATGCACTGCGAATGAACCCCGGTAGCGCAGGAGGTCCGGCTTCGGATCCGGTGCGGTCATGCCGCGCAGTCTTCCACCGGGCACTGACATTGATGCTGATACTCGGGTCCAACCGCCCGTCCCGCTCCCTACCCCTCCAGGCCCGTGCTCTCCAGCGCCGCCCTCTTCTTGCGGCCGCCGCCCACCTGGGTGCGTACCGCTCCCATGCTCGCCGCGACGACGAGGGCGATCGCGGCGGCCTCAGCGGCGCTGAGGACCTGGTCGAGGATGAGGAAGCCGGCCGTCGCGGCGATGGCCGGTTCGAGGCTCATCAGGATCGCGAACGTGGAGGCGGGCAGGCGGCGCAGGGCGAGGAGTTCGAGCGTGTAGGGCAGCACCGAGGAGAGCAGGGCCACCGCCGCGCCCAGGCTCAGCGTCACCGGGTCGAGCAGCTTCGTGCCCGACTCGGCGATACCCAGGGGCAGGAACAGCACCGCCCCCACCGCCATGGCCAACGCCAGCCCGTCCGCCTGCGGGAAGCGGCGGCCCGTGCGGGCGCTGAAGACGATGTAGGCCGCCCACATGGCTCCGGCACCCAGGGCGAAGGCCGCTCCGGTGGGGTCGAGGCCGCTGAAGCCTCCCCCGCCCAGGAGGAAGACACCGGCGAGGGCGAGCGCCGCCCAGACGACGTTGATCGCGCGGCGGGAGGCGAAGACCGAGAGGGCGAGCGGGCCGAGGACCTCCAGCGTGACCGCGGGACCCAGCGGGATACGGGCGACGGCCTGGTAGAAGAGGCCGTTCATCGCGGCCATGGTGATGCCGAAGACGACGACCGTGCCCCAGTCGGTACGCGAGTGACCGCGCAGCCGCGGACGGCAGACCAGCAGCAGTACGACCGCCGCGACCAGCAGGCGCAGCGCCACGACCCCGAGGGCACCGGCCCTGGGCATCAGCGTCACCGCCAGGGCGCCGCCGAACTGCACGGAGATGCCGCCCGCGAGCACCAGGCCCACGGGCCCGAGGGAGCCGAGCCGGCCCGGGCCTGCGGCCGGCGCGGTGGCGTCGGCGGTCGCGGACGGGGGTGAGGTGGCGGTCTCCGGCGTGGTCACGGGCGGTCCTGTGTTCGGGGGCGGGTGTCCGGGGGTGCTGCGGGTGTGCGGTGCGTACAACCGGATGCACTCAGCGTACAGCCCGATGCACTGCGCAGTCCAGGGTAATGGACTCCGTCAGGTGCGTGAACCCCTTTTGCCTCTGTCTCGGGCTGTGAGACGTCAGCGGCGGGCGAGGTACAGGTTCAGCGCCTTGTAGAGCAGCCGGTTGAGCGAGTGGTCCCACTCGCCGAGGTACTCGACGGCCTCACCGCCGGTGCCGACCTTGAAGCGCAGCAGGCCCAGCAGGTCGCTGGACTCCTCCAGGGTGTCGGTGATGCCGCGCAGGTCGTAGACGGCGGCGCCGAGTTCGTGCGCGTCGGTCATCATGCGCCACTGCACGGCGCTGCTCGGCTGGACCTCGCGGCGGCGGCCGGTGGAGGCGCCGTAGGAGTACCAGACGTGGTCGCCGACGGTCAGCATGGTGGCGGCGGCGAGCACCTCGCCGTCGTGGTAGGCGAGGTAGAGCCGCATCCGGTCCGGGTGCTCGGCGGTGAGCGCGCTCCACATGCGCTGGAAGTAGGGCAGCGGGCGCGGGAGGAAACCGTCCCGCTCGGCCGTCTCGCTGTACAGCTCGTGGAAGGCCGGCAGGTCCTCCAGATCGCCGCGGACGACCTTCACCCCGGCCTTCTCCGCCTTCTTGATGTTGCGCCGCCACTGCTGGTTCAGGCCGTTGTGGATGTCCTCCAGCGAGCGTCCGGCGAACGGCACCTGGAAGACGTACCGGGGCTGGCCCGGGGCGAAGCCGTCCTCGCCGCCGGATGCGGTCCGCCGCCAGCCCATGCGGCGCAGACTGTCCGCGACCTGCCCGGCGCGCGGTTCGTACGACGTCGCCCGCACGTCGCGCAGCCTCCGCGCCGCCGGGTCCGCGATCGCCGCCTTGACCGCCTCGGCGCTCCAGCGGCGCACCACGACCGGCGGGCCCATCCGCACCGCGAAGGCGCCCCGCCGTCTCAGGTGCGCGAGCATCGGCTCCAGCAGCCGTTCGAGGCCGGGCTCGTGCCAGTCGAGGAGCGGCCCCTCGGGCAGGTACGCGAGGTAGCGCGGCAGCCCGGGCACCCGCGGCCCGGGCAGCGGGCGCAGCAGCACCAGCCCCACGCCGACGAGCTGCCCACCGTCGTCGAACCAGCCGAGGCTCTCCGCCCGCCAGTCGGGCTTCACCTCCCCCCAGGAGGGGACCTGGGTGTGGCTGGCGGAGGGGCGGGCCGTGACGAACGCGAGGTGCTCGTCACGGGTGATCGGCTGGACGCGGACGCTCATGCGCGGGCTCCTTCGAGCAGCGGCCCTCGACGGGCAGTGGCTGGTCCCGCGAGCCTAGGAGCGGCGCCGGTCCTCCCCGGCTCAGACACTCGGGTCCGACCGTCCCGTGGCCCGAACGCCTCACCCGCCCTCGCGCCGCCGGTCCTCGTCCAGCGCCCCGGCCAGTACCTCCGCCAGGTGCCGGCCCCGCACGCCCGCCAGCTGCTCCAGCTGGGTCCGGCAGGAGAAGCCGTCCGCCAGGACCACCGTGTCCTCCGGGGCGTCCCGCACGGACGGCAGGAGCTGTTCCTCCGCGCAGGCGGTGGACACCTCGTAGTGGCCCTTCTCGAAACCGAAGTCGCCCGCGAGACCGCAGCAGCCGCCGCTCAGTTCGCCGGTGAGCAGAGCGGATCGACGCAGCCGGCGGTCGGCTGCGTCGCCCAGCACCGCGTGCTGGTGGCAGTGGGTCTGCCCGGCCACCGGGCGGTCCAGGCGTGGCGGCGTCCAGTCAGGGGCGTGGCGCTCCAGAGCCTCCGCGAAGGTGAGGACCCGGGCGGCGAGGCGGGCCGCGCGCGGGTCGTCGTGCAGCAGTTCGGGGACGTCCGTGCGGAGCGCCGCGGCGCAGCTCGGCTCCAGGACCACGACCGGGGCGCCGGTCTCCAGCACCGGTTCCATCAGGTCGAGCGTGCGGCGCATGACCGCCCGGGCGCGGTCCAGTTGCCCCGTCGACACGTACGTCAGCCCGCAGCAGACCCGCCCCCGGCCCCGCAGCAGGGACAGCGGGTCGAGGGCGACCGTCCTGCCGTCGCCGACGGGCGGCTTCGCCAGATGCACGGTCGGCGGCAGCGCCACCCGCAGCCCGGCCGCCTCCAGGACCCGTACGGCGGCTTGTCCGACGGCGGGCGAGAGGTGCTCGGTGAAGGTGTCGGGCCACAGCACGACGAGATCGCCGCGCCCGGCGGCAGCCCCCTCCCCCCGCCGCCGCTCCCACCACCGGCTGAACGTCCGTGCCGCCACCCGTGGGATCTCCCGCTCGGGCGCGATCCCGCCCAGCCGTTTCGCCGCCCACGCGAAGGGCCGTACCGCGGACAGCGCGTTGACCAGCCACGCCGTGCGCGTACGCGACACCGCCCGGAGCCACACCGGCAGCCGGCCCATCGCGTAGTGCGCGGCCGGCCGGCGCCGCCCGGCGTAGTGCCGGTGCAGGAACTCCGCCTTGTACGTGGCCATGTCGACCCCGACCGGGCAGTCCGACCGGCAGCCCTTGCACGACAGGCACAGGTCCAGCGCGTCCCGGACCTCGGTCGAGCGCCAGCCGTCCGTCACCACCTCACCGGCGAGCATCTCGTGCAGCAGCCGGGCCCGCCCGCGCGTGGAGTGCTCCTCCGCACCGGTGGCCCGGAACGACGGGCACATGACCGCGGAGCCGGACACCGACGCCGTACGGCACTTGGCGACGCCCACGCAGCGCCGCACCGCCGCCGAGAAGTCGCCGCCGTCGGCGGGGTAGCCGAAGGCCACGTCGACCGGTTCACGGGGCAGGACGGAGAAGCGGAGGCCGGCGTCCAGGGGCGCGGGGCGTACGAGCATCCCGGGGTTGAGCAGATCGTCCGGGTCCCACACGCCCTTCACGCGCTCGAACAGGCCCACCATCTCCGGGCCGTACATCCTCGGCAGCAGTTCCGCCCGCGCCTGCCCGTCCCCGTGTTCCCCGGACAGCGACCCGCCGTGCACCACCACCAGCTCCGCGAGCTCCTCCGAGAAGCGGCGGAAACGCGCGACTCCGGCCGCCGTCAGCAGGTCGAAGTCGATGCGGACGTGGATACAGCCGTCCCCGAAGTGCCCGTACGGCGTGCCGCGCAGCCCGTGCGCCGCCAACAGTGCCCGGAAGTCCCGCAGATACGCCCCGAGCCGGGCGGGCGGCACCGCGCAGTCCTCCCAGCCCGGCCACGCCTCGGTGCCGTCCGGCATGCGGGTCGCCGTGCCGCTCGCGTCCTCCCTGATCCGCCACAGCGCGCGCTGCCCCGCCGGGTCCGTGACGACCAGCGCGTCCACCACATCGGCGGCCCGCACGATCGCCTCCGCACGCGCGCGTGCCTGAGCCGCCGACTCCCCGCCGGTCTCCACGAACAGCCACGCCCCGCCCCGCGGCAGCGCGGCCGTCGACGGCACCAGGTCCGCCGCCATGCCCTCCACCGTCAGCGGGCCGAGCGGCAGCAGCCCGGCCGCCGCCTGTGCCGCCGCGCTCTCGTCGGCGTACGCCAGCACGGCCAGGGCACGCGCGCGTGGCGCCTCGACCAGGCGTACGACCGCCTCCGTCAGCACGCCGAGCGTGCCCTCCGAGCCGCAGAAGGAGCGGGCCACGTCGGCACCGTGCTCGGGCAGCAGGGCGTCCAGCGCGTATCCGGAGATGCGGCGGGGCAGCTCCGGGAAGCCGGTGCGCAACCGGGCCAGTTCCCCCTCCACCAGCGCCCGCAGCCCCTCCGGCGCCCCGGCCCAGCCCTGTCCGAGCCGCAGTCGCTCGCCGCGCGCGGTGACGACGTCCAGGTCCCGCACGCTGTCGGCGGTCGTCCCCCACGCCACCGAGTGCGAGCCGCACGAGTTGTTGCCGATCATGCCGCCGAGCGTGCACCGGCTGTGGGTGGAGGGATCGGGGCCGAAGCGGAGCCCGTGCGGGGCGGCGGCGTCCTGGAGGCGGTCGAGCACCAGCCCCGGCTGCACCACGGCCGTACGCGCCTCGGGATCCAGGGCGACCAGCCGGTTCATGTGCCGGGTGAAGTCCAGGACGACACCGGTGCCGGTGGCCTGGCCGGCGATGGACGTGCCCCCGCCGCGTGCGACGACCGGCACACCGTGCTCCCGGCAGACCGCCAGCACGGCGGCCACGTCGTCGGCGTCGACCGGGGCCACGACCCCGCGAGGGACCCGCCGGTAGTTGGACGCGTCCATGGTGACCAGCGCGCGGGAGGTGACATCGAACCCGACCTCGCCGCGGACGGCCCCGCGAAGCTCCGCCTCAAGTTTCGCCATGACCCCACTCAACACCGTCTCACCCGACGGACGACGTTTCGCCCGCGTTTCCGGAAACGGCTACGCTCACCTGCGTGGCTGAGATCCGGATTCCCTCTGACATCAAGCCCGCGGACGGACGTTTCGGCGCGGGTCCCTCCAAGGTGCGGACGGAGGCGCTGGACGCCCTCGCCGCGACCGGCACCTCTCTCATGGGCACCTCCCACCGCCAGGCTCCGGTCAAGAACCTGGTCGGCAAGGTGCGCGAAGGCATCAGTGAGCTGTTCCAGCTCCCCGACGGCTACGAGGTGATCCTCGGCAACGGCGGCTCCACCGCGTTCTGGGACGTCGCGACGCACGGCCTGATCGAGAACAGGTCGCAGCACCTCAGCTTCGGCGAGTTCTCCTCCAAGTTCGCCAAGGCCGCGAAGCTCGCGCCGTGGCTCGCCGAGCCGGACGTCATCTCCGCCGACCCGGGCACGCACCCCGAGGCGGTCGCCCAGGCGGGCGTGGACGTCTACGCGTTCACCCACAACGAGACCTCGACCGGTGTCGCCATGCCGATCAAGCGCGTGGCCGGTGCCGACGAGGGCGCCCTGGTGCTCGTGGACGCCACCTCCGGCGCTGGCGGCCTGCCCGTCGACGTCCGCGAGACCGACGTCTACTACTTCGCCCCGCAGAAGTCCTTCGCCTCCGACGGCGGCCTGTGGATCGGCGTCTTCTCCCCGGCCGCGATCGAGCGCGCCGAGCGGATCCACGCCTCCGGCCGCCACGTCCCGGAGTTCTTCTCGCTGCCGACGGCGATCGACAACTCCCGCAAGAACCAGACGTACAACACCCCGGCCCTCGCCACCCTCTTCCTGCTGAACCAGCAGCTGGAGTGGATCAACGGCCAGGGCGGCCTGGACTGGTCGGTCCGGCGCACCGCCACCTCCGCCCGCACCCTGTACGGCTGGGCCGAGGACATCAAGTACGCCAACCCGTTCGTCACCGACCCGGCCAAGCGCTCGCAGGTCATCGGCACGATCGACTTCACGGACGAGGTCGACGCCGCCGCCGTCGCCAAGGTGCTGCGCGCCAACGGCATCGTCGACACCGAGCCCTACCGCAAGCTCGGCCGCAACCAGCTGCGCGTGGCGATGTTCCCGGCGATCGACCCGGCGGACGTCGAGGCGCTCACCAAGTGCGTCGACTACGTGATCGAGAAGCTCTGACCTTCGCGGGTCCATGAGTGTCGAGGGCGCCCCGCTCGTGCGGGGCGCCCTCTCTCGTGCTCAGGCCGGCCCGGTGCCCCCGGCACCCGGCGTCGAGCGCGCCACCCTGAACCCCACGTCGTCGATCCGGAACGTGGGATGGCTCCGGCGGCGCACCGAGGCCCGGCAGCTCCAGTGCTCGTCGGACCAGCCGCCGCCCCGCAGGACGCGGTAGCTGCCGTAGACCTCGGCGTCGTAGAGGTCCCAGCACCAGTCCCAGACGTTGCCCAGCATGTCGTACAGGCCCCACGCGTTGGGCTGCCGGCCGCCCACGGGGTGGAGGGCGTCCGCCGCGTTGCCGCGGTACCAGGCGATGTCGTCGAGCGGGCCGTAGCGCGGGCCGGTGCTGCCGGCGCGGCAGGCGTGTTCCCACTCGGCCTCGGCCGGCAGCCGGTAGCCGTCGGCGGCGGTGTCCCACTCGGCTTCCCCGGTGCCGGGCCGCACCTCGTACGCGGGGGTCAGGCCCTCGCGCCGGGACAGGGTGTTGCAGAACCGGATCGCGTCCCACCAGGACACGCCCTCGACGGGCAGCCGGTCACCCCGGGCCGTGCTCGGACGCTCGCCGGTGACCTCGGCGTACCACGCCTGCGTGACCGGGAACGCCGCCAGGCGAAACGGTGCGACCTCGACCGTCCAGCTGCGCTGCGTCCGCCGGTCCGACAGGGTCACCCGGCCGGGCGGGACGGTCGTCATCGTGTGTGCCACAGCCCCCGTGTTCATGGCATGTGAGCCTATCGGCGGCCTCGTTGCGCCACGAGTACGTCCAACCCGTCCAGGATGCGCTGCAATCCGAACTCGAAGTGGTCGAACTCCGCGCCGAAGGCGTCCTCGGCGAGGGACGCCATCACCGGGTAGCGGCCCGAGGCCATGGCCTTCTCCAGGGCCGGCACCTGCGCCTGCCAGAACTCGGCGTCCGTCAGACCCGTCCGGCGCTCCGCCTCCTGCTCGTAGAGCTGCGTGCGCGCGGCCCCGACGACGTATCCGTCGATCATGATGATCGCGGAGACCAGTTCGGGGTCGGTCAGCCCCATCGGGCGGATAAGGGTGAGGACCCTCTCCATCCCTTCGAGGGCGCTGGGGCCGAGGATCGGGCGGGTCTGGTTGACCTGGAGCAGCCAGGGGTGGCGGCGGTAGAGGGCGAGGGTGGCGCGGGCCAGTGCCTCCAGGGCCGCCCGCCAGCCGCCGTCGCCGAGGTCGGCCGGGTTCTCCGAGGGGCGCTGCACCCGGTCCAGCATGAGGTCGAGCAGCTCGCCCTTGCCGGGCACGTACCGGTACAGCGACATGGTGCCGGTGCCGAGCTCGGTCGCGACGCGGCGCATGGAGAGCCCCTCCAGACCCTCGGCGTCCGCCACCTGGATGGCCGCTTCCACGATCCGGTCCAGCGTCAGGGTCGGCTTGGGGCCGCGCGTGGGGCGGCGGCCGGTGTCCCACAGCAGTTCGAGGGTGCGGGCGATGTCGCCGCTGCCGCTGGTCTCCGTACCGCCCGTGCCACTCGTCATGGAACCCAGCTTAGGTCCCCGCCGAAAAACTGGGTACGGCGTACGCGCAATCGGGTACGATGTACCCAGTTCAGTGCCGAGGTGGCACGGGCGCACGGGAGGGGACGGCATGGACGGATACGCGGTGCGGGCCGAGGCGCTGGAGAAGAGGTACGGCGAGAAACGCGCCCTCGACGGCTTCGACCTGGAGGTGCGCGAGGGCACGGTGCACGGCCTGCTCGGGCCGAACGGGGCGGGCAAGACCACCGCCGTGCGCATCCTGTCCACGTTGCTCCGGCTGGACGGGGGCGGTGCGACGGTCGCCGGGCTGGACGTCGTCCGGCAGGCACGCGAGGTGCGGGCCCGGATCGGCCTCACCGGCCAGTACGCGGCGGTCGACGAGGTGCTCACCGGCCGGCAGAACCTGGAGATGTTCGGCCGCCTGTTCCACCTGGGCGGCAAGCGGGCCGGGCTCCGGGCCACCGAGCTGCTGGAGCAGTTCGGCCTGACCGACGCCGCCGACCGGGGGGTGGGCAAGTACAGCGGCGGCATGCGGCGCCGGCTCGACCTCGCGGCGTCCATGATCCTGGCCCCGGCCGTCCTCTTCCTCGACGAGCCGACGACCGGCCTCGACCCCCGCAGCCGGGGCGAAGTGTGGGACTCCGTACGGGCCTTGGTGGCGAGCGGCACCACCGTCCTGCTGACCACGCAGTACCTGGAGGAGGCCGACAAGCTCGCCTCGCGCATCACCGTCATCGACCAGGGGCGGGCCATCGCCGACGACACCCCGGACGGGCTGAAGAACCTGGTCGGCGGCGACCGCATCGAGGTCGTGGTCGCCGAGCGGTCCGAGATCCCGCGGGCAGTGAAGGTGGTCGCCCGGGTCACGGACGGCGAACCCGAGGCGGACGAGACCGAGTTGCGGGTGCACGCGCCGGTCACCGACCGGGTCACGGCACTCACCGAAGTGGCGCGGACCCTCCAGGACGAGGGCGTCCGGGTCGAGGACATCGGGCTGCGCAGGCCGAGCCTCGACGACGTGTTCCTGCGCCTGACCGGACACCGGACCGAGAAGGAGGCAGCGGCGTGAGCGCCCTCGACCTGAGCACCCCGAGCACGCGGGGCGGTGCGTACTGGCTGCTCGCCGACTGCTGGAACATCGTCCGCCGCGGCCTGACCCACTACCAGCGCCAGCCCGTCAACATCGCCTGGCAGTTGGGCTTCCCGATCCTGTCCGTGCTGATGTACGGCTATGTCTTCGGCAGCGCGATGAAGGTGCCGGGCGGGAACTACAAGGACTTCCTGATGCCGGGCATGTTCGTGATGACCATGGCGTTCGGCTTCATCAACACCGCCACGGTCGTGGTGTACGACTCCACCAAGGGCGTCGTCGACCGCTTCCGCTCGATGCCGATGGCGTCCTCGGCCGTGGTGGCCGGGCGCGGGATCACCGATCTGATCATCGCCTGTGCCGAGTTGACCATCATGATGCTCACCGCGCTGGCCATGGGATGGCGCCCGGACGGCGGCTTCGGCTTCCTCGCCGCGTTCGGGCTGCTGCTCTGGCTGCGGTTCGCGCTGATCTGGATCGGCGTGTGGCTCGGCCTGCTCGTGCCCAACCCGGAGGCCGCGGGCGGCCTGTTCGCGGTCGCCTTCCCGCTGACGATGGTCTCCAGCGTCTTCGTCGCGCCGCAGCAGATGCCCGAGTGGCTGGGCTGGTTGGCGGTCTGGAACCCGATCTCGTCCACGGCGGCGGCGACCCGCGAGCTGTTCGGCAGGCCGGTCACCGGCGACACCTGGGTCGAGCAGCACGCGCTGCTGATGGCCGGGGTGTGGCCGGTGATCCTGACGGCGATCTTCCTGCCGCTGGCCGTACGGCGCTTCAGGAAGCTGAGCCGATAGCGGTCGCGGTGGTTGCGCACCTCCCAGAGTCTTGACGTGCTCATGTTGCGTCAGTTCTCTGGGGGTACGCGGTGTTATGGGAGCGCTCTCATGATGTTCCGGGTGCCATGCCTCCCGCAGAGGAAGCAGCCCCCACGTGTTCCGCGCTCTGCGCAGAGCGCTGTGTGTCGCCGCGGCGCTCCTGCTACCGCTGGCGGGCGTGCAGTCGGCACGAGCCGATGTCGCCGCGGAGGCCGCCGGCGGCGGCTACTGGCACACCAGCGGCCTGCAGATCCTGGACGCGGCCGGACAGCCCGTCCGTATCGCCGGCATCAACTGGTTCGGTGACACCGCCGACGCCGCCCTGCGGCTGACCGCTACCTCCGCCGCCTCATCCCCCGCAGACCCAGCACGACGACCAGGACGACACCCGCGGCGATCGCCCCCGTCTTGAGGTTGCCGCCCAGGCCGTCTCCCCCGCCGTCGGACGCGGCCGAACTCCCGCTGCCGGACGAGGAGTCGGATTCCCCACCCCCCGGCGCGTCCTGCGGCTCCACAGGGCTGTCCGCCCCTTCGGCGCCGTACATCAGCTTCTTGCCGTCCGCGGTGTAGGTGACGGACTCGCCCTGGCCCAGGAACGGCACGCCGAGCCGTTCCTTGCGCTTGATCTTCCCGCCGTTCCAGTCGTACGCGATCGCGCCGAAGTAGCTGCGTACGACGAGGTGTTCACCGTCCGGGGAGAGCGTGGCGTCGGTGGCCTCCAGGTCGGGGACGGCCGCGATCGGCCGGAAGACGTTCGAGCCGGAGGAGGAGAGCCGGGCCGGGCCCTCGTACAGATGCCCGCCCTTCTCGTTCTTGTCGACGATGTAGACGCGGCCGGTCTTCGGGTGCACCACGAGGGACTCGGCGTTCCGCGCACCGTCGGAGTACTTCACGACGTACTGCGTGGCCCGGATGGTCTGGTCGCGCAGGTTCTTCGGCTCGGGCAGCCGGTAGATCCAGACGTACGGCCAGCTGCCGCCGAGGTTGTCACCGATGTCGCCGACGTAGATCTGGTCGTCCGGCCCGATCGAGATGGCCTCGACGTCGCGCGGACTGCCCACGCCGGACAGGGTGATCGTGGCGACCGTCTCGCCCGTCGCGCTGTCGACGGCGTAGAGGTACGCCCCGTCGTCGCTGTCGTTGTGCGTCCAGTAGACGCCGGGGTGCTGCCGCGAGGCCGCCAGGCCGCTGGACTCGGTGATGCGCGGGTCCCTGATCGTGAACTTCTCGTCGCCGTCGGCGGCGGAGGCGGGCACGGCGAGGGCGCCCGTGAGGAGGGCCGCGGCGAGAAGGGCGAACGGTCTGCGCATGCCCCAAGCCTGCCATCCCGCTCCGCGGTTCACCGGCGTAACGGATCAAGGGCCCGACGGCCTGGCCGAGGTGCGTGTCCCGACTCACACTCCGTCGGCCATCGAGATCGTTCATCATGAGCGGATGCTCAGGTTCATGCCCGTCGGTGACTCCATGACGATCGGAAGCACGGGCGAACACACATGGCGCTACCGGCTGTGGCAGCACCTGTGCCGTTCCTGCGGCAGCCCCTTCACCCTCGTCGGCCCGCGCGAGACGCTCTACGACCAGCTCGCCGAAGCCCCGGTGTCGTACGCGTACGCCGACCCGGACTTCCCGCGTGCCCACCTGGCCGGCTGGGGCGAGGGCTGGCTGCACATGGCGCCGCTGATCGGCGATGCGGTGCGGTCGTGCCGCGCGGACGTGCTCCTGGTCTCCCTGGGCCTGATCGACCTGGGCTTCTACACGAACGCGGAGCAGACCGCCGAGAACGTCCGGGCCTTCGCGGCGGAGGCGCGGGCGGCGAACCGCCGGGTGGGGATGGTGTGGCTGCCGGTGACCCCGAACGTGCGCGCCCAGTCGGACGCGGCATTCGCAGGCGAGGTCGCCCGCTTCAACGAACTGCTCGCCAAGACCGCCGCGGACCTCGACGAGCCCGGCTCCCCCGTCCTCCTGGCCACGCCCCCGCCGTCGTACGACGTCGCCACCGACACCTACGACGGCACCCACCCCAACGCGAGCGGCGAGCACAAGATCGCGGCGGCCTTCGCGGAGGCGATGCACCAGGGCTGGGACCTGGCCGGCCCGTACGAGAAGTAGCTCGGCCCCACCGGCAGGCGAGCCCGGCTTCTCCCAGGTTTGTGCTTGCCTGGAGCGCACTTCAAGACGTTGGCTTGGGGACCATGAAGTACACGCAGCTCGGACGCACGGGACTCAAGGTCAGCCGGCTCGTCCTCGGCACCATGAACTTCGGCCCGCAGACCGACGAGGCCGACAGCCACGCCATCATGGACGCGGCGCTGGACGCGGGCATCAACCTCTTCGACACGGCCAACGTCTATGGATGGGGCGAGAACAAGGGCCGTACCGAGAGCATCATCGGCAACTGGTTCGCGAAGGGCGAGGGACGGCGCGACAAGGTCGTCCTCGCCACGAAGGTCTACGGAAACATGGCCGCCGACGGCCCGGCCTGGCCCAACCACGACAAGCTCTCCGCGGTCAACATCCGGCGGGCCGTGGACGCCAGCCTCAAGCGGCTCCAGACGGACCACATCGACGTCTACCAGTTCCACCACGTCGACCGGGACACCCCCTTCGAGGAGATCTGGCAGGCGATCGACGTCCTGGTCCAGCAGGGCAAGATCCTCTACGTCGGGTCGTCGAACTTCCCCGGCTACAAGATCGCCCAGGCCAACGAGATCGCCGCCCGGCGCGGCGGAACCATCGGGCTGGTCAGCGAGCAGTGCCTGTACAACCTCGCCGAGCGGCGCGCCGAGATGGAGGTCGTTCCGGCCGCGCAGGAGTACGGCCTGGGCGTCATCCCCTGGTCGCCGCTGCACGGCGGCCTGCTGGGCGGTGTGCTCAAGAAGGAGGTCGAGGGCCGCCGCCGCGCCTCCGGCCGCGCGGCCGACGCGCTCGCCGACGCCGGCACCCGCGCGCAGGTCCAGTCCTACGAGGACCTGCTCGACAAGCACGGCATCGAGCCCGGCGAGGCCGCCCTGGCCTGGCTGCTCACCCGCCCCGGCGTGACCGGCCCGATCGTCGGTCCGCGCACCGCCGGGCAGCTCGCCTCGGCCGTTCGCGCGTCCGAGCTGGAGCTCTCCGAGGAGCTCCTGACCGGCCTCGACGAGATCTTCCCCGGCCCGGGCACGAGCCCGGAGGCCTTCGCCTGGTAGTGCCCGGCGGGACGCGGGGAACCGCGAGATCGGCCACCCACCGGCCCGCAGCCGGAGAGCAGCCGTCCGCGGTTCCCCCCGGCCCCCTACCTGCCGAGCACGGAAGCCAGGGCGACGACGAGGAACATCAGCACGAGCACACCGGCCATGATCCGGTTGCGGGTTTTCGGGTCCACGGCACCGAGCCTAACCGGCGCCCCCGAGTGCCCAGCGCCCGACCGCCTCGTACCGGGGCTGCTCCCCCGGGACTCCCGACGTCGGGAGATCGCTCCGCACCAGGCAGAGCTCCTGCACGGTCCAGGTGCGGCCGGTGAATCCCCCGAGCACCTCCAGACAGGCCCGCACGTCCCGTGCCTCCCGGCTCCGCGCCACGGTCAGATGCGCCTTGTACCGCCGGTGCTCCCCCATCGCCACCCCCGCCTTCCGCGCCGCCGCCTCGGCCCGCTCGGCCAGCAGCCGCAGGGTCGCCAGGTCCCCCTCGGCCCCGGCCCACAGCGCCTTCCCGTGCCCGAACTGCCCCCCGCCCCGCACGGCCAGGGCAAACGGCTCGGTGCGGCGCGCGGCCCGCTCCAGCCGCTCCGACAGCACGGGGACGAGACCGTCGTCGACCTCGCCGTAGAAGGCGAGCGTGAAGTGCCAGCCGGGCCGGCCGGTCCAGCGCATGCCGTCGGCGCCGGGCTGCTTGCGCAACTCGTCGACCACGACGCCGAGTTCACGGCACACCTCGTCCGGGGGCAGCACGGCCGCGAAGAGTCTCATGGGTCCAGCCTGGCACCATGAGACCATGCGGATCACCATCCGGGACGGCGGGCCCGACGACATTCCCGCGATACTCGGCATGCTCGACAGCTGTGTGGAGTGGCTGGTCTCACAGGGGCGCACGGGGCAGTGGGGGACGCGGCCCCTGTCGCAGAGCCCCAGGACGGTGGAGTCGGTCGGCCGGTACATGGCGGAGGGCAGCGTGTTCATGGCCGACGTCGACGGCGTCCCCGCCGGCACCCTCACCCTCACCGACTCGGCGGGCGCCTACCTGTCCCACCTCCCGCAGCCCCGCGAACCCGAGCGCTACATCCACTGGCTGGCCTCCGACCGCCGCTTCGAGGGACACGGCGTGGGCAGCGCCCTGCTCGCCCACGCCGCCGACGAGACCCGCCGCGCCGGGATCTCCCTCCTGCGCGTCGACTGCTACGCCGGGGGCGACGGCAAACTCGTCCGCTACTACGAGGCCCACGGCTTCACCCGGACCGAGGCCTTCACGGTCGGCGAGAACGAATGGCCGGGGCAGTTGCTGGCCCGGAGGGTGTAGGCGGTCTCCGGCCCCGGGCGTCTCCAGGTCACCGTGCGTATCGTTGTACTGCGCGGCCGGGCCCATCCGCGGGTTCGTCGCGGACATCTATGACCGGTTGCGCGCGAAGTATCCGCGCAAGCGCGTGAAGTCCGACGTCCGTGTCGACTACCCGGGCCATCTCAACGGCTTCGCCTCCGACGTCACGGTGATGGCGGAGGGCGCGGCCACGAACGCCAAGGGGCTGTGGCGCTACGAGGACGTCGAGTTCGTCGCCGAGGTGATCTCCAGGAAGACCGCCGCGAACGACTACGGCCCCAAGAAGGACGCGTACGCCGCCGCCGGCGTGCCGGTGTACCTGATCGTCGATCCGTACACCGGCCGCTGGCATCTGCACACCAAGCCCAAGGACGGCGAGTACCGGGGCGAGCTGAGCCTGGACTTCGGGGACGAGATCGACCTGACGGGCACCATGGTCGGCCTCGTCCTGGAGACCGGCGAATTCCCCCGGGACTGACGCCGCGCTACGCCGCCGGGGCCAACTGCTCCTGCTCCCGGGGCACGAACCGCACCCGGGGATGCCCGCCGTGCCAGCCGACCGAGAGGCGCAGGTTGCCGACCCGGGCCAGGATCAGGCCGATCACCGCCGCGGCGAGCACCGCCACCGCGCCGCCGGACGCGAGGCCGGCCCGGGCGCCGTAGGTGTCGGTGATCCAGCCGACGATCGGGGCGCCGACCGGCGAGCCGCCGAGGAAGACCATCATGTAGAGGGCCATGACGCGGCCGCGCATGGCCGGGTCCGTGGACATCTGGATGCTGGTGTTCGTCGTGACGTTGACGGTCATGCCGAACAGGCCCAGCGGGACCATGAGCAGGGCGAACATCCACAGCGTGGGGGTCGTCGCCGCCAGGATCTCCAGCGCGCCGAAGGCCATGGCCGCCGCGATCAGCAGCCGCAGCCGGGCCGTGCCCCGCCGCGCGGCGAGCAGCGCGCCCGCGACCGAGCCGACCGCCATCAGCGTGTTGAACATGCTGTAGGCGCCCGCCCCCGCGTGGAACACGTCGTCCGCGAAGGCCGAGAGGTAGACGGGGAAGTTGAAGGCGAACGTGCCGACGAAGCCGACCAGGACGATCGGCCAGATCAGCTCCGGGCGGCCGGTGACATACCGCACGCCCTCCCGCAGCTGCCCCTTGCCGCGCGGGGTGCGCTCCACGACGTGCAGCTCGCGGGCGCGCATCAGGAGCAGGCCGGTGAGCGGCGCGATGAAGGACAGGCCGTTGAAGAGGAAGGCGTAGCCGGTTCCGACGCCGGTGATGAGTATGCCGGCGACGGCGGGGCCGACCAGGCGGGCGGACTGGAAGTTCGCCGAGTTCAGGCTGACGGCGTTCTGCAGCTGCCCCGGGCCGACCAGCTCGGAGACGAAGGACTGCCGGGCCGGGTTGTCCACGACGGTGGCGAGACCGACCGCGAAGGCGGCGACGTACACGTGCCACACCTGGACGTGCCCGGTGAGCGTGAGGACGGCCAGGGCGATCGCCGTGAGCGCCATCGAGGACTGCGTCACGAGCAGCGCCGGCCGCTTGCGCAGCCGGTCGACGAGGACACCGCCGTAGAGGCCGAAGAGCAGCATCGGCAGGAACTGCAGCGCGGTGGTGATGCCGACGGCGGCGGAGGAGCCGGTGAGGCTGAGCACCAGCCAGTCCTGGGCGATGCGCTGCATCCAGGTGCCGGTGTTGGAGACGACCTGCCCCATGAAGAACAGGCGGTAGTTCCGCACCTTGAGGGAGGAGAACATCGAGGCCTTGCGGGCGGGGCGGGCTGCGGGTGCGTCGGAGGCGGGCGGGGAATCGTGGGGATCAGGTGCGGGGGCGGAAGCTGCTCCGGGTCCCGAACTCAAAGGGTTCGCCTCCTTGCGACGACTGCTGCTTACAGATGCGCGAGCTTCTCCAGCACCGGGGCGGCGGCGCGCAGTTTCGCCCACTCGTCCTCGTCGAGGTTCTCCACCAGCGTGGCCAGGAACGCGTTCCGCTTGGCGCGGCTCTCCTCGAGCATGGCCTCGGCCTGCTCGGTGCGTGTGACGACCTTCTGGCGCCGGTCCTCGGGGTGCGGCTCCAGCCGGACCAGTCCCTTGGCCTCCAGCAGCGCCACGATGCGGGTCATCGACGGCGGCTGGACGTGCTCCTTGCGGGCGAGTTCGCCCGGTGTGGCCCTGCCGCACAGGGACAGGGTGCCCAGCACCGACATCTCGGTGGGGCTGAGCGATTCGTCGACCCGCTGGTGCTTGAGCCGTCGGGACAGCCTCATCACGGCGGATCGGAGGGAGTTCACGGCGGCTACGTCGTCGCCATGGTTGAGGTCCGGCATGTTCTTTAGCGTAACTCATTACTCTCGCTAAAGACCAGTCGGGGCGCGCAGGATCGTCCGTGACACCCGCCACTGAACCGTGACATCACTCATATGGGTGATCCGACGGCGGAACCGGGCTCACCGCACCGAACGGTGCCGCGACCCTCTGCTCATGGGGACCAGCGTGCTCAGCCTGCGAATAGACCGCGACCTGCTCGAACAGCTCAGGCACCATGCCGCGAAAAGGGGAATGAGCGTCCAGGACTACGTCCTCCGGACGCTCGTCCGAGATGACTTCGACCAGCGGTTCCAGGCCGCCGTCGAGGAGACGGAGAGGTTCTACGGTTCACCCGACTCCGGCGACGGGGATCAGGTCAGACCCAGTGCCGGCATCAGGTAGTAGAACGCGAACACCGCCGACACGGCGTACATCGCGGCCGGCACCTCCCGGCCCCGCCCGGCCGCCAGCCGCAGCACCGCGAAGGTGATGAAGCCCATGCCGATGCCGTTGGTGATCGAGTAGGTGAACGGCATCATCAGCATCGTCACGAAGGCCGGGACGGCGATCGTGTAGTCCGCCCAGTCGATCTCCCTGACCGAGCCGGCCATGATCAGGAAGCCGACCGCGACCAGGGCCGGGGTGGCCGCCTGGGACGGGACCATCGTGGCGACCGGCGTCAGGAAGAGGGCGAGAGCGAAGAGGCCACCGGTGACGACGTTCGCGAAACCGGTCCGGGCACCCTCACCGACACCCGCCGTGGACTCGACGAAGGCGGTCGTCGCGGAGGAGGAGCTGGCGCCACCGGCGGCGACCGCGAGGCCGTCGACGAACAGCACCTTGTTGATGCCGGGCATCTGCCCCTCGCCGTCGGTCAGCTTGGCCTCGTCGGAGACGCCCATGATCGTGCCCATCGCGTCGAAGAAGCACGACAGCAGCACGGTGAAGACGAAGAGCACGCCGGTGAGCATGCCGACCTTGCCGAAGCCGCCGAACAGGCTGACCTGCCCGATCAGCCCGAAGTCGGGGCTCGCGACCGGGTTGCCGGGCCACTGGGGCGTGGTCAGGCCCCAGCTCGGCACCTTGGCCACCGCGTCGATGACGACCGCGAGGACCGTCATGGCGACGATCGAGATCAGGATCGCGCCGGAGACCTTGCGCACGATGAGCGCGAGGGTCAGCAGCACACCCAGGACGAAGACGAGGACCGGCCAGCCGTCGAGGTGACCGTCGCCGCCGAGCTGGAGCGGAACGGTGGTCCGGGCGACGTCCGGGATCCGGGAGACGAAGCCCGCGTCGACGAGCCCGATCAGCATGATGAACAGGCCGATACCGATGGAGATGGCCTTGCGCAGCCCGTGGGGCACGGCGTTCATGACGCGCTCGCGCAGCCCGGTGGCGACCAGCAGCATGACCACGAACCCGGCGAGGACCACCATGCCCATCGCGTCCGGCCAGGACATCCGCGGGGCGAGCTGGAGGGCCACGACGGAGTTCACACCGAGTCCGGCGGCCAGCGCGATCGGGACGTTGCCGATGACGCCCATGAGGAGGGTGGTGAGCGCGGCGGTGAGGGCCGTCGCGGTGACCAGCTGCCCGTTGTCGAGCTGGTGACCGTACAGGTCCTTGGCGCTGCCGAGGATGATCGGGTTCAGCACGATGATGTAGGCCATCGCGAAGAAGGTGGCGAGACCGCCCCGGACCTCGCGGGACAGGGTGCTGCCACGCTCGGAGATCCGGAAGAAGCGGTCGAGTGCGCCGTTCGTGCGCCCGGCTCCCGGCTGTTCAGGGGCGGGGACCTTGGCAGGAGCCGAGGAGGACATGGGGTTGGTGTTTCCTACGAAGAGAAGTGGTCAGACACAAACCGTTTCAGTATGAACATATAAAGTCCCGATCGCACATCTCCGCGCGTAGACCCACTCGCCTCGTAAGCTGTCCCCATGGCGAAATGGACCCCCAGACACGAGGCGCCGGAGCCCCTGGAGGGCCCCGTGGTCGCCACCATCACCGGCGGCACGATCCTGTGGTTCGTCCTCTTCCTGGTCCAGCTCCCCTTCTACGGCTGGTTCGACGACCACGGCCACACCTGGTGGGTGTGGACCTGCCTGGCCGGCGGCGGGCTGGGACTGATCGGCATCTGGTACGTCCGCAGGCGCGACGCCGCGATCAAACGGACGGCGGCCGACGAGAACCTGACGGTGACGCCCCCGGCCGGTTAGGCGCCTCCCGCCCGCCCTCCGGCGCGACACGCCCCCGCCGCCTCCCTACGCTCTAAAAAGGCGGCGAATCGCCAAAAAGGCGGCGAATCGCTCGAAACCGTCGCGCGGACATCGCCGCCCGACCGGTGAGGAGCGCAGCGATGACGACGCAGAACAGCGCGGTCGAGGCAGACCGCGCCCTGAAGTCCAAGCACCGGGCGATGTGGGCCCAGGGCGACTACCCCTCCCTGGCCGCCGAGGTCATCCCCGGGCTGGGAGCGGTCCTGACCGAGGCGTGCGGGGTGCGCTCCGGCCAGCGGGTGCTGGACGTGGGCGCCGGCTCCGGCAACGCCGCGATCCCGGCGGCCCTGGCCGGCGCGGACGTGGTGGCCTCCGACCTGACGCCGGAACTGTTCGAGGCCGGCCGGCGGGTGGCCGGGCAGCAGGGTGCGCACCTCGCCTGGCAGGAGGCCGACGCCGAAGCGCTGCCCTTCGGCGACGCCGAGTTCGACACCGTACTGTCCTGCGTCGGCGTCATGTTCGCCCCGCACCACCAGCAGGCCGCCGGTGAACTCGCCCGGGTCTGCCGTCCGGGCGGCACCATCGGGCTGCTGAACTGGACGCCCCAGGGCTTCATCGGCCGGATGTTCGCCGTGATGAAGCCGTACGCGCCTCCGCCTCCGCCCGGAGCGCAGCCGCCCCCGCTGTGGGGAGACGAGGACCATGTGCGCGCCCTCCTCGGCGACCGGGTCACGGACGTCAGCGCCGAGCGCCGCACGGTCCGGGTCGACCGCTTCGAGACGCCCGAGATGTTCCGCGACTACTTCAAGGAGCGCTACGGCCCGACCATCAGCGTCTACAAGAACATCGCCGGCGAGCCCGATCGCGCCGCCGCACTGGACGGCGCCCTGGTGGACCTCGCCCGCGACGGCGACCTGGGCACGGGCTCGGGCGGGACGGTCCTGGAGTGGGAGTACCTGCTGTTCACCGCACGGCGGGCGGGCTGACACCGGGGCGTGGCACCAGGGTCCGACGGCGCGCAACTGCCGTACGACCACGGCACGAAGTCCGTCCTTCCCAGGTCGGATCTTCGCCTCACTCAGCGAGTGATGCGGCAAAACCGCACGTACCGTCGAATGCATGACGCATCTCGACGCGGGTGCCCGGCCCGACTCCACGCGGCCGGCGACGGTCACCTCCCGCGAGACCGGCCTGACCGGTGCTCAGGTCGCCGAACGGGTGGAGCGCGGTGAGGTCAACGACGTGCCGGTGCGCAGCAGCCGGTCCACCGTCGACATCGTCCGCGCGAACGTCTTCACCCGCTTCAACGCGATCATCGGCGTGCTGTGGCTGATCATGCTGGTGGTCGCGCCGATCCAGGACAGCCTGTTCGGGTTCGTGATCCTCGCGAACACCGGCATCGGGATCGTCCAGGAGTGGCGGGCGAAGAAGACGCTGGACTCGCTCGCGCTGATCGGCGAGGTCAGGCCGACCGTGCGCCGGGACGGGGCCGCCGCACAGGTCAGCACGTCCGAGATCGTGCTCGACGACCTGATCGAGATCGGGCCCGGGGACAAGGTCGTCGTCGACGGCGTCTGCGTCGAGGCCGACGGTCTTGAGATCGACGAGTCACTGCTCACCGGCGAGGCCGACCCGGTGGTGAAGCACCCGGGCGACCAGGTCATGTCGGGCAGCTTCGTGGTCGCGGGCGGCGGGGCCTTCCAGGCGACGAAGGTCGGCCGTGAGGCCTACGCCGCCCAGCTCGCCGAGGAGGCCTCGCGCTTCACCCTCGTCCAGTCCGAGCTGCGGTCGGGCATCTCCACGATCCTCAAGTACGTCACGTGGATGATGGTCCCGACCGCGATCGGCTTGATCATCAGCCAGCTGGTCGTGAAGGAGAACGCCTTCGACGACTCCGTCGCCCGCACCGTCGGCGGCATCGTCCCGATGGTTCCCGAGGGGCTGGTCCTGCTCACCTCGGTCGCCTTCGCCATCGGCGTGATTCGCCTGGGCCGCAAGCAGTGCCTGGTGCAGGAGCTGCCCGCGATCGAGGGGCTGGCCCGCGTCGACACCGTCTGCCTCGACAAGACCGGCACCCTCACCGAGGGCGGCATGGACGTCACGGAGCTGCGCCCGCTCCAGGGCGCCGACGAGAGGTACGTACGGAAGGTGCTCGGGGCTTTCGGCGCGTCGGACCCACGGCCGAACGCCTCCCTGAAGGCGATCATCGACACCTACCCGGCCGTCGAGGACTGGCGCTGCACCGAGGCGCTGCCGTTCTCCTCCGCCCGCAAGTACAGCGGCGCCGCGTTGAGCGAGGGCGACGGGCAGGCCGGCCGGTGGCTGCTGGGCGCGCCCGACGTGCTGCTGGAGGACGACGATCCGGCCCTGGCCGAGACCGGGCGGCTGAACGAGCAGGGCCTCAGGGTGCTGCTCCTCGCCCGCGTCGCGCGGGAGCTGGACGATCCCGACGTGGCGAAGGGAGCGAAGCCCGTCGCCCTGGTCGTGCTGGAGCAACGGCTGCGGCCGGACGCGGCCGACACGCTGCGCTACTTCGCCGACCAGAACGTCCGGGCCAAGGTCATCTCCGGCGACAACGCGGTGTCGGTCGGCGCGGTCGCCGCCAAGCTCGGGCTGTCCGGCACCACCGTGGACGCGCGCCGGCTGCCCGCCGAGCAGGACGGGATGGCCGACGCCCTGGACGAGGGCACGGTGTTCGGGCGGGTCACCCCGCAGCAGAAGCGGAACATGGTGGGCGCGCTGCAGTCCCGCGGGCACACCGTCGCGATGACCGGCGACGGTGTGAACGACGTCCTCGCCCTGAAGGACGCCGACATCGGCGTCGCGATGGGCTCCGGCTCGGAGGCCACCCGGGCGGTCGCGCAGATCGTGCTGCTGAACAACAGCTTCGCGACGCTGCCGTCGGTGGTCGCCGAGGGGCGCCGGGTCATCGGCAACATCACGCGGGTCGCGACCCTGTTCCTCGTCAAGACGGTCTACTCGGTGCTGCTCGCCGTCCTGGTGGTCTGCTCCCAGGTGGAGTACCCGTTCCTGCCGCGCCACCTGACCCTGCTGTCGACGCTGACCATCGGCGTCCCGGCCTTCTTCCTCGCGCTCGCGCCCAACAAGGAGCGCGCGAGGCCGAACTTCGTACGGCGGGTCATGCGGTACGCGATCCCGGGCGGGGTCGTGGCGGCGGTGGCGACCTTCGCGACGTACCTCATCGCCCGGGAGCACTACACGGGCGCGGAGGCGCTGGACGCGGAGACCAGCGCGGCGACGCTCACGCTGTTCCTCATCTCGATGTGGGTGCTGGCGATCATCGCCCGCCCGTACACCTGGTGGCGTGTCGCCCTCGTCGCGTCCATGGCCGGGGCGTTCCTGCTGGTGCTGGTCGTGCCGTGGTTGCAGCACTTCTTCGCGCTGAAACTGGTGGGGCCGACGATGCCGTGGACCGCCGTCGGCATCGCGGCGGTGGCGGCGGCCGCCCTGGAACTCCTGTGGAGGTGGGTGGACCGCCGCTTCCCCGCGTAGCGGGCCTACTTCACGTCGACGAAGTCACCCGTGGCGTTGACCGCCGGGGTGGTGGTCGTGCCCGCGAAGGAGTAGCGGAAGTAGCCGTCCGTCGAGGCCTTGACGGTGGTCTTCAGCTGGCCAGTGGAGTTGGACTTGATGGTCTTCAGCGTGGTGTAGGTGCTGGAGCTCTTCTTGCGGAACTGCAGCTTCACCGGCTGGTTGGTGTAGCCGTGGTACTTGTTGTCGTCCCAGTTGGCGCGGGACAGCTTGCCGGTGACCGTGATGGTCTTGCCCTTCTTCACCGGCTCCGGCGAGGCGTTGACCGTCAGCTTGGAGTAGCGCTGGAGTTTGAAGGAGTTCGTCGGGTCCTTCACCGCGACACCGACGTTGTCCAGGTTCGGGTTCTCCGGGTCCTCGCCGTTGAACGCGACGGCGAACGCGGCCGCCTTCCAGGAGCCGGCGTCCTCGTTGAGCAGCGCGTACGGGTCGATCGCGACGGTGGCCTTGCAGGTGGCGACGGTCGCGGAGGAGTCCGTGCAGCTCGCGTCGTCGCTGTCGAAGTAGAAGACCGACCCCTCGAACGAGGCGCCGCGGTACAGCTCGACGCCCGCGAAGAAGTCCGCGGCGTGGATGTTCACTTCCTTGCCGTGGGTCAGCGTGAAGGACACGGGGACCTTGACCACGTTGGTCGTGCCGACGGCGATGTTCTTGCCGTTGTTGACCTTGACCGAGGAGAAGGTCGCGTTCAGGGCGATCGGCTCGCCGTCCACGGCGCCGGCGAAGGCCGACCGGCCGGAGTCGGCGTGGACGACCTCGCTCGCGGCGGCGATGTTCGCGGGAACCTTCGGCTCCGCGGCCTGCGCGGCCGGCACGGCGAGGGCGGACAGGGCCAGGGCGCCGGTGACGGCGGCCACGGTGGCTCGGATACGCATGCGTTCTCCAGGTGGAGAGGGGCCCCGGTGCTCGTCGTCGGCTCTCGGGGCCCAAATGATCGTGGAGTCTGTTGACTCACGTGATCAGATGCCTCAGCCGTGCGCTTGGTTGTACGACCGGTGAAAAATATGTGCGGAACTCTCCACCAACGGCCGTACGCCACCGCCGGATCAGTCGAACCAGCGGTCCCGCGCCAGTTCCTGCGTCCGTGACGGGTCCTCCAGCAGCGCCGCCACCTCGAACCGCCGCGGCCACTGCCCCGCCGCCCAGGCGAGCCCCGCGGCGACACCCTCCAGGGTGGCGGCGTGCAGGACGCCGTCGTCGGTGAGCCGCCAGTCGATCTCCACGCCGTCGACGACGAGTTCCTCGTGCTCGACGTAGAAGGACGGGGTCCTCCGGCCGAGCAGCACCCGCACCGGCTCCGGGACGTCGTGCTCGGTGCCCTCGGAGGTGACCTCCCCGGTGACGGACTCGCTCAGCCGCCGCACCTGGAACAGTTCGGCGAGCTCGGCGGCGCGTGACGGCCGTACGGGCAGCAGCGGGACGCCCTCGGTGAAGGGCAGCAGGTCGGGCGAGTCGCACACCACGGCGTCGGCCGCGTCCACGACCTCCACCCGGCCGTCGGTGACGGCCCGCAGGTCGTCCGGCAGGGTCACCTGATCCGGGTCCAGCTCGGCCAGCGCCCCGTACAGGGCGTGCAGTTGAGTCCCCGTCACCTCCCGCTCGGGGTCGGCGAGCCGGTCGAGCAGCTCGGCGGCACCACCGGGCTCGTCCAGCAGCGCGGCGACGGAGGTGCGCACACCCAGCGCCCGCAGCACCTGCTCGTCCTCGAACCCGGTCGCGTCGGCCTCGTCGTAGAGCCCGCGCAGCAGCGGGTCGCCGCCGGCGGACCGCAGACCGGCCGGGCGGCGGCCGGCGAGCACGGGGTTCCCGCGCAGCCACCAGGCGGTGTACGGCCGGACGACCTCGTGCGTCCCGTCCGGCAGCAGGATCCGCACGGGCTGCACGATCGCGTCCCTGAGCGGCGGCCTGGACAGCAGCGCCAGCGCCTGCGCCCACTTGTCCTCGTCCACCAGGTCCAGGTCCCGTACGGCGATGATCTCGGTGGCGACCGGCGGCACCGGGCTGTCCGGGAAGCGGTCGAGGATGTCCTCGCACCACACGTCGACGGCGTCCAGCAGGCCCGCGTCGTCGGGCTCGGCGAAGTCGCCCTCGCGGGGCTCCAGTTCGTCCGGGTCGAGAACGATGTCGGTGGCGCGGACGACCGCGAAGTTCACCAGGACACCGCAGGCGGCCAGCGGCTGCTCGCCCCACTTGCCGGCCAGCTCGGCGTCCACGGACGCGAGTTCACCTTCGCGCATCACCTGGGCGAAGGGGCCGCCGGGGTACACGAGTTCACACGCCGGGGCCGGTTCGCCGTCCTCGTCGGGCAGGGCGAGCGCGCCGAGCCAGGGTTCGTCACCGGGCTCCAGGGCGGCGTCCCGCACCAGCGCGAGCACGGTGTCGGCCAGTTCACCGGCGTCGAGGGAGTCCTCTTCCCAGTTCACGCCGCCCTCGTCGTCCAGGGACGCGGCGACGGCGGCCCGGACCTGCGGGGTGGTGAGGACGGCCCGGGGTGTCGCGGGCAGCGCGCCGAGCTTCTCCAGGAGCGGGTGGGTGGCGTCCGGGTGGGCGACCTTCAGCCCGAGCCGGGCCAGCACCTCGGGGTCGAGCCGCGCGGCCTCCGCGCCGGGCAGCAGGACCTGCCGGGGCCCGATGGTCGTCCGGCCGTCGGCGAGCGGGACCGGGAGCCCCGACAGACGGTCCGGGTCGATCCCGGCCAGGCTGTCGTAGAGCCGGCGCCACCAGCCGGGTTCCTTCTCCAGACCGGCCAGCCGGTCGATCGCGTCGGTCAGCGGGACGCGGGCGACGCCCAGGGTCCGCAGCTCGGCGCGGCGCTCCAGCCCGGCGGGCAGCAGGGTGGGCAGCACCTCGGCGAGCACCCGCACGGTGTCCGCGCCCGCGCCCTCGACGACCTCGGCGTCCCGCGGCCGCAGGGATTCCCGCAGGTCGTCGTCCTCGCGGGGAGGGAGGGCGGGCGGGAGAAACTCAGTCCGCGGCAGCCGCTCCAGGATCGCCCGGCGCAGGGCGCCGTCCAGCTCGCCCTTGCCGAGGGGGCCGGGTACCAGGCCGATGATCCCGGACGTCACCGGCCGCCAGTCGCCGAGGAGTTCGGCGTAGGCGTCGGCCGCGCGCCGGACGAGGAAGTCGGTCAGCGGGCCGGGAGCGGCGTGCCGGCGGGTGGAGTCCAGCGGGAACGAGGCGATGAGCAGCGCCGGGACGCCGAGCGGCTCGTCACTCGGGGTCGGGGCGTGCACGACCGCGCTGGTGCGGGGCCGGGCCGGTCCGCCGTCGCTGTCCACGGGCACGGCCCAGGTGACGGACCAGTGGGGCCGCAGCCGCTCCTCGACGGGCCGGTCGGCGAGGAGGTCGGGGGTGAGGGGGCCGCTGGCGGCGGCGGTGCGCCAGTGGGTGACGCCGTGGGCGGAGTCGTCGACGACGGTGAAGGGACCGTCGGTACGGCGGGTGAGGGTCCGCGGGCTCTCCTCGCCGATCTCGACGACCAGCTCTTCGAGTCCGGGCAGGGTGAGCAGCAGGGCGTCGTCGACGGCTCGCAGGAGCCGCTCGGCGAGATCGGCGGCGGCGGCGTCCCGCAGCGGCAGGATGACGGCGGTGTCGTACGGGCCGGGGGCGGTGCCCTCGGCGGCGTACGGCAGCCGCAGCAGGGGGACGTGCCCGTCCCGCCGCCGGACCTCGTCCCCGAGGCCGGGGCTGTGCCGGGCGGTCTCGGCGGCCAGCGCCCCGGCCTCGGCCAGCGACCACCGCACACCGCCGTGCCGGCCGACGACGGCGGGCTCGTCGGTGACGGAGAGCACGGCGGCGAACCCGACACCGAACCGCCCCACGGAGGACGTGTCCCGCGGGTCCCGCTTGGCCGACGCCCGCAGCGTGGACAGCGACTCGACCCCGGCGGCGTCCAGCGGGGCGCCGGTGTTGGCGGCGACGAGCACCCCGTCACGCAGGGTGAGCCGCAGCCGCCCCGGCACTCCGGCCCGGGCCGCCGCGTCGGCGGCGTTCTGGGCGAGCTCCACGACGAGCCGGTCCCGGTAGCCGCCGAGGGCCAGGTCCTCCTCGGCGTTGGCGTCCTCACGGAACCGGGCGGGGCTGGTGGCCCAGGAATCGAGGACACCGCGCCGCAGACGGGCGGTACCGAACGGATCGGCCCCCTCGGCGGCGGGCCGCACGAACTTGCTGCTCACGTTCCGTTCCTTCTCCTCGTGGACGTGAGGATGAAGGTACCGCCTGGGAAGCACCCGCCGTGCCCCCGCCCGGCGCGGGCCGCCGGGGCGCGGGTACCCCGGAGCCGGACGGGCCGCCGGTGGCTACGAGTGCCCCAGTTCCTCCGTGTCCTGGTCCGCCGTCGCCGGCACCGAGCCCGAGTCCGGGGACGGGCGCAGCGGGAAGGGGTCGACCCGGGTCTCGTCGATGACCGGGGCGGCCGGCTGGGGCGGCCGGGGCATGACCGCGGCCTCGGAGTGGCCGCCGCACCCGTAGGCGAGGGAGACCAGGCGGCCGTCGGCCGGGGAGAACTCGTTGGCACAGGCGCCGAAGGCCTGGCCGAGGGAGCCGCCGACGGGGACGAGGAAGCCGCAGCTGACGCAGGCCGCGGGGGCCGACTGCGCCATGGGGGTCTTGGGGCCGAACGCCTCCTCCCAGCGGTCGGCCGCGGTGTGCAGGCCGTAGCGGGACAGGACGCGGGCCCGGCGCATGCCCAGTTCCTCGGCGACCGCCGGGATCGAACCGCGCAAGGGGGGGACCGTGAAGCCGGACGGGGACTCCGCGGTGACGTCCGCGTCCTCCGCCTCCACCAGGTCGGCCATCTCGTGCGAGACGGGGGACTGCGGCGCCGGCTCGTCCTCGCCCGAGTAGCCCGGCTCCAGCCGCAGGTCCTCGGCGTCGGTGGGCAGCAGATCGCCGGGCCCCATGTCGCCGGGACGCAGCCGCTCGCTCCACGGCACCCACTCGGGCGCCAGCACCGCGTCCGGGCCGGGCAGCAGCGCCGCCTCGTCCACCGTGACGATCTTCGCCCGGGACGCCCGGGCCACTGTCACCGCCCAGCGCCAGCCCCGGTACCCGAGCTCCCGGCACTCGAAGAAGTGCGTGACAACGCGGTCCCCCTCGGAGACCAGCCCCACGTGTTCCCCGACGATTCCTGGCGCGGCCGCCTCCTCGGCTGCGGCGCGTGCGAGGTCGACGGCCTCGGCGCACAGACGGTCAGGGGTGCGGCTTCGCGTTGTCGCTGCGCTCACAGGTATCGCTTCTCTCCATACGCCGTCTCACGAGTGCGCCACTCCCGGCGCGGGGGGCGGACGGAGCGGACCGGGGGACCGCGTCGACGTCCTTCATCCATTTTGCGGGATGGCTGAGATACGCACGCTACCCTTCCGCCCCACTTCGCGTACACCGACGGTCCTGTTGCGCCGCCCACGGGATCATGAGCGCCGCCCCGGACAGTCACCCCACAGGCCCTATACAAGCGGTAATGGCACTACCCACGGCCTTATCGGGGCACTATGACGTCGTGGCAGCCGCGAAGACACCCCCGGGCGCCACCGGGACCGGTGGGTCGAAAGGGGTCAAGGGAAGCAGCCGACCGGGCGGACCGGGCCGTTTGGGCGGCCTTCTCCGCCCGATCGGCCGTGCCCTGCACTTCCCCGTGACCGGCACCGCCCGCGGCATCCGCAAGGCCACCCACGCGCACGGCGCCGGCGAGTCCGGCCTCGGCAAGCTGATCGAACTGCACGGCGTGAACGGCGCCGGCGACGTCATGATCACCGTCGCCCTCGCCTCCACCGTCTTCTTCTCCGTGCCCACCGACGAGGCCCGCGGCCGCGTCGCCCTGTACCTCGCCATCACCATGGCGCCCTTCACCCTCCTCGCGCCGGTCGTCGGCCCCCTCCTCGACCGCCTCCCGCACGGCCGCCGCGCCGCGATGGCCGGCGCGATGCTGGCCCGGGCACTGCTCGCGCTCATTCTGTCCGGCGCGGTCGTCAGCGGCGGCCTGGAGCTGTACCCGGCCGCGCTCGGCGTCCTCGTCTCGTCGAAGGCGTACGGCGTGGTCAGAAGCGCCGTCGTGCCCCGGCTGCTGCCACCTCACTTCTCCCTGGTGAAGGCCAACTCCCGCGTCACCCTCGGCGGCCTCCTCGCCACCGGTATCGCCGCGCCCGTCGGCGCCGGACTCCAGCAGATCGGGCCGCGCTGGCCCCTCTACGGCGCCTTCGTGCTCTTCGTGGCGGGGACGATCCTGTCGTTCACGCTGCCGCCGAAGGTCGACTCCGCCAAGGGCGAGGACCGCGCCCTGCTGGCGGCGGACGAACAGCACCTGCACGGGCCGCACCGGCGGCCGGTCAAGCGCCCCGGGCTGCGCACGGTCGGCCCGGCCGTCACTCACGCCCTGGCCGCCAACGCCGCCATCCGCTGCCTGACCGGGTTCCTGATCTTCTTCCTGGCGTTCCTGCTGCGCGAGCACCCGGTCTCCGGCCAGAGCGCCGCGGTGTCCCTGGGGATAGTGGCCGTCTCGGCGGGCGTGGGCAACGCGCTCGGCACGGCCGTCGGGGCCTGGCTGCGCTCCCGGGCGCCGGAGATCATCATCGTCGTGGTCGTGGCGTGCGTGGCGGGCGCGGCGATCACGGCCGCGGTGTTCTTCAGCGCGGTCATGGTGGCCGCGCTGGCCGCCATCGCCGGGTTCGCGCAGGCCCTGGCCAAGCTGTCGCTGGACGCGCTGATCCAGCGGGACGTGCCCGAACTCGTCCGCACGTCGGCCTTCGCACGCTCCGAGACCCTGCTGCAGATGTCCTGGGTGCTGGGCGGGGCCGTCGGCATCGCCGTGCCGCTCGACGGCACGGCCGGGCTCGCGGTGGGCGCCGCGATCGTCGGCACCGGGTGGCTGACGACCGTACGGGGGCTGATCGACTCGGCCCGGCGCGGCGGCACGGGGCGGGCCCGGGTCGCGTAGGGCCCTTCTGATGGTTCTCCGGGGGAGCCGCACCCCGCGTGGGCGGTGCCACCGGCGCGCCCTATAGCCTTCGCCCATGAACACGTTGCAATCCGTTGTGCGACGCCGCCGCGCCGTCGCCGTCGCCGGCGTCGTATCCGCCGGACTGCTCGTCCTGTCGGCCTGTGACAAGCCGACGCCGATGGCCACGGTCACCGTGGGCAGCGACTCGGTGAACTCCGAGGCCACCTGCGGCGGCGAGGGCGACACCCTGAAGCCGTCCGATCTCACCCAGTGCCTGAAGGACAAGGGCATCAAGAGCATCTCCG
The DNA here is from genome assembly GCF_042803315.1 of Streptomyces sp. NPDC057424. NCBI lineage: Bacteria > Bacillati > Actinomycetota > Actinomycetes > Kitasatosporales > Streptomycetaceae > Streptomyces > Streptomyces sp. NPDC057424. The sequence goes on from NZ_JBHVCP010000001.1 coordinate 245,807, forward strand.
TCGATCCCGACGAGACCGTGCGCTTCGGTGTCGACCCCGAGATCGCCGACGAGGGCTGGACGATCCTGATGAACGGTCAGCCGCTGACCGACTCCAGCACGAAGACCTACCGCACGATTCCGGGCAGCGTGTTCTTCAACGCCCAGTACGGCGCGCAGGGCGACTCGACGCTGGTGTCCATCAAGGAGGGCGACAAGGACACCTCGGGTCTGTGGAACTTCAAGCTCGAGAAGGACGCCTGATCGCTGCCGCTGGGCTTGACCGGGTGCTGGTGGCCACCGCGGTTCCCGTCGAACGGGATGCGGTGGCCCGGGCCTGCCCCGGGGTGCGCGGCATCGACGTGATCGCCGTCGGTGTCGGGCCCGCTCTCGCCGCCGCCTCCACCGCCTCCGCCCTCACCGCCGCCGCCCTGGGGGGCGAGCCGTACGGCCTCGTCGTCTCCGCCGGGATCGCGGGCGGGTTCCAGCCCGGGGCGCCCGTGGGGTCGCTCGTCGTCGCCGACGAGATCGTCGCGGCCGATCTGGGGGCCGAGACCGAGGACGGTTTCCTGCCGGTCACCGAGCTCGGGTTCGGGACCGTCCGGCATCAGCCGCCCGCGGATCTCGTCCGGCGGGTCGCCGAGGCCGCCGGGGCCCGGACCGGGGCCGTGCTCACCGTGTCGACCGTCACCGGGACGGCCGCCCGGGCCGCCACGCTGGGGAAACGGCACCCCACCGCCCTCGCCGAGGCCATGGAGGGCTTCGGCGTCGCCGAGGCCGCCGCCGCGCACAACGTCCCCGTGCTGGAGATCCGGGCGATCTCCAATCCCGTCGGGCCGCGTGACCGCGCCGCATGGCGGATCGGCGACGCCCTGGCAGCCTTGACCGAGGGGTTCGGGAAGCTCGCGCCCGTACTGGAGAGTTGGGACCGGCATGACAGTTGAGCAGCTGCAGATCGCGTACTCGCCCTGCCCGAACGACACGTTCGTCTTCGACGCCCTCGCCCACGACCGCGTTCCCGGCGCCCCCGCCCTCGACGTGACCTTCGCCGACATCGACATCACCAACGGCATGGCCGAACGCGGCGAGTTCGATGTGCTGAAGGTGTCGTACGCCGTGCTGCCCTACGTCCTCGACGACTACGCCCTGCTGCCCTGCGGGGGTGCGCTGGGACGGGGCTGCGGGCCGCTGGTGCTGACGCGGGAGGCGGATGCCGGCCTGACCGGGCGGACCGTCGCCGTGCCCAGCGAGAGGTCCACCGCCTATCTGCTGTTCCGGCTGTGGGCCGCGGACACCGTGGCCGACGGGGTCGGCGAGATCGTCGTCATGCCGTTCCACGAGATCATGCCGGCCGTGCGGGACGGCAAGGTCGACGCGGGACTCGTGATCCACGAGGCGCGCTTCACCTACGGCGAGTACGGGCTGCACAAACTCGCCGACATGGGTGAGCACTGGGAGAACACCACCGGGCTGCCGATCCCGCTGGGCGCGATCATCGCCAAGCGGTCGCTGGGCGAGCAGGGGCTGCGGCTGCTCGCCGACGCGATCCGGACGTCGGTGCGCGCCGCCTGGGACGACCCCGAGGCGTCCCGGCCGTACGTCATGGAGCACGCCCAGGAGATGGATCCGGGCGTCGCCGACCAGCACATCGGGCTGTATGTCAACGAGTTCACCGCCGACCTCGGCGAGGACGGCTACGCGGCCGTACGCGGGCTGCTGACGCGCGCGGCGGCCGAGGGACTCGTACCGCCCCTCGGCCCGGACGCGCTGCGCTTTCCCTGAGGCCTCAGGGCCCCTCAGACGTCCAGCTGGTCGGCGACCGCGCGCAGCAGGCCCGCGATCTTCTTGCCGGCGGTCTTCTCGGGGTAGCGGCCCCGCTCCAGCATCGGCGTGATGTTCTCCAGGAGGGTCGTCAGATCCTGGACGATGGAGGCCAGCTCGTCCGGCTTCTTGCGGGTCGCGGCGGCGACCGACGGGGTCGGGTCCAGAATCGTCAGGGACAGCGCCTGGTCGCCGCGCTGTCCGGCGACGACGCCGAACTCCACGCGCTGACCCGGCTTGAGCGTCTCGACTCCGGCGGGGAGGACCGAGGAATGGACGAAGACGTCACCGCCGTCGTCGCGGGAGAGAAAGCCGAAGCCCTTCTCGCCGTTGAACCACTTGACCTTGCCGGTGGGCATGTCTGTCCTCGTCCTCGTACTCGTCGGAAAACTGCTTCTGGAAACGGCTCTTGATAGCACTCGGGCGGGCCGTACGGACCCGCCGGTACCAAGGCTAATGCTCTTGCAGCCGGTGACAAGACGTCACCCGGTTGTTCCTACGCGCTGGGAACTACCCTGGTCGGGTGCGTGACAAAACCCAAACGAATTCCGCCGCTCCCGGTGACCGCCTGGTCCGTGCCGGAGCCGTCGTCTTCTTCCTCGGCGCCCTGGCCACACTGGTCACGGTCGCCCCGCTGTTCCTCGGGACGGCGCCCTTTCCGACGTACATGTTCGGATTGAGCATGCTCATGGCCGTCGGATTCCTGATGGCCGGGGCGGGAGTGCTGCGTTCCGTCGCGGCGGGCCGGCGTCAGGCGCGCGCGGGACGGTAGTCCGAAAGCCACCGCGGGAATTCGGTCAGATCGGTGAGGACGACGTCCGCGCCCGCCGCGCGCAGTTCCTGTGGCGGGCAGGGGCCGGTGGCCACCGCGACCGAGAGCGCCCCGGCGGTCCGGGCGCCGCGCACGTCCCCGACGTGGTCGCCGACGTAGACGCCCGCGTCGTGCTCGCGCAGGGCCTCCGCCTTCTGCTCGGCCCACAGGTCGCCGATGACGGCGTCGGGCTCGATGCCGAGGTGGGCGAGGTGCAGCTTGGCGTTGGGCTCGTACTTGGCGGTGACGACTATCGCGCGTCCGCCGGCCTGCCGTACGGCCGCGATGGCCTCCCGGGCGCCGGTCATCGCGGGGGTCGCGGCGATGGCGATCGTCGGGTACATCTCCCGGTACAGGTCCGCCATGACCTGGACCTTCTCGGCCGGGAACCAATTGATCAGTTCCTCGGCGAGTGGCGGCCCGAGCCGCGTGACCGCCAGGTCGGCGTCGATGTACGTGCCCGTCCGCTCGGACAGCGCCTGGTAGCAGGCCCGGATGCCGGGGCGGGAGTCGATGAGGGTCATGTCGAGGTCGAAGCCGACGGTGAGTGCCATATGGGCCATTGTGCCCAGCCGGTGTGAACGGCAGACGCCCCCGTCCGTCTGTGACGGCAGGCGCCCCCGTCCCTCTGTGACCGGCTAGCGCGAGCGCTGGGACCGCCACACCAGGAACAGTGCCGACGCCACCGCCGCACCCCTGACCACCCACGGCCAGGTCTCCGCCACCGCGGCGTTCATATGGCCCTCGGCGATCGGGGCACCCCAGCGGCCGCTCGTCCGGCCCCACAGCCAGACCAGGCCTCCCGCCACGGAGAGGCTCGGCAGGATCACGACCGCCCACTTCGTCTCGGCCTGGGTCAGGCGGCGGGAGGCGTAGGCGATGAGCCAGCCGAGCAGGAGGACGAACCAGTTGCCGAGCACGGCACCGGCGACGAGCAGGCCGGCGGCGATCAGGAGGAGCGGGTTGCTCCAGTTTCCGGCGGCAAGGCGCGGGAGACGGCGACGGCTCCCCTCCCCGGCCGACTCGGCCGCCTCTGCCGCCTCGACGACCGGGGCCGGCTCCCCGGCCGCCGCCTTCTCCAGCTCCGCCTTGCGCTGCGCCGGCGGCTTGAGCAGGTCCGGCAGCTCCACGCCGCCCACGAAGCCCGGCACCTCGTCGCCCACGCCGAAGGGACTGCTGTCCACCCGCCACCAGTCCGGCTGGACCGCGGCGCCGCCGAGCTCGTGCCCGGCGGCCAGATGCGGCGGGGCGGGGCCGTCGGAGGGGGCGGGGCGCGGCTCCTCGGCGGGCCGCGCCGGGCGGGGACGCGGTACGACGCGCCGCATGACGCCCTTCGCCCGCTCCTCCGGCTCGGCGTCACGCTGCACGGGAACGGAGGCGGCCGGGGCGGCGCTGTACGGCTCACCGCCCGTGCCTCCCGCCGCCGCGGTCACGACGTCGTCGGGGCTGCCCAGGCGGGACAGGATGCGGCGGACGGCGGCGGGCGAGTCGACGGTGGCCTTCGCGCGGCGCTTGTCGATCTCGTTGCGCAGATCCGCGACCAGGCGCATACGGGTGGCCGACGGCAACTGCCGCTGCTGGGCCACGTCGCCGACGCGGCTCAGATACTCGTAAACGACCTGGTCGCTCTCAATCCCCACGAAGTCCCCTCCGGGGCGGGTGCGTTGCGTGACGCCGTCGGACGACGGTACCGCGAGGACCGGTGGAGCGGCCAAAAGCCCGTCCCGCGTTCGGGGGGCGAGGCCGCGCACGGTCGGCCCTGCCGCCGGAGGCGACCCGCTACCGTGGACCGGATGAGCACCGAGGACAGGCCCCCGGCCCCCCGCTCCCTCGCGGAAGCGCTCCGCGCGCGGGGCGACGCCGCGCTGGGCGCGCTCCTGCGCAGCCGCCCGGATCTCATCACTCCCGTCCCCACCGATCTCACCCAGCTCGCCACCCGCGCCGGCACCCGTGCCTCGGTCGTGCGGGCCCTGGAGCGGCTGGACCGGTTCGCGCTGCAGACGGCGGAGGCGCTGGCCGTGGCGGCGGATCCGGCGACGCACGACGAGCTGCTCGGACTCATGGCGGGCGACGAGCGGGACCCGGCCGTGGCCGCCGCCCTGCCGCACGCCCTGGGCGTGCTGCGCGAGCAGGCGCTGGTGTGGGGCGGTGACGACCGGCTGCGGCTGGTCCGCACGGCACGTGAGCTGCTGGCCCCTTCGCCGCAGCACCCGTCGCCGACCGGGCTGGGCCCGACGGTGCAGGAGGCGACCGCCGGGATGTCCCCGGGCCGGATCCAGGAGATCGTCACGACCGCCGGGCTCGCCTCGACGCACGACTCGGTCTCCGCGGTGACCGCGCTGACGGGGCTGTTCACGGACCGGGCCCGGATGGCGGCGCTGCTCGCCGGTGCCCCGGCCGACTCCGTCGAGGTGCTGGAACGCCTGGTGTGGGGGCCGCCGTACGGGCAGGTCACGGCCGATCCGGCGGCCCGGCTGCGCTGGTTGCTGGACCGAGGGCTGCTGCTGCCGACGGCGCCCGGGACGGTCGTCCTGCCGCGCGAGGTCGCCCTGCATCTGCGGCGGGGGCAGGCGCACCGGGCGCCCGAGCCGGTACCGCCGGTGGTCGAGGTGGCGGCCACACATCGTCCACAGGTTGTGGACAGCGCCGCGGCCGGGCAGGCGTACACCGCGCTCGCGACCGTCGAGGAGCTGCTGAAGGACTGGGACGAGGGCGGGCCGGCGGTGCTGCGCGCCGGTGGGCTGAGCGTGCGGGACCTCAAGCGGACCGCTGTCGCCCTCGACGTACCGGAGCCGGTCGCCGCGTTCTGGGTGGAACTGGCGTACACGGCGGGTCTGATCGCCTCCGACGGCGAGGCCGACGAGCGGTACGCGGCGACCCCGGCGTACGACGAGTGGCTGGAGCTGCCCGCCGCCGAGCGCTGGTCGCGGCTGGTCACGGTGTGGCTCGCGGCGACGCGGACGGCCGGGCTGGTGGGTGGGCGCGACGCGAAGGACCGTACGTTGTCGGCGCTCGGGCCGGGCCTGGACCGCTCGGCGGCGCCCGAGGTGCGGCACCGGGTGCTGGCGCTGCTGGCCGGGCTGCCGGAGGGCGCGGCCCCGTCCGCCGGGTCGGTGCCGGCACGGCTGCGCTGGGAGCGCCCCCTGCGCGGCGACCGGCGCGAGGACGACCTGCGGAGCCGGCTCGCCGAGTGGGCGCTGTCCGAGGCGGAGCTGCTGGGCGTCACGGGCCGGGGCGCGCTGTCGGCCCAGGGCCGGGCGCTGCTGGGCGCGCCCGCGGCTGCCGCGCCGAGCCCGGAAGCGGAGCCCTCCGGCCCGGGGGACAAGCTGCCCGTCCACCACCATCACCGCACCGCACCGCTCGTCCCCCTCTCCCCCGCCGAGCAGGCCGTCGCCTCCGCCGCCGCGGCCCGGCTGCTCGCGCCGCTGCTGCCCGAGCCGCTGGACCACGTGCTGCTCCAGGCCGACCTGACGGCGGTGGCGCCCGGGCCCCTGCGGCGGCCGCTCGCGGACATGCTGGGTGTGCTGGCGGACGTCGAGTCCAAGGGCGGGGCGACCGTCTACCGGTTCACGCCCGGCTCGGTGCGGCGGGCGCTGGACGCCGGGCAGGCCGCCTCCGACCTGCACGCCTTCCTCGCCGTGCACTCCCGTACGCCGGTGCCGCAGCCGCTCGCGTACCTGATCGACGACGTGGCCCGCCGGCACGGCCATCTACGGGTCGGCGCGGCCTCGGCGTACGTGCGCTGCGACGACGACGCGGTGCTGAGCGAGATCCTCGCCGACAAGCGGGCCGCCGGTCTCGGGCTGCGCCGGCTCGCCCCGACCGTACTGGCCGCGCAGGCCGACCCGGCGGGACTCCTGGAGGGCCTGCGGGCGATGGGGTTCGCGCCGGCCGCCGAGTCCGCCGAGGGCGATGTGCTGATCACCCGCGCCCTCGCCCACCGCACCCCGCCGCGCACCGCGCCCGAGCCGGTCCCGGACGGCCCGCCGGTCCCCGACGACACCCTCCTCGCGGCCGCGCTGCGCGCCATCCGGGCCGGCGATCTCGCCTCCACCACCCCGCGCAAGCCCGGCACGGCCCCCGTGGCCAACGGTGCGCTGCCCCGCACCGGCGCCGCCGAGACCCTCGCCACCATGCAGGCCGCCGTCCTCACCGGTGAGGCCCTGTGGATCGGCTACGTCAACGCCGAGGGGGCCGCCAGCCAGCGGGTCATCGCCCCGATCCGCGTCGAGGGCGGCTTCGTCACGGCGTACGACCACACCGCGGACGAGGTCCGTACGTATCCGCTGCACCGGATCACGGGGGTCGCCGAGCTCGCCGACGACGCGGACTGATGGCAGCTCGTGGCCCGTGTCACCCGTTCGGGTGCAGGCGGGCGTTCATGCACGCCACGCCGGGGACTTCCCACCCTTGGGCGACCTTCCCGGGCGTGCCGCATCACGCGGTGCGCGCGGGGGCAGCCACCGGGTGTCCTGTGAGCGTCACCGAAAGGAAGTCCCCCACATGCGCGCTGTCCGTCGAGTCGCCGCCGTCCTGGCCACCGCGGCCCTGATGACGTTCGGGGGGCTGGCCACGCCGGCCTCCGCGGCGAGCATCGATGTCGCCGGCCTCGTCCTCGAGACACCGCAGATCTGATCCGCTCCCGCGCGGCCGCCGGGCCGGTCCAGGCGTCCCCGGGCCGGCTCGCGGTGCGGTGTCCGTCGTCTCTCAGCCCGTGAAAGGCCCCGCCGTCCTCATGCGTGAAAAGCTGCCCGCCGTCGCTCTCTGTGCCGTCGCACTCGTGGGGGCGTCGGCGCCCGCCGCAGCCGCGGCGCCCCCGCTGCCGCTGCCCCTGCCGGTCGCCGGTGTGGAGCCACTGGTCACCGAGGGGGTCTCCATCGAAGGCCCGCTGGTCAACAACGTCAGTCTGCCCACGCTGAAGTAGCGCGGCGCGTCCGGTAGCTGTCCCCGTCCAGCCGCACGAACTCGGCGTGATGGGCGAGGCGGTCCGTCATCGCCGGGGCGGACGGGCCGAAGACCTCGTCCCAGCGGCCGAGGGGGCGGTCGCTGGTCACGATCAGCGAGGCCCGCTCGTAGCGGCGCGCGACGAGCTGGAAGAACAGGCCTGCGGTCGCCGCGTCGAAGGGGGTGTAGCCGACCTCGTCGACGATCAGGAGGGGGTGATCGTCGAGAGCGGCCAGCTCCGCGTCGAGCCGGCCGGCGTCCCGGGCGTCGGAGAGCCGGGCGGCCCACTCGGCGGCGGTCGCGAACAGCACCCGGTGCCCGGCCTGGCAGGCGCGCACGCCGAGGGCGACGGCCAGGTGGGTCTTGCCGGTGCCGGGCGGGCCGACGAGGACCACGTTGCGCCGGGCGGTGACGAACTCCGCCTTGCCGAGCCGCGCCACGGCCTCCCGGTCGAAGCCGCGGGGGTGCCGCTGGTCGAAGTCCTCCAGGGCCTTGCGGGCCGGAAAGCCGGCGGCACGGATCCGGGCCTCGGAGTCGGCGCCGGCGCCGGCGTCCGGGTGGGGCTGCCGCGGGACGTCCGCCGCGGCCGGCGGGATCTCGCCGCCGGGTCCGGGCTGCCGCGGCAGGGCCCCTGCGGCCACCGGGGCTGCGACGCCCGGCTCGCGCCGGGGCGAGACAACCGCCCAGGCCACCGGGGCCTCGGCGCCCGGCTCGCGCTGAGAGGGGGCAGCCGGCGCGGCCGGCAGGGCCTCGGGGTCCGGCGTCGAGCACTGCCGGTCCGCGTGGTCGTGCTCCCGTGGGTGCCGGGCCGGCGTGTGCCCGGCCGGAGAGCGGTCGGCCGGAGAGCGGTCGGCGTGTCCGCGGTCCGCGTGCGCGACCATCGGCCCCGACATGTAGGCGAGGATCGCCGCCGAGGCGATGAACGCCATGTGGATCACCGTCCCCCACAGCAGGGCGTGCTGGGAGGTGTGGTGGACGTCCACGAACATCTGGAGCAGGTGCACGGAGGAGATGCCCACGATCGCCGTGGCGAGCTTGACCTTCAGCACGTTGGAGTTGACGTGCGAGAGCCATTCGGGCTGGTCGCGGTGGCCCTGCAGGCCGATGCGCGAGACGAACGTCTCGTAGCCGCCAACGATCACCATGATCAGCAGGTTGGCGATCATGACGACGTCGACCAGCTTGAGCACCGCGAGCATCACGTACGTCTCGGTGGCGTGCCCGGTCACGCACATCAGGATTAAGGTCCAGAGCTCCTTGAAGAACTTGTAGACGTAGACGCCCTGGGCGGCCACCAGCCCGAAGTACAGCGGGGCCTGGAGCCAGCGGGTGGCGAACAGGGCGTATCCGAGCGTGGTGGTCGTCGGGTTCTGCACCTGCGCCATTCTTCGGGACCGCGATGGAAAAACTGAATTCACACCACACGTTGGGATGAATAGGCATTCAGTACGACTGGACGCGCAGATCACACCACCTGACGCGGTCGATCAGGCACACTTGACGATTGGCCGGGGCGTCGCACTGTCGAACCGTCCGAGCCGTCCGGCCACAGAAAGGGTGCCGCGCGTGAATGGTCCGCTGATCGTCCAGTCCGACAAGACCCTGCTCCTGGAAGTCGACCACGAGCAGGCCGACGACTGCCGTCGGGCCATCGCCCCGTTCGCGGAGCTGGAGCGGGCGCCGGAGCACATCCACACCTACCGGGTGACTCCGCTCGGCCTGTGGAACGCCCGGGCGGCGGGCCATGACGCCGAGCAGGTCGTGGACGCGCTCGTGCAGTACAGCCGCTACCCGGTGCCGCACGCGCTGCTCGTGGACATCGCCGAGACGATGGACCGCTACGGCCGTCTCACCCTGTCCAAGCACCCCGCGCACGGGCTGGTCCTGACCACCACCGACCGCCCGGTGCTGGAGGAGATCCTGCGGTCGAAGCGGGTCACGCCCCTGGTCGGCGCCCGCATCGACCCGGACACGGTCGCCGTGCACCCCTCCGAGCGCGGGCAGATCAAGCAGACGCTGCTGAAGCTGGGCTGGCCGGCCGAGGACCTCGCCGGGTACGTCGACGGCGAGGCGCACGAGATCGAGCTGGCCGAGGACGGCTGGGCGCTCAGGCCGTACCAGAAGCAGGCCGTCGAGAACTTCTGGCACGGCGGGTCGGGTGTCGTCGTGCTGCCCTGCGGCGCCGGGAAGACGCTGGTCGGGGCCGGGTCGATGGCGCAGGCCAAGTCCACGACCCTGATCCTGGTCACGAACACGGTGTCCGCCCGGCAGTGGAAGCACGAGCTGGTGAAGCGGACGTCGCTCACCGAGGACGAGATCGGCGAGTACAGCGGGACGAAGAAGGAGATCCGGCCCGTCACGATCGCCACGTACCAGGTGCTGACGACCCGGCGGAAGGGCGTCTACCCGCACCTGGAGCTGTTCGACTCGCGGGACTGGGGGCTGATCGTCTACGACGAGGTGCACCTGCTGCCCGCGCCGGTCTTCAAGTTCACCGCCGACCTCCAGGCGCGGCGGCGGCTCGGGCTGACCGCCACCCTGGTGCGTGAGGACGGCCGGGAGTCGGACGTGTTCTCCCTGATCGGCCCCAAGCGGTTCGACGCGCCGTGGAAGGAGATCGAGGCGCAGGGGTACATCGCACCCGCCGACTGCGTGGAGGTCCGGGTCAATCTGACGGACTCCGAGCGGCTCGCGTACGCCACGGCCGAGACGGAGGAGAAGTACCGCTTCTGTGCGACGACCGCGACGAAGCGGAAGGTCACGGAGGCGATCGTCCGGCGCTTCGCCGGGCAGCAGATCCTCGTCATCGGCCAGTACATCGACCAGCTCGACGAACTGGGCGAGCACCTCGGGGCGCCCGTGATCAAGGGCGAGACGTCGAACGCCCAGCGGGAGAAGCTCTTCGACGCCTTCCGGGAGGGCGAGATCAGCGTGCTCGTCGTGTCCAAGGTCGCGAACTTCTCGATCGACCTGCCGGAGGCGACGGTCGCCATCCAGGTCTCGGGCACGTTCGGCTCCCGGCAGGAGGAGGCCCAGCGCCTCGGCCGGGTCCTGCGTCCCAAGTCCGACGGCCATCAGGCGCACTTCTACTCGGTGGTCGCCCGGGACACCATCGACCAGGACTTCGCCGCCCACCGCCAGCGCTTCCTGGCGGAGCAGGGGTACGCGTACCGGATCATGGACGCGGACGAGCTGCTGACGGAGAGCTGACGGCGCCCGGCCGGTCCCCTCACTTGCGGCGGACCACGCCGACTTCCTCTCCGTACTGACCGAGGACGACCACGTCGAAGGCAGCGCCGGCGAAGACCCTGATGGCGCGCAGGGCATCGCCGAGACGGTGGCGGTGGCTGCCGGTCACGGCGGTGGCGCCGGGCGGGCGGCCCGGTGCCGGGGCAGGGTGGATGGTTGCTGCGCTCATACCTCCATGGTGCGTTTCGGCCCGTAAAGTCCGCGTCGGTCTCGGGACCGAACCTTCCGCAGGTCCTCGTACGCCCGTGGGGCAACCCCTTCCCCTCAGGGAGGAGTGCCACGTCCCCGCGTCCCCTAGGGGACGGGAAAACCGTTCGCGGCCGGCGCCTGTGCTCCTCTAAGATCCCGCTCTTGCCCGCCTCCCTCACGGAGCGCCGCCGACCGGACGGAAACCGGCCGACATCTCACCGCCATCTCTTCAGCAGGTCCCTCCGGAGGCACCCCCTTGTCCACGCCCCTCGACGACCCGCTCTCGCGTGAGCGCTCCCACCTGGCCGCGTCCCGTTCCGCCCTGCGCGCCATGCGCGAGGGGGTCGAGGCCCTCGACATCAGCGACGTCACCGCGAACTGGGTCAACGCCGAGGTGCTGACCCACCAGATCGGGGAACGCATCAAGGCCCTGGCCGACCTCAGCGACACCCCGCTGTTCTTCGGCCGGCTCGACTACCTGCACGCCCCGGGCGCCGAGGAGGCGGAGGGCGCCGAAGGCGAGCGCTTCTACATCGGGCGGCGGCATGTGCACGACCAGGACGGCGACCCCATGGTCATCGACTGGCGCGCGCCGGTCTCGCAGCCGTTCTACCGGGCCTCCAAGAAGGACCCGATGGACGTCGCGCTGCGCCGCCGCTTCGGTTACACCCGCGGCGACATCACGGCGTACGAGGACGAGCACCTGTCCGATCCCGGCGCTGTGACACTGTCCGGCTCCGCCGGGGAGGCCCGGACCAGCAAGCTGCTCCAGCAGGAGATCGAGCGGCCGCGTGTCGGCCCGATGCGGGACATCGTCGCGACGATCCAGCCGGAGCAGGACGAGATCGTCCGGTCCGGCCTCTCCGGCACGGTGTGCGTGCAGGGCGGCCCGGGCACCGGGAAGACCGCCGTCGGCCTGCACCGGGTCGCCTACCTCCTCTACGCCCACCGCGAGCGGCTCGCCCGTACCGGCACGCTGGTCATCGGGCCGAACCGGTCCTTCCTGCACTACATCGAGCAAGTCCTCCCCGCGCTCGGCGAGTTGACCGTCCAGCAGGCGACCGTCGACGACATCGTCGCCCACGTCGAGATCAAGGGCGCGGACGACGCGGCGGCCGCCGTCGTCAAGGGCGACGCCCGGCTGGCGCAGGTGCTGCGCCGGGCCCTCTACGCGCACGTCACGATGCCCACCGAGCCGGTCGTGGTGGTGCGCGGCTCCCGCCGCTGGCGGGTACCGGCGTACGAACTGGAGCAGCTGGTCCGCGAGTTGCTCGACCGCGGCATCCGCTACGGCGCCGCCCGCGAGGCCCTGCCGCAGCGCATCGCGCATGCCGTGCTGGTGCAGATGGAAAGGTCGGGTGAGGCGCCCGACGACCGGGTGCAGGACGCGGTGGCCCGCAACAGCGCGGTCAAGGCGGCGGTCAAGGCGGTCTGGCCGGCGGTCGACCCGGCGAAGCTGGTGCTGCGGCTGCTGTCGGACGCGGAGTTCCTCGCCGTCCACGCCGACGGGATCCTCGACGAGGACGAGCAGAAGGCGATCCTCTGGGTGAAGCCGGCGCGCAGTGTGAAGTCGGCCAGGTGGTCACCGGCGGACGCCGTCCTGATCGACGAGGCCACGGACCTGATCCAGCGCACGCACTCCCTCGGGCATGTCGTCCTCGACGAGGCGCAGGACCTCTCCCCCATGCAGTACCGGGCCGTCGGCCGGCGCTGCACCACCGGCAGCGCGACCGTCCTCGGCGACCTGGCGCAGGGCACGACGCCCTGGGCGACCCGGGGCTGGCGGCAGGCGCTGTCCCACCTGGGCAAGCCGGACGCGCTGGTGGAGGAGCTGACGGCCGGTTTCCGCGTCCCGACGGACGTCATCGCCTACGCCTCCCGGCTGCTCCCGCACATCGCCCCGGGCCTCACCCCGGTGGTCTCGATCCGCGAGAACCCGGGCCACTTCGAGGTCCGGCCGGTCTCCGGCACGGCGGACGTGGTCGAGGCCTGCCGCGCGTCGCTGCGCCACGAGGGCTCGACGGGCCTCATCGCGGCGGACGCCCGCGTCCCGGAGCTGGCCAAGTCCCTGACGGAGGCCGGGATCCCGTACCTGGGCCCCGGTGAGGAAACGACCCAGGACACCCGCCTGACCCTGGTCCCGGCGTCCCTCGCGAAGGGCCTGGAGTACGACTACGTGGTCCTGGACGAACCCCGGGCGGTGGTCGACGGCGAACCGGACGAACGGACGGGCCTGCGTCGCCTGTACGTGGCCCTGACGAGGGCGGTATCGGGCCTGACGGTGACCCACACGGCACCGCTGCCGCCGCAACTGCGGGCCTGAGCTGCGGGCATGCGTGCCGCCAGGGGCGGCACGGGTGGGCGCGGCGGCACCTCGCCGCGCCCAGCTGCCGCACCCACCCGGCCCGAGCAACAACGTGCAGTACCTACGGGACGCCGTCCACCGCAGCCCGCCACGCCGCGACCGCCTGTGCCGACACCGGCTCGTCCCACCCCCGCGGCCGGGCCGCCCCGCCGATGTGGAAGCCGTCGACTCCGGCCTTCAGCAACATCGGCACATGAGCGAGCCGCAGCCCACCCCCGACCAGCAACCGTTGCTCATACCCCGGCTCCCCGGCCCGCCCCGCCTCCGCGAGCAGCACGGGCAGCCCGTCGTCGACCCCGTCCGCCGACCCGGCCGTCAGGTACGTGTCCAGCCCCGGCATCCCGTCCAGCTGCTTGCGCAGGGCATCGCGGTCCGCGGACCGGTCGATCGCGCGGTGGAAGGTCCAGGGGCAGCCGTCCAGCACGCCCACAACCCGCTCCACAGCCGCCACATCCACCCCGCCGTCCGCGTCGAGGAACCCGAGCACGAACTCCTCCGCCCCGGCCTCCCGCAGCTCGCCCGCCACCCGCGCCAGCCGGTCCACGTCCCCGGCCGCGAACCCGTCGGCCGGCCGCAGCATCACCCGCAGGGAGATGTCGACCGCCCGGCGGATCCCGGCGACGGTGGCGGCCGACGGCGTGAGCCCGTCGGCCGCCATGTCGGTGACCAGCTCGAGGCGGTCCGCGCCTCCCGCCTGGGCGGCGACCGCGTCCTCGACGCCGAGGGCGATCACCTCCAGGACTGCACGCTTGCTCATGGGGCCCCTTCGTCGGCACGGCGTCGGCGTACGGACGCCTGACGGTTGCGACAGGTCTAGTCCAATCAAGACTACGCTGCCCACTCCCGCCGAATCCCAAGCCCCCGGCCCCGGGCCGACGCCTCAGCCGAAGATGTTCAGCTCCTTCGCCTCCACCCCGGCCAGCTCGAACGCCGGTGCCCCGTCGACCGGCCGCCCCGCGTACAGCCGTACGAGGGTCGGCCCGTCCCCGATGAAACGGCCCGGGGGCCGCTCCCCGCCGCTCTCACCCAGCCGCAGCGGCTCGTCCAGGTCGTCGAGGTCGGCGTGCAGCGGCACGTGCCCCCGCTCGCGGGTGAGGCGGGCGAGCAGCGCGAGTGCGTCCGGCAGCCCGGCCCCGCCGTACGCCCCCGGCTCCCCGAAGGCCTCGCGGACGTCCCCGGCGTGCACCCACTCCCCGAGGGCGAGGCCGTCCAGCTTCCCGCCCGCCTGGGCGATCACGGGCCCGGCCTCGCCCATCCCCCGCTCCAGCTCGTCGACGATCTGTGCGTCGCTCCGGCCGGCCCGTTCGGCGATGTCCCGGTCGTTTACCTCGGGCGAGAACACGCCCTCCTCGAACCTGCCCTCCGCCACCCGCGTCAGCGCGGCCGAGCAGTGCGCGAGCACGTCCCGCACCGTCCAGCCCGGACACGCGGCGACGGGCCGCGCGAAGTCCTCCCCGGCCCGGCCCCGCAGCAGCGGGATCAGCGCGTCACGCTCGATCGTCAGCAGCCGTCCGGGCTGCTCGGGGTCCCGTACGTCATGCACATCAGCAGGAGTAGTCATGCCCCCACGCTAGGTGCCCGACCCCGCTCAGCGGGAGAATGCCACCATGGCCGACCTCGACTCCCTGCACACCCGCTTCGCCCGCACCCTGGAAGCAGCCCGGGGCCCGGCCGGCGGCCCGGACCCGGCGCCGTACGCCGATGCCCTGCTCACCCGCTGGCAGGAGCCCCAGCGCCGCTACCACACGGTCGAGCACCTCACGGCGGTCCTGGACCGCGTCGACGAACTGGAGCGATACGCGCACGACCCGGACGTGGTGCGGCTGGCCGCCTGGTTCCACGACGCGGTCTACCTGCCCGACCGCTCCGAGAACGAGGAGCGCTCCGCCCGCCTCGCCGAGCGCGCCCTCCCGGAAGCCGGCGTTCCCGACGCGAAGACCGCCGAGGTGGCCCGCCTGGTCCGGCTCACCGTCACCCACGACCCCGCCGACGACGACCCCGACGGCCAGGTCCTGTGCGACGCCGACCTCGCGATCCTCGCCTCGCCCCCGTCGGCGTACGCCGCCTACACCACGGCCGTCCGCGAGGAGTACCACTTCGTCCCGAACGACGCCTTCCGCGCGGGCCGCGCCGCGATCCTGCACCAACTCCTGGACCTCCCACGCCTGTTCAGGACGCCGTACGGCGCAGCCGAGTGGGAGGCCACGGCCCGCTACAACCTCGCCGGCGAGCTGGAAATGCTGTCGCTCTCACCTCACGACGCCTCGTAGCCTGCCCACCATGTGGACCACGGGAGCGGAACAGGTGGAGCAGGCCGTCGCCGAGTGCGTCGGGCTGTTGGGGGCGGTCACCGATCGGGACTGGGAAGGGGTGCGGGCCGGGCGGCTGGAGTGGAGCTGCCGCAGGACGGCGGTGCACATCGCGGAGGATCTCATCGCGTACGCGGGGCAGCTGGCGGGGCGGGAGCAGGACGGGTACGCGCCGTTCGAGCTCTCGCTGGACGAGGGGACCGACAACGCGGGTGCGGTGCGGGTGATCGGCGCGATGGGCGCCCTGCTCGCCGCCGCCGTCCGTACCACTCCACGTGACGTGCGGGCCTTCCATCCGTACCCGTTCCGCAGCGCGAACCGTGAGGGGTTCGCCGCGATGGGCGTGGCCGAGGTGCTGCTGCACACGCACGACATCGCCGAGGGGCTGGGCGTGCCGTACGAGCCGGCGTCCGAGCTGTGCGACTTCGCGCTGACCCGGATCTTCCCGCACGTCCGGCCGGGCCCCACCCCGTGGCTGACCCTGCTGTGGGCCACCGGCCGCGGGGAACTGGCCGGACGCGCCCCGGTCACCGGGTGGCGCTGGAGCAACAACCTGGTGATCGACACCGAGCGGCTCACCCTGCAGGGCGTCACCCCGGCGGCGGCCACCGATCTGTCCACGGTCGGCGACGGCGGCTTCGAGTGGATCGAGGGCGGCCCGGTCGAGGGCACCCGGGTCGGTTCCGGGCTGGTGTACAAGCAGTACGAGGACGGGGTCCACCGGCCGGAGTGGGGCATGTACGTGCTGGTCCGGCGCGAGGACGACCGCGCGCTCGGCGCCATGGGGTTCCACGGCGTCCCGGACGAGGCGGGGCGGGTCGAGATCGGCTACGACCTGGTGGAGGGCGCCCGCGGCCACGGCTACGCCACCGAGGCGCTGCGCGCGCTGTCGTCCTGGGCGCTGGACCGGCCGGAGGCGCGGACCGTGGTCGCGAACGTCGAGCGGGACAACGTGCCGTCGCAGAACGTGCTCGCGCGGGCCGGGTTCACCCAGGTCGCCGAGGACTCCGAGCAGCACCTGGCCTACGAGCTGCGCGAACCTCGCGAGGGATAGCGTCCCTTGGGCCGCCGCAGCCCCGCTTGGTGCAGCAGCCGTACCACCTCGCGGCTCCTGACCTCCACGGCCCCGGCCCGCACCGCGTCGGCGTACCGCTGCTCGGGGATGTCGTAGTGGTCGCGTTCGAAGGCCCGGCGGGGGACGCCGAGGCGCGCGGCGAAGGCGTGCAGCTCGTCGTAGGAGACGTCGCTGACGAGGTGGGACCACAGGCGGCCGTGGCCGGGCCAGGCCGGCGGGTCGATGTAGATCGTCACGCGGGCCTCACGAGGACGCCGCGGGGCCGATGGCCTCGCTCAGGGATCCCACCGCGGCGACCTTCACGCCCGCCTCGCTGCACACCCAGTGCGGGTCGGCCCCCAACTCCGGTTCCACGTCGAGGGCGTGCGGCTCACCGGTGCCGCACACCGGGCACAGCGGCCAGCGGCCGTACCGCTCCAGCAGGGCGTCCTGGACGTCCTGAGCGACCAGACCGGCCACGTACTGCGCGCCCTCCGGCCACTGCTCGACCCACCACCGCCGCTGCACGACGGACTCCTCGACCAGGGACACGACATCGGCCTCGGCGACGCGTCCCGCGACGAGGTCGGCCAGTACGAGGGCGCGCGCGGCGTGCAGCGCCTGCTCCAGGGGGCTGAGGGGATCCATGCCCCCATTGTGCGCACTCTTGACCCCGCCGCCGCGCCGAAAATATCTTTCAATCGTGACCCGAGACGTGAAGGAAATTTTCGCCGGCGAACGCGGCGGCCCCTCGGGGGCGAGCGGCGCCCCGCCCGCCCCCGCCGCCCTCGCGGCCAAGGTCCGCACGCTGGGCCCGTCGATGACGCGTTCCATGCAGCGCGTCGCCGAAGCCGTGGCGGGCGACCCGGCCGGCTGCGCGGCCCTCACGGTCACCGGCCTCGCCGAACTCACCGGCACCAGCGAGGCGACCGTCGTACGCACCGCCCGCCTGCTCGGCTATCCGGGTTACCGGGACCTGCGCCTGGCCCTCGCCGGCCTCGCCGCACAGCAGCAGTCGGGCCGCGCCCCGGCCATCACCACGGACATCGCGGTGGACGACCCGATCGCCGACGTGGTGGCCAAGCTCGCCTACGACGAGCAGCAGACCCTCGCCGACACCGCCGCCGGCCTCGACACCGTCCAACTGGGCGCGGCCGTCACCGCGCTGACCACGGCCCGCCGCACCGACGTGTACGGCGTCGGCGCGTCCGGCCTGGTAGCGCAGGACCTCACGCAGAAGCTGCTGCGCATAGGGCTGATAGCGCACGCCCACAGCGACCCGCACCTCGCCGTCACCAACGCGGTGCAACTGCGCGCGGGCGATGTCGCGATCGCCATCACGCACTCCGGGGCGACGGGGGACGTCATCGAGCCGCTGCGGGTCGCCTTCGAGCGCGGGGCGACGACGGTGGCGATCACCGGCCGGCCGACCGGCCCCGTCACGCAGTACGCCGACCACGTCCTCACCACGTCCACCGCACGCGAGAGCGAGCTGCGTCCGGCGGCGATGTCGTCCCGTACCGGACAGCTCCTCGTGGTGGACTGCCTGTTCGTGGGGGTGGCGCAGCGGACCTACGAGAAGGCGGCGCCGGCGCTGTCGGCGTCCTACGAGGCCCTGGCCCACCGGCATCGTTCCTGAGGCGCGCCGCCCCGCCCAGCACCGGAAAGACACGGAAAGAGCCGTTCATGACCTCCACCTCCCACCCCCGTGACCTCAGGACCGAGTTGGAGTCCCTGACCACCGAGGCCTTCCGGCCGGAACTCGCGGACATCGACCGGCTGCCCACCCTCGACATCGCCCGGCTGATGAACGGCGAGGACGCCACCGTGGCCGGGGCGGTCGCCGCACGGCTCCCGCAGATCGCCGCCGCGATCGACGCCGTCGCGGAGCGGATGGCCCGGGGCGGCCGCCTGGTCTACGCGGGCGCGGGCACGGCGGGCCGGCTGGGCGTCCTGGACGCCTCCGAGTGCCCGCCAACCTTCAACACCGACCCCTCCCGGGTCGTCGGCCTGATCGCGGGCGGCCCGGACGCGGTGGTCACCTCGGTCGAGGGCGCGGAGGACTCCCGGGACCTGGCCCGGGCCGACCTGGCGCCCCTCGCCCTGACCCCCGACGACACGGTGGTCGGCATCTCCGCCTCCGGCCGCACGCCGTACGCCATCGGCGCGGTCGAACACGCCCGCACCCGTCGCTCCCTCACCATCGGCCTCGCCTGCAACGCCGGCAGCCCGCTCGCGGCCGCCGCCGACCACGGCATCGAGATCGTCGTGGGGCCCGAGCTGCTCACCGGCTCCACCCGTCTGAAGTCCGGCACGGCGCAGAAGCTCGTCCTCAACATGCTCTCGACGATCACGATGATCCGGCTGGGCAAGACCTACGGGAACCTGATGGTCGACGTCCGCGCCTCGAACGACAAGCTCCGCGCCCGCTCCCACCGCATCGTCGCCCTCGCGACCGGTGCCGACGACAAGGAGATCGAGCAGGCCCTGACCGCCACGGACGGCGAGGTGAAGCACGCGATCCTCACGATCCTGGCCGACGTCGACGGCCCGACGGCGGCCCGCCTGCTGGAGGAGTCCGACGGGCACTTGCGAGCGGCCCTCGCGGCGACCGGCTGACCTGTCAGCAACTCAGGGCCTGCCCCGCCCGTCCCGGTTCAACTGCCGCACCCGCGCCCGCAGCTCCGCACTCACCGGCAGCGAGCGGAGCACGTCGGCCAGGTGCTCGGCCGTCCGTACATTGCACCGCCCCAGATCGACCAGGGCGAACGGCTCGTCGCTCGCGCCGGTCACCGGGTCGACGCCCAGCGACGGCAGCACGACTCCGACTCCCCCGAGCGCGTCCCGCAACGACTCCACGATCTCTTCGGTCGAGCGCACGTTTCCCCCACCTCCACGCTGAGTTTGCGATTCACCACACAGCGTGTCCGGCACGCCTAGCCTGGCCAGATACGGCGGCCCAACAACCCGATGTGTACGACAGGGAGTTGCCCATGCCCGGATCCAGGGACCTCGACCCGTCCTCCTCCCCGCGGGCCCTCCTGGGCGCCGAACTCCGCCACGCCCGCGAGAAGGCCGGCCTCAGCCAGGAGGAACTGGGGCAGCGGCTGTTCGTGAGCGGGTCGTTCATCGGACAGTTGGAGGCAGGGACGCGGAGGTTGCAGCGGGAATACGCGCGGTTGCTGGACGAGGTGCTGGGGACGGAGGACTTCTTCCAGCGGAATTGCGCGGCGGCGGCGAAGTCGAAGTACCGCGAGCACTTCGCGGAGGCCGCGGAGACGGAGACGGAGGCCACGGCCATCAGGGAGTACACCTCGATGCTGATCCCCGGATTGCTCCAGACACCTGCTTACGCACGAGCCGTCAGCCGCGCCTACCAGCCCTCAGCGGCAGAGGAGGCCATCGAGGCGCTGGTGACCGGTCGGATGGAGAGGGCGCGGATCCTCGGCGATCAAACAAAGCCTCTGTTGTGGACGGTGATTGACGAGGCCGCACTGCGCCGCGTGACGGGCGGGCCAGAGGTGATGACGGGGGCCCTGCGCCACCTCATCGGCTTGATCCTCCGGAACCGCGTCATCGTTCAGGTGCTGCCGTTCGACGCAGGAGCCCATCCGGGGATGCAGGGGTGCGTCAGGGTGATGGACTTCGACGACGCCCCTCCGCTGGCCTACCTCGAAGGGGTCGACACCGGACAGTTGGAAGACGACCCCGCCACCGTCGCGCGTTACAGGCTCTACTTCGAGTTCCTCACGGCTTCGGCACTCTCGCCTGAGAAGTCTCTGGCTCTCCTTGAGGCGATGGCGCAGGATTACGGCCATGAGGAACACGCCTGAGTGGTACAAGTCCAGTTACAGCGGCGGCACCGGCGACAACTGCCTGGAAGTCACCCAGGCACTCCCTGATGTCGTCCCCGTCCGGGACTCCAAGAACCCCGCCGGCCCGAAGCTCGTGTTCCGGGCCACGGCCTGGGCCGCGTTCGTCGAAAACCTCAAGGACGAGACGGCCTGAGCTTCGGGACCCGGGCTTCGAGCTCTCTTTTCAAGGAACGGGTAGAGGGCCTCAACCCGCCCTCCCACCCCGCGTGTTGACTTGACGCGTTCGGCTTGCCACGGACAGTGACAGGCCTCTAACGTGCCTGCATACGCAACAGCCCCCGCCCGGTGCGCCAACACCTGCGGGGGCTTAACCAACGGCATCGAAGGAACAGTTCGATCCCATGGCTGAGACCCAGCTTAGTGCTGCCTCCCCGTGCGCGCACCCAATGGCGAACCCGGGCTACGGCAAGCGCTCCGCCCCCGACCAACTCCCCCGCGCCAATCACGACTTCGCACACCTCCCACCCCGCGAAGCCGCCATCGCCGCGTACGTCGACCGCCTCCCCGACGGCGCCGACATCTCCGTGAAGACGCTGGCCAAACAGCTCCCGTACGGGCAGTGCGCCCTGGGCACGGCGCTCAACCGCATCCAGCAGGCGGGCCACCTACGGCGAGGCCGGGAGTGTGTGACGGCCGAGGACGGCAGCTCCCGCTGGATCACCCGTTCGTGGTTCTCCCGCACCGCCAGGGACGATGACTGGTGGGCGGCCTTCACGCGTGGCGACGTACCGAGGCAGCAGCGTCCTACCCGCTCCCGCGCCCACATCCTCCTGGCCGCCCTCGGCCGCACGGCACCCGTCCTGTCCCTCTCCCAGGCCGACTGCGCGGCACTCGCCCCGCTGGTGACGGAGTGGTTCGAGCGGGGCGCCTCGGAGGACGACGTACTGCGAGCACTCACCGCCGGCCTGCCGACCCCCGTCCACCACCCGGCCGCCCTCGTCCGCAACCGCCTGACCAGCAAACTCCCGCCCCCACCTGCCCCGCGTCCACCCCTGCGGGTCCTGGAGTGCGCGAACTGCGGCGCCCCGGGGCGTCCAGAGTCCCTGCCAGGGGGCCGTTGCAGCGCCTGCCGGGGCGAACGCGCGCCCGCGCAACCCCCTGCACCCCTGTCCGCCCCCACGGTTCACGACCGCGCGGCCGAGATCCGCGCCGCGATGTCCCAACGACGACAAGAGAAGGCACACACATGACGGCTCCTACGGTGCGACGCACTCCCTGAGGGCACGATGGAAGGGAGGAGGCACCACCATGACCGCCGAAGGACGGCCGCTACCAGCACATCTCCCCGCACCCCTGGGGCGCCACGGTCGAGCTCCCCGCCCCCGTGAACATCACCCTGGACACCGAGAAGCTCAAGGACTACGCCGACTGACGACAATGGACCCATGAACCACGCCCAGCTCACCGCCCTAGGCCGTGCCCTCCGACTTCTCGGTGAGCACGGGGAAGCCCTCGCCTCCGACACCCCGGACGCCAAGCTGCACGAGGTCAAGGCCGATCTGAAGCGCGCCCTGGACCTGCTGGAGGACAGCGTCACGACCGCCAAGCCCACCACACGCTGCGCCGAGCATCCGAACGGCCCCGTCGACAAGGCCGCCCCCGACCTGTGCCTGCTGTGCGAGACCCGGCGCAGGGCGGCCCGCCGCAACGAGTTCAACGGGCCCGCGCCCCAGCAGCCGCAGACCGACCCCGTCCAGTCCCGCTACGGCGTACGCGGCGACCGCCCCCAGCCCCAGCAGCGCTGGCTGGCGGAGCTGTGGAACGGCCAGACCTGGCAACTGTGCGGCACCCCGCGCCGGGACCGCCGCGAGGCGGAGTTGTTCATCGCGGCCCAGCGCAAGGCTCCCCGGGCCGCCATGGCGTACCGGCTGGTGCACGAGTTCACCGACTACGAGGTGCTGCGGGTGTGGGGGACGCCGGTGAAGGTGGACATCGAACCCATGGGCAACCTCTGACCGCCCCCGCTCACAGCAGCGGCAGGGGCT
This sequence comes from Streptomyces sp. NPDC057424, assembly GCF_042803315.1. Lineage (NCBI taxonomy): Bacteria > Bacillati > Actinomycetota > Actinomycetes > Kitasatosporales > Streptomycetaceae > Streptomyces > Streptomyces sp. NPDC057424. The sequence goes on from NZ_JBHVCP010000001.1 coordinate 268,387, forward strand.
GGAAGTCGTGGCCCTCCCACAGGCGCCGCGACGTCTCCTCCGGGTACGCCGTGACCACCGGCTCCGCGTCCAGCACCTGCACCAGCCGCTGCTCGTCGTCGTACGCCGGCCAGCCCGGGTCGCCCGACCGCGCGAAGGAGGTCCAGGACGCGCGAAAACGCGTCGACAGGGACAGCGCCTCGGCGGAGGGCTCCACACCCGCGAACAGCAGAAGCCCCAGGTCCGCCCCGTAGGTGCCGAACAGCAGGGGGATGTCCAGGCCGTGGCAGGCGCCGAGCGCGCCGCCGTTGCCGGGGGCCGGCCAGGTCAGTTCGTAGACGTGCGCGCTGCCGCCGCCCGCGCGATGGGCCTCGGCCAGGTGCAGGGAGGGCATGTTGAACAGCCAGTCCGTCTGGACGCGTTCGTAGAGCTCGCCCGGGGAGGCCTCGGGGAACGCGGCGCGGTAGGCCTCTTCACCACCGGGGGCGAACAGACGCAGGGCCGACGCCGCCTGCTCCTCCGTGATCCGGCCGAGTCGGCCCGCCATGGCGGTGAAGAGGCGGTACTCGTCGCGGTTGTGGCCGACCAGGAGGTCGACGTCCTGTGCCGCACCGGACCTCAGTGCCTGCCACGGGCTCGTCGGCAGGACCTCGCCGTCGACCACCGGTGAGAAGGGCGTGACCGTGGGCGCCGCCTGCCCCCAGCGGTCGACGTACTGGAGCATCTTGGCGCTCAGCGTCTCCCCTGCCGACGTCAGCCGGTGCGGATCGACCGTCGCGAGGTCGGTGACCGTGGGGCGCAGACCCACCTCGGCGGCGAGAGCGGCACCGATGTCACGGGCCAGGGCGTCGGAGAAGAACGTCCCCGGCACGCTCTGCGCGATCGCCCGCCGGAACAGCCCGGACGCGCGCTCCATGGTGAGCAGCGAGGCGACCGAGCCCGCACCCGCGGACTCCCCGAAGACCGTGACCTGCCCGGGGTCACCGCCGAAGGACCCGATGTTGTCCCGCACCCACTCCAGCGCGGCCACCTGGTCGAGCAGTCCGCGGTTGGCGGGTGCTCCCTCGATGGACGCGAAACCCTCCATGCCCAGGCGGTAGTTGAGGGACACGACCACCACGTCGCCGTCGGCCGCGACGTGCCGGGCGTCGTAGCCGGGGCTGCCGGAGTGGCCGAGCTTGTAGGCGCCGCCGTAGATCCACACCATCACCGGGCGGTGGGCGGCCGGGTCGGGGTCCGGGGTCCAGACGTTGACCGTGAGCCACTCGTCGCCCTCGGGGACGTCGAGGAGGCCCGGGCCGCCCAGGTTGCCGAGGTCCTGCGGGGGCGGCGGGCCGAAGGCGTACGCGTCGCGTATGCCGTCCCAGGGGTGGGCGGGGCGCGGGGCCATGAAGCGGGCCTCGCCCACCGGGGGCGCGGCGAACGGGATGCCGCGGAAGACCGCGAGCCCCGCCTCCCTGCGGCCCCGGACGGCACCGGCGGTGGTGCGGACCACCGGTCCGGGCTGCCCGGCGGAGCCGTCGTGCGGCGGGCGGGACTCGGTCGTCGTCATCTCAATCTCCTCAGGGAAGGCCGGTGAACAGGCGCTCGGTCAGTGTCCTTGGCCGGCGCAAGCAGATCCAGAGGCCCTCGGGAGGCGGATTCAGCTGAGGGTCTTCAGCGCCGCCGGGTCGTACGACGCCAGGTCCTCGAAGCGGCCGGCCAGCACCTTCTCGGCCCACTGCGGGTCCTGGAGCAGGGCGCGGCCGACGGCGACCATGTCGAACTCGTCGCGCTCGAAGCGGTCGAGGAGGTTGTCGAGGTCGCCGACCTCGGCGCCGTGGCCCTGGAAGGACTTGAGGAAGTCGCCGCCGTCCAGACCGACCGAGCCGACGGTGATGGCGGGCTTGCCGGTGAGCTTCTTGGTCCAGCCGGCCAGGTTGAGGTCCGAGTCGTCGAACTCGGGGACCCAGTAGCGGCGCGTGGAGGCGTGGAAGGCGTCGACACCGGCCGCCGCGAGCGGGGTCAGGATGGCCTCCAGTTCCTCCGGGGTCTCGGCGAGGCGGGCGCGGTAGGCCTCCTGCTTCCACTGGGAGTAGCGGAAGATGACGGGGAAGTCGGCGGAGACGGTCTCGCGGACCGCAGCGACGATCTCCTCGGAGAGCTTGGCACGGGCGACACGGTCGCCGCCGTAGGCGTCGGTGCGGCGGTTGGTGTCCTCCCACAGGAACTGGTCGAGCAGGTAGCCGTGGGCGCCGTGGAGCTCCACGCCGTCGAAGCCGATGCGCTCGGCTGCGGCGGCGGCCTCGGCGAACGCGCCGATGACGGCGTCGATGTCGGTCTGCGTCATGGTCTTGCCGGTGGGCTCGGTCGCGCCGATGCGCAGGCCGGAGGGGCCGACGGCCGGGGCGTCGGCGACGGGCGGCTCGCCCTGGTTGCGGACCATGCCGATGTGCCACAGCTGCGGCACGATCGTGCCGCCCGCGGCGTGTACCGCCTCGGCGACCTTCGCCCAGCCCGCGAGCTGCTCCTCGCCGTGGAAGCGGGGCACGCGGTCGCTCTGCCCGGCCGACTCGTGCCCGACGTAGGTGCCCTCGGTGACGATCAGGCCGACTCCGGCGGCGGCGCGGCGCGCGTAGTACGAGACGACGTCCTCGCCGGGTACACCGCCCGGGGAGAACATACGGGTCATCGGTGCCATCGCGATCCGGTTCGGAACGGTCAGGCCGCCCAGCGATACGGGCCGGGACAGGATTTCGGCGGCGCGGGAGGCGGCGACAGTCACGTGGGGGCTCACTTTCGGATACCAGATGGTATGTGCAAACGCATAGGACGTGAGTTTCAACCAACCGGCCCCGACTCGGCCATCCCCACCCCGCTGTGATCCCGGACACGCCCGAGGGCGGCACCCCCTGTCGGAACAGGAAGTGCCGCCCTCGGCAAGGACGTTGATCGACCAGGTCGATCAGAAGTCCATGTCACCGCCCGGCATGCCGCCGCCGGCCGGGGCAGCGCCCGCCTTCTCCGGCTTGTCGGCGATGACGGCCTCGGTGGTGAGGAACAGCGCGGCGATGGAGGCGGCGTTCTGCAGCGCGGAACGGGTCACCTTCGCCGGGTCGATGATGCCCTCGGCGATCATGTCGACGTACTCACCGGTCGCGGCGTTCAGGCCGTGGCCGACCTGGAGGTTGCGGACCTTCTCCACGACGACGCCGCCCTCGAGACCACCGTTGACGGCGATCTGCTTCAGCGGGGCCTCCAGCGCGAGCTTCACGGCGTTGGCGCCGGTCGCCTCGTCACCCTCGAGCTCCAGCTTCTCGAAGACCTGGGAGGCCTGCAGCAGGGCCACGCCACCACCGGCGACGATGCCCTCCTCGACGGCCGCCTTGGCGTTGCGCACGGCGTCCTCGATGCGGTGCTTGCGCTCCTTGAGCTCCACCTCGGTGGCGGCACCGGCCTTGATGACGGCCACGCCGCCGGCGAGCTTCGCCAGGCGCTCCTGGAGCTTCTCGCGGTCGTAGTCCGAGTCGCTGTTCTCGATCTCGGCGCGGATCTGGTTGACCCGGCCCTGGACCTGGTCGGCGGAGCCGGCACCGTCGACGATGGTGGTCTCGTCCTTGGTGATGACGACCTTGCGGGCCTTGCCCAGCAGGTCGATCGTGGCGTTCTCCAGCTTGAGGCCGACCTCCTCGGAGATCACCTCGCCGCCGGTGAGGATGCCGATGTCCTGCAGCATCGCCTTGCGGCGGTCGCCGAAGCCCGGGGCCTTGACGGCGACGGACTTGAAGGTGCCGCGGATCTTGTTGACGACCAGGGTCGACAGGGCCTCGCCCTCGACGTCCTCGGCGATGATCAGCAGCGGCTTGCCCGACTGCATGACCTTCTCCAGGAGCGGGAGCAGGTCCTTGACGTTGGAGATCTTGGAGTTCGCGATCAGGATGTACGGGTCGTCGAGGACGGCCTCCATACGCTCCATGTCGGTGGCGAAGTACGCCGAGATGTAGCCCTTGTCGAAGCGCATACCCTCGGTGAGCTCCAGCTCCAGACCGAAGGTCTGGGACTCCTCGACGGTGATGACGCCTTCCTTGCCGACCTTGTCCATGGCCTCGGCGATGAGCTCGCCGATCTGGGTGTCGGCGGCGGAGATGGAGGCCGTGGAGGCGATCTGCTCCTTGGTCTCGACGTCCTTCGCCTGCTCCAGCAGGGCGGCGGAGACGGCCTCGACGGCACGCTCGATACCGCGCTTGAGGGCCATCGGGTTGGCGCCGGCGGCTACGTTGCGCAGACCCTCCTTGACCAGGGCCTGGGCGAGAACGGTCGCGGTGGTCGTACCGTCACCGGCGACGTCGTCCGTCTTCTTGGCGACTTCCTTGACCAGCTCGGCGCCGATCTTCTCGTACGGGTCCTCGAGCTCGATCTCCTTGGCGATGGAGACACCATCGTTGGTGATCGTGGGCGCGCCCCACTTCTTCTCGAGGACGACGTTGCGGCCCTTGGGGCCGAGCGTCACCTTGACGGCGTCCGCGAGCTGGTTCATGCCGCGCTCGAGGCCGCGCCGCGCCTCCTCGTCGAACGCGATGATCTTGGCCATGTGAAGTGGTCCCTCCAGGACTGGGGGTGATTACTTCGGACCGCGCCCGCGCCCGCGACGGACGGCCCCGACCGGTGGTTCCTTGCCCCATCCGGTCCGCGGGCCTCACCGACCCGGTCCTTACGTTGTCACTCTCACCTTCAGAGTGCTAACGCAATGATTAGCACTCGACCCCCGAGAGTGCAAGGCGCGCTCGCGTAGCGAGTGCTCGTTGAGGGGTGGTGGTCGGGTGACGGGCGGCGCAAGCGCCTCCGAGGGATCGGGCGGGGGCGTCAGCCACCCGCGAACACCGGCCGGCAGGCTCTTCGGGCACGCGGAAGGGCCCGCACCCCGGGGGGTACGGGCCCTTCTGAGAAGACCGGTCGCGTGAGCGTTGGTCGTGGTGCGCGTTCAGGCAGAGACGCGAACCATGTCGGCCTGCGGTCCCTTCTGGCCCTGCGAGATCTCGAACTCGACCCGCTGGCCCTCTTCAAGGGTGCGGTAGCCGTCCATCTGAATCGCGCTGTAGTGGACGAAAACATCCGCACCACCGTCGACCGCGATGAAGCCGTACCCCTTCTCCGCGTTGAACCACTTGACGGTGCCCTGAGCCATGCCTAACTCCCCTATTACTGGCCCTTGCACAGATCCGCACTTCGCGGACCCGGGTCAGACCTCACCCCCCACGGTTGGGGGCGTGCGCCGGAACGCGTCGACCGCGGCCGAATGTATCTGTCCAACTGCCCTCTGCAACAGGTCAATCGGACGAGAATTCTGGACGCGCAGGGTCCGGAATATAGAGAGGATTCGCCTGAATTCAGGGCAAGTCGGGCCACACAAAGGGAACAAAAGCCACGAAAGACGTGCACACTTTGGCTACATCTTGTCGGGCTCGCGGCAGGAATTCAGGGTTCCGATCAGGAGATCGGGAGCGCGTTCCCCAACTGTACCGCGCTCAATCACACAGAATTGCCCCCTCCGCTTCTCTCACGGAGGGGGCAATTCGATGAACTCTCAGTGACGGCCGTTACCGAAGGTAATAATCAGGCCGGTCGACCGGTTCAGCCGCCGGCGACGGCGGGAATGATCGACACACCGGCACCGTCCGGCGTGGCCGTCTCCAGCCCCTGCTCGAACCGCACGTCGTCGTCGTTCACGTACACGTTGACGAACCGGCGCAGCTTGCCCTGGTCGTCGAGCACCCGGGCGGCGATCCCGGTGTGGTTCTTCTCCAGATCGGCGATGACCTCCCCGAGGGTCGCGCCGTCGGCGGCGACCTCGGCCTGCCCGCCGGTGTAGGTGCGCAGGATGGTGGGGATGCGAACGGTGACGCTCATCGGGGTATGACCTCCGGTTTCGATTGCAGCTAGGAACTGCGCGGCCGGCCCCCACCGGCCCGCAGCGAACAACGATCAGGCGAGTCCGGCGTCCCGGAACGAGTCCAGGCTGGGACGAATGGTCGCGGTCAGCCCGGTCCCCGCCACCGCGTCCAGCGTCTTGAGACCATCGCCCGTGTTCAGCACCACGGTCGTCAACGACGGGTCGAGCGCCCCGCTCTCGATCAGCTTCTTCGTCACGCCCACCGTCACACCACCGGCGGTCTCCGCGAAGACGCCCTCGGTCCTCGCGAGCAGCTTGATCGCCTCGACGACCTGCTCGTCGGTCACGTCCTCCACCGCACCGCCGGTGCGGCGCGCGATGTCGAGGACGTAGGGCCCGTCCGCCGGGTTGCCGATGGCGAGGGACTTGGCGATGGTGTCCGGCTTCTGGGGGCGCACGACGTCGTGGCCGGCCTTGAAGGCCGTCGACACCGGCGAGCAGCCCTCGGCCTGCGCGCCGAAGATCTTGTACGGCTTGTCCTCGACCAGACCGAGCTTGATCAGCTCCTGCAGACCCTTGTCGATCTTCGTGAGCTGCGAGCCGGAGGCGATCGGCACCACGAGCTGGTCCGGCAGCTGCCAGCCGAGCTGCTCGCAGATCTCGTACGCGAGGGTCTTGGAACCCTCCGCGTAGTACGGCCGGAGGTTGACGTTGACGAAGCCCCAGCCCTCACCGGCCGGGTCGCCGATCAGCTCGGAGCAGAAACGGTTCACGTCGTCGTAGTTGCCCTGGATGCCGACGAGCTCACCGCCGTAGACGGCGGCCATGACGACCTTGCCCTGCTCCAGGTCGTGCGGGATGAACACACAGGAGCGGAAGCCGGCGCGGGCCGCGGCGGCACCCACCGCACCGGCGAGGTTGCCGGTGGAGGAGCAGGAGAGCGTGGTGAAGCCGAAGGCGCGGGCGGCCTCCAGGGCCTGGGCGACGACGCGGTCCTTGAAGGAGTGCGTCGGGTTGCCGGAGTCGTCCTTGACGAACAGCTTGCCGGCGTCGACACCCAGCTCAGCCGCGAGGTTGTCGGCCTTGACGAGCTTGGTCCAGCCCGGGTTGATGTTCGGCTTGTCCGCCACGTCGGCCGGGACGGGCAGCAGCGGGGCGTAGCGCCAGATGTTCGCGGGACCCGCTTCGATCTGCTTGCGCAGCTCCTCGGTGTCGTAGGCCGAGAAGTCGTAGGCGATCTCCAGCGGGCCGAAACACTCCTCGCACGCGAAGACCGGGCCGAGGGGTACGCGGTGACCGCACTCGCGGCAGCTCAGGGCAGCCGCGGGACCCAGGTCTACGGTGGAGTCAGTGGTGCTTGCAACAGTCTGCACAGCCATGTGAGGCGAGGCCCTTTCTCCTCATCTTCCTCACGACGCATCTCGCCGTGAGACGGATTTGGCACCTTCCCTAGCCGGGAGCCTCGCGAAGTGGTCGCCAGTGACCTACGAGAACCGACTGGAGGGTTGCCGGGGCTTCAACGGGCCGTTTCCCTCTGCCCCTCTGGATGAGCTGTATGTGGTTGTAGGCGGCGGGTGACCCCGGACATGCGATGGTCATCCGCCTTGTTCAAGACTGTAACCGACGACCAGGACAGTTGAGATAGTCGTCCGAACCGCGAGATGGATCACAGTCTGTCCCGCCTGGAGAACACAGAGGAGCCGCCACGGTGCTGGAAGAAGTCGAGCGCTGGCTGAGCACCCGTTCCTGGTCCGCGAACGATCGCCCCCTCCATAAGATCCTGGCCGCCAAGCAGCGCACGGGCCAGACGGTCAGTGTCGTGCTGCCCGCGCTCAACGAGGAGGCGACGGTCGGCGACATCGTCGCCGTCATCCGCCACGACCTGATGCGGCAGGTCCCGCTCGTCGACGAACTGGTCGTCGTCGACTCCGGGTCGACCGACCGTACGTCGGAGGTGGCCGCCGCCGCGGGCGCGCGGGTGGTGCACCGGGACGGGATACTCCCGCGCCTGCCCGTCGTGCCCGGCAAGGGCGAGGTGCTGTGGCGCTCGCTGCTCGTCACCCGCGGGGACGTCGTCTGCTTCGTCGACGCCGACCTCAGGGACTTCTCGTCCGACTTCGTCTCGGGGATCGTGGGCCCGCTGCTCACCGATCCGGCCGTGGACCTGGTGAAGGCCATGTACGACCGTCCGCTCGGCACCGAGTTCGATTCGCTCGCCTCCGGCAAGACCGCCGGGCAGGGCGGCCGGGTCACCGAGCTGATGGCGCGCCCGCTGCTCAACATGCACTGGCCGCAGCTGGCCGGCTTCGTGCAGCCGCTCGGCGGCGAGTACGCGGCCCGCCGCTCGCTGCTGGAGCAGCTGCCGTTCCCCGTCGGGTACGGCGTGGAGCTGGGCATGCTGGTCGACGCCCTGCACCTGGTGGGCCTGGACGCCCTCGCCCAGGTGGACGTCGGGGTGCGCAAGCACCGGCACCAGGACGGTCAGGCGCTGGGCCGGATGGCCGCCGCGATCTACCGCACGGCCCAGCTGCGGCTGGCCCGCGGGCATCTGATCCGGCCGTCCCTGACGCAGTTCGAGCGGGCCGAGGACGGCTTCGAGCCTCGGACGTACTCCGTGGACACCGAGGAGCGTCCGCCGATGGTGGAGATCGCCGAGTACCAGGCGCGGAGAGCGGCCTGACCGGGGCCGTTTTCGGCCGGGTGCGGAAGATCCGTACGTTTGAGCGTTTCCGGGCCGGGCTAGGTTGAGGCTTATGGCTTCTACGTACGGTGCTGCACAGGTGCTGGTGGCCTCCAACCGCGGGCCGGTCTCGTACGCGGTGCGCGAGGACGGTTCGCTGGACTCCAAGCGCGGCGGCGGCGGGCTGGTCTCCGGCCTCTCCGCGATCGGCTCGGACGCGGACGCGCTGTGGGTGTGCTCGGCGCTGTCCGACGGCGACCGGGAGGCGGTCGGGCGCGGGGTCGGCGAGGACGGCGTGCGGATGCTGGACATCCCGGCCGACGTCCATGCCGACGCGTACAACGGCATCGCCAACTCGGTCCTGTGGTTCGTGCACCACATGCTCTACCAGACGCCCCTGGAGCCGGTCTTCGACGCGGAGTTCCGGCGGCAGTGGGCGTCCTACGAGACGTACAACCGGGCGTTCGCCGAGGCGCTGGCCGAGGAGGCGGCGCGGGGCGCGGCGGTCGTGGTGCAGGACTACCACCTGACACTGGTCCCGGGCATGCTCCGCGAGCTGCGGCCCGACCTGCGGATCGGCCACTTCTCGCACACGCCCTGGGCGCCGCCCGAGTACTTCCGGATGCTGCCGGACGACGTGGCCGGGCAGGTGCTGCGCGGCATGCTCGGCGCGGACCGGCTGGGCTTCCTCACCGAGCGCTGGGCGGAGGCGTTCACCGCGTGCGCCGAGCAGTTCGCCGGCGGGCTCGGCGGCACGCGGGTCGGGGTGCACGGGCTCGGGGCCGACGCGGACTTCCTGCGCAAACGGGCGCACGAGCCGGACGTCGAGGAGCGGATGGCCGCGCTGCGGGAGGAGATCGGCGAAGGCCGCCGCGCCATCGTCCGGGTCGACCGCACGGAGCTGTCCAAGAACATCGTGCGTGGTCTGCTGGCATACCGGCAGCTGCTCGACGACCACCCCGAGTGGCGCGAGCGCGTGGTGCACGTGGCGTTCGCGTATCCCTCGCGGCAGGACCTCGCGGTGTACCGGGAGTACACGGCCGAGGTGCAGCGGGTCTCGGACGAGATCAACGCCGCGTACGGGACGCCGGGGTGGACCCCGGTCGTACTCAACCTCAAGGACGACTTCGCGCGCTCCCTGGCCGCCTACCGGCTGGCCGACGTGGCACTGGTCAACCCGATCCGCGACGGCATGAACCTCGTCGCGAAGGAGGTCCCGGTCGTCTCCGACGCCGGCTGCGCGCTGGTGCTGTCGCGGGAGGCCGGGGCGTACGAGGAGCTCGGCGAGGACGCGATCGTGGTGAACCCCTACGACGTAACGGGGACGGCGGCGGCCCTGCACGAGGCGCTGTCGATGCGCCCGGAGGAACGCGCCGAGCGCGGCAAGCGGCTGGCAGCGGCGGCGACGGCGCTGCCGCCGGCGCAGTGGTTCGTGGACCAGCTCGAGGCGTTGCGGGGATGAGCGGCACGATGCTGCCCACACCGGCCACGAAGGCGGGCCGGGAGGGCCTGGACACCCTCCTCGCGCGCCCCGGCAAGGCCCTGATCGGGCTCGACTTCGACGGGACGCTCGCGCCGATCGTGGCCGATCCCGAGAAGGCCCGGGCCCACCCCGGGGCGGTGCCCGCGCTGGCCGCGCTCGCGCCGAAGGTCGCCGCCGTCGCGGTGATCACCGGCCGGCCCGCCGAGGTCGCGGTGCGCAACGGCGGCTTCGCCGGCGTTCCCGGCCTTGAGCACCTCGTCGTTCTGGGGCACTACGGCGCCGAGCGGTGGGACGCCCGCAGCGGTGAACTCAGCGCCCCGGAGTCGCACCCCGGTGTCGCGGCCGTGCGCGCCGAGCTGCCCGGCCTCCTCGAAGGGAGCGGGACCTGGGTCGAGGACAAGGGCCGGGCCGTGGCCGTGCACACCCGCCGGGCCGCCGACCCGCAGGCCGTCTTCGAGTCCCTGCGCGAGCCGCTCACCGCCCTGGCGACCCGGCACGGCCTGATCGTCGAGCCCGGCCGCATGGTCCTCGAACTGCGCCCGCCCGGCATGGACAAGGGCGTCGCCCTGAGCGAATTCGCCAGGGAGATCGGCGCCGGGTCCGTCCTCTACGGGGGTGACGACCTGGGCGACCTGCCCGCCTACTCCGCCGTCGACGCCCTGCGCGCGTCCGGCACCCCGGGCCTGCTGGTGTGCAGCGGCAGCGACGAGGTGACGGAACTGCGGGAACGGGCGGACCTGGTGGTGGACGGCCCCGAGGGTGTCGTGGCCCTGCTGGGCGCGCTGGCGGAACGACTCGGCTGAGGTTCAGCGTTCCGTCCGGCGTCTGTGCCGTATCCGCCGCAGCCGGTTGACCGTCACCGGGTCGTGGGACAGGGCCCGCGGGTCGTCCAGCAGGGCGTTGAGCAGCTGGTAGTAGCGCACGGGGGCGAGGCCCAGCTCCTCGCGTATGGCGCGTTCCTTCGCGCCGGGGCCGGGGAAGCCGCGGCGTTCGAGCGCGAGGATGTCCCGCTCCCTGCGCCCGAGCCGCGTCCCGTCGTGCTCCTCGTCCATGCCCGGCACCGTAGCGCCCGCCACCGACAGCGCCTACTGGGCGCTCTCCGCCCGGCCCGCCGCCGCCTGGAGGTGGCCGAGGACGCCCGAGGGGCTGCCGCCGGGCGCGACGGCCTTGCCGATCTGCTGCTTGACCTGGGAGCTGACATCGGCCCAGGAGGTCTTGCCGACGGGGTAGAGCTCGGAGGCCAGCAGCTCCTCCAGGAACGGTTTGAGGTGCCGGTCCTCGTCGGAGGCGGCCATGGTGGCGGACGCGGAGGAGGTGACCGGCAGCAGGTCGTACTCGCGGGAGAAGGCCAGCACGTTCTTCTCGCTGTAGACGAAGTCGAGGAAGTCGCCCACCTGGTCGCGGTTGCCGTTCTTGCGGAACGCCGTCATCCAGTCGGAGACGCCGAGCGTGGACTTGCTCGGGCCCTCGTGGCCCGGCGTGGGCACCATCCCGTACTTGACGCCGTTCTTCGCGGCGATCTTCATCAGCGAGGGGTGGCCGTTGAGCATGCCGACCTCGCCCTTCGCGAAGGCGGCGAACGCCGCGGCCCGGTTCAGGTTGCCCGGCGCGACCGGCCCGGTCAGGTCCTTGCCGACCAGGTCGTTCTTCAGCCAGGAGAAGGTGTCGATGTTCTCCGGGGAGTCGATGCCGTAGCTGTCGACGCTGTCGGTGTAGCCGCCCCCGCCGCTCAGCATCCACTGCATGGTCTCGGCCTGCGCCTCCTCCGGGCCGAGCGGCAGCGCGTACGGATACCTCACGCCCTCCGCCTTGAGCGCCTCGGCGTCCTCGGCCAGGTCGTCCCAGGACTCGGGCGGGGTGATGCCGGCCTTGGCGAAGAGGGTCTTGTTGTAGAAGAGCACCCGCGTGGAGGCGGCGAACGGCATCCCGTACTGCACGCCCTTGACCTGGCCCGCGGAGGCCAGCTGCCCGACGAAGTCGGCCTGCACGGGTATGGAGAGCAGGTCGTCGGCCTTGTAGAGCCGGTTGCCGGCCGCGTAGTCGGCGTACGCGCCGATCTGCGCCATGTCCGGCGGGTCACCGGCGGCGACCATCTCCCTGACCTTGCGGTCGACGTCGTTCCAGGAGTGGACGCTGACGTCGATCTCGACGTCGGGGTGGTCGGCCTCGTACTCCTCGACGAGCTTGTCCCAGTACTTCTTCGAGCTGTTGGCGGCGCTGTCGCCGTAGTCGGCGGCGACCAGCTTCAGGGTCACGTCGGCCGAGCCTCCCGTGACGCCGCAGCCGCCGAGGACCGCCGTCATGCCCAGTGCGGACACCGCCGCGATCGTTCCTGCCATCCGTCGCCGCTGCACCGCTGCTCTTCCCCAACCCTGGCGTCACTCGCCAAACTCTGGCGTGGTCCGCCGCCGAAACTTTTCGATATGCGGAACAAGGTCTACACCACGTGAGTGGACTAGACCTCTTGCGGGTCCCCGGGTCACACTGTCCCCGTGAGACATGTCATCGCCCTCGACGTGGGCGGCACCGGAATGAAGGCCGCCCTGGCCGGACCGGGGGGCGAGGTGCTGCACCGGGCCCGCCGGGCCACCGAGCGGGCCCAGGGACCGGACGCCGTCGTCGCGGGCATCCTCGACTTCGCCGCCGAGCTGCGCGCGTACGGCACCGAGCAGTTCGGCACGCCCGCGTCCGCCGCCGGCGTGGCCGTCCCCGGCATCGTCGACGAGTCGCGCGGCATCGCCGCCTACGCGGCCAACCTCGGCTGGCGCGACGTCCCCCTGCGCGACCTGCTGGCGCAGCGGCTGGGTGTCCCGGTCGCCCTCGGCCACGACGTGCGTACCGGCGGCCTCGCCGAGGGCCGGGTCGGCGCGGGCCGGGGCGCGGACCGGTTCCTGTTCGTGGCACTGGGCACCGGCATCGCGGGCGCCATCGGCGTCGACGGCCGGGTCGAGGCGGGCGCGCACGGCTTCGCGGGCGAGATCGGCCACATCGTCGTACGTCCCGGCGGGGCCTCCTGCCCGTGCGGGCAGCACGGCTGCCTGGAGCGCTTCGCCTCGGCGGCGGCCGTGAGCGAGGCCTGGGCCGCGGCCTCGGGCGACCCGGGCGCGGACGCGGCGGACTGCGCGAAGGCGGTGGACTCCGGCGACCCGAAGGCGCGGGCCGTCTGGCAGCAGGCCGTGGACGCCCTGGCCGACGGCCTGGTCACAGCCCTGACCTTGCTGGACCCCCGCACTCTGATCGTCGGCGGCGGGCTGGCGGAGGCGGGGGAAACTCTCTTCGCACCCCTGCGGGAAGCGATCCGCACTCGCATCACCTTCCAGAAACAGCCGTCGATCGTCCCCGCGGCGCTGGGGGATTCCGCCGGTTGCCTGGGGGCGGGCCTGCTGGCCTGGGATCTTCTGGCATCGACCGACCGTTCGGAGGTATCCACCTGATGGCAACGCCCCCAGGGGCGCGGGGAACCGCGCGACCAGCCACCACGCACCCGCACCCCGTAACGGCCGGACACCCCACGGTCCTCACCGGCGCAACCATCGTGCTCCCGACCGAAACCGTCCACAACGGCCGGTTGATCATCGACGGCACCCGCATCACCACCACAGCCCCGGAAAACGCCCACATCATCGACGTAACCGGCCACTACGTCATCCCCGGCTTCGTCGACCTCCACAACCACGGCGGAGGCGGAGCCTCCTTCACCTCCGGCTCGGCCGAGGACATCCTCAAGGGCATCCACACCCACCGCCTGCACGGCACGACCACCCTGGTCGCCTCCACCGTCACCGGCGACATGGACTCCCTCGCCCGACGCGCCGGGCTGCTCGGCGAACTCGCCGAGCAGGGCGACATCGCCGGCATCCACTTCGAGGGCCCGTTCATCTCCCCCTGCCGCAAGGGCGCCCACTCCGAGGCCCTCCTGCGCGACCCGCACCCCGCGGACGTCCGCAAGCTGATCGACGCGGCCCGGGGCCGGGCCAGGATGGTCACCCTGGCCACCGAACTCCCCGGCGGCCTCGACTCCGTACGCCTCCTCGCCGACCACGGCGTGATCGCGGCGATCGGCCACACGGACGCCACCTACGAGCAGACGGTGGAGGCCATCGACGCGGGCGCCACGGTCGCCACCCACCTCTTCAACGCGATGCCGCCGCTCGGCCACCGCTCCCCCGGCCCGATCACCGCGCTCCTGGAGGACGACCGGATCACGGTCGAGCTGATCAACGACGGCACACACCTGCACCCGGCGGCGCTCCGGCTGGCGTTCCACCACGCGGGCGCGGACCGGGTCGCCTTCATCACGGACGCGATGGACGCGGCCGGTTTCGGCGACGGCCGCTACTTTCTGGGCCCGCTGCAGGTGGAGGTCACGGACGGCGTGGCCCGCCTGGTGACGGACGGCACGATCGCCGGCTCGACCCTCACCCTGGACCGGGCCTTCAAGCGGGCGGTCACGGTCGACGGCCTCTCCGTCGAGGACGCGGTGCGGGCCCTCTCCGCCACCCCGGCCCGTCTGCTCGGCATGGCCGACACGATCGGCTCACTGGAGCCCGGGAAGTACGCCGACCTGCTGATCCTGGACTCCGCGTACGAGGTGAAGGGCGTCATGCGCCGGGGTGAATGGGTGGTCGGTCCCCAACTGGGCTGATCCATCCCGTGGTCGAGAGACGGTGGCCGGCTCCAGGACTGGGCCGACCGCCGTCTCTTTGACATGATCAGGGAACGTTCACGGCAACAGGCGCGTCCGGGGGGAGGTCGGCCCAGGTGATCCTCACGGTCACGCTGAACACCGCTCTCGACATCACCTACCGCGTACGGTCCCTCAGGCCGCACGCCTCGCACCGCGTGTCCGAGGTGACGGAGCGCCCCGGCGGCAAGGGCGTCAACGTGGCCCGGGTCCTCGCGACCCTCGGGCACGACGTCACGGTGACGGGATTCACGGGCGGGGCGACGGGCCGGGTCGTGCAGGAGAGGCTCGCGGCGGTACCGGGCGTCGTGGACGCGCTCGTCCCGCTCTCCGGGCCGACCCGCCGCACCATCGCCGTGGTCGACGAACGGACCGGCGACACGACGCAACTCAACGAACCGGGCCCGGCGGTCGCGCCCGCCGAGTGGTCGGCCTTCCAGGAGGCCTACGAGGACCTGCTCCCCGCCGCGTCGGCGGTGGCCCTGTGCGGCAGCCTGCCGCCGGGCGTCCCGGTGGGCGCGTACGCGGGCCTGGTCCGTACGGCCCGGGCCTTCGGAATACCGGTCCTCCTGGACACCAGCGGCGAACCCCTGCGCCGGGGCGTCGCGGCCCGCCCGGACATCATCAAGCCGAACGCCGACGAACTGGCGGAACTGACCGGCTCCCACGAGCCCCTGCGCGCCACCCAGGACGCCCGCCGCCGGGGCGCGGGTGCGGTGGTCGCGTCCCTCGGCCCCGAGGGCCTCCTCGCCGTCACCCGGGAAGGCCGCTGGCGAGCCACCCCACCGGCCTCCACGCGAGGCAACCCGACAGGCGCGGGCGACTCGGTGGTCGCGGGCCTGCTGTCGGGCCTGGTCGAACAGCTCCCGTGGCCGGACCGCCTGGCCCGGGCCATCGCCCTGTCGACGGCGACGGTGTCGGCACCGGTGGCGGGCGAGTTCGACCGGGGGGTGTACGAGGGGCTGCTGGGGAGGGTGACGGTTTCGGGGGAGGTCAGCGCGGCCTAGGCCGACTCAGCCCTTGACCCGGCCCGCCTTCAGCCACAGCTTGTCCAGCAGGACGTTGCACTTGTCGCCGTCCTTGCAGGACAGCGTGATCGTGTTGGTGCCCTCGTTGAGGTTCGGCCAGGCGAAGGTCTTCGTCCAGCCCTTGGAGAAGTCACCGTCCGAGGTGTGCGTGAAGTTGCTCAGGTTGAGCTTGTCACCGAACGGCTTGCCGTTGACGGTGAGCGTCATCTCCTGGTCCTCGTCCACCGTGCTGTAGCGGGCGAAGACGGTGTAGGCGCCCTCCTTGGGGATGCCGTCGACGGTCCAGGTGACCGAGGAACCGACCTGGTTGAGGTTCCCGACGTAGATGCCGCCGTCCGACTGGGCGCCCTTGACGTCCTGGGCGAGGGCCGCGCCGCCGCCGAGGCGCAGTGCCTTGGCGTCGATCGTGGGCAGGTCGACCTTGCTCTCGCCGGCCTTGCTGGCCGAAGGGCTCGGCTTCGACTCCTCCTGGGACTGGGTCGGAGCGGTGCCCGCCTCGTTGCCCGTGTCGTCCTTGTCCTTGTCGCCGCCCAGCATGGCCACGCCGATGCCGATGACGACCGCGGCGACCACCGCGATCGCGCCGATCAGGAGGCCCTTGGTGTTCGGGCCGCGGCCACCCCGGCCGCCGCCACCGCCGCCCGACATCTGGTGCTGTGTGGTGGCCGCACCGCCCGGCAGCGTCTCCGGCGCCGCGTAGTGCGCGTTCGGCCGGTTGTAGCCGCCCTGCTGCTGCGGGACCTGGCCGTAGGGCGCGGTCTGAGCCGCCTGCGGCTGCTGCTGGCCGTACGAGCGCGTGCCGACCGCTCGCACCCGGTTGACCGAGTTCGGGTAGCCGTAGCCCCCGGACGGCGGCTGGGCTCCGTTGGCCTGCCCGTCGGCGTAGAGATAGCCGAACGGGTCGTCGTCCTCGGGCGTGCTCGCGCCGTTGTTGCCGGGCGTCATCCCTTGGTCTCCTCAGTCAGGTGCAGTGCATGCGGTACACGGGTGAGTAAGCGAGCCTACCCGTTCCCAGAGACCCAAACGGGTGACTCAGACCGCATCAACTCACTGACCAGGCTTCACCCGGCGCGTCTGTGTTGTTTGGGACGAGATCGTTTCTCGACGTACATCCGCTCGTCAGCGGATTTCAACACTTCGTCCGCCGTCATTCCACAGTGTGCCCATCCGATGCCGAAGCTGGCGCCCACCCGGACGGCCCGCCCCTCGGCACGGATGGGCTGGATGATCTCGTTGCGGAGCCGGACCGCGAGGTCCTGCGCGTCGGCCCGGCCGAGTCCGTCGGCCAGGATGACGAATTCGTCACCTCCGAGCCGGGCCACCGTGTCACCGTCGCGGACGCCGTTGCTCAGCCGCCGGGCGACCTCGATGAGAACCGCGTCACCCGCGTTGTGCCCGAAGCGGTCGTTGATCGACTTGAAGCCGTCGAGGTCGCAGAAGAGCACGGCGAGGCCCTTGGTGCCGTCGTCGTGGTTCCCGTCCGGGGCGACGGTGTGCACATGGTGGTCGTAGGCGTCGTACGGCTCGGCGCCCTGCCGGAAGTCGAAGCCGGGCCCGACGACGTCGAAGGCGTGGCCGTAGGCCGCGTCGACCGACTCGACCACGGCGTGCGGGGACGCGGTGCGCTGGCACAGCCGGGCGGACAGGCGGGAGCGCAGCTCCGCGGAGTTCGGCAGGCCGGTGAGCGAGTCGTGCGAGGCGCGGTGGGCGAGCTGGAGCTCGCGGCGCTTGCGCTCCTCGATGTCCTCGACGTGGGTGAGGAGAAAGCGCGGGCCGTCGGCGGCGTCCGCGACCACGCTGTTGCGCAGGCTGACCCAGACGTACGTGCCGTCCCGGCGGCCCAGGCGGAGCTCGGCCCGGCCGCCCTCCGCCGAGGTGCGCAGGAGCGTGCCTATGTCCTCGGGATGGACCAGGTCGGAGAACGAGTAGCGGCGCATCGCGGAGGCCGGGCGGCCCAGCAGCCGGCACAGGGCGTCGTTGGTGCGCAGGATCCGGCCGTGCTGGTCGCCGCCCATCTCGGCGATGGCCATGCCGGACGGCGCGTACTCGAAGGCCTGCCTGAAGCTTTCCTCGCTCGCCCGCAGCGCCTGCTGCTCGCGCTCCAGACGGACGAGGGCGCGCTGCATGTTGGCGCGCAGCCGGGCGTTGCTGATGGCGATGGCTGCCTGGAAGGCGTACATCTGGAGCGCCTCGCGGCCCCAGGCGCCGGGCCGCCGGCCGTTGCGCGGCCGGTCCACGGACAGCACGCCGACCAGTTCGCCGCACGCCCCGCTGCCCTGCGGGCCGGGCGCGTACATGGGCGCGAAGAGGCGGTCGGCCGGGTGCCACTCGTCCTCGAAGCGGGGGGCGGGGCCGTCGGTGTACCACTGCGGGACGTCGTCGTCGTCGAGGACCCAGCCCTCGGTGTGCGGTATGAACACCAGGTCGCCCCAGTTCTCGCCCATACCGAGGCGGCGTTCCCAGGAATCGCGCGAGCCGACACGGCCGGTGATGAGGGCCTCGGCGGCGGGGTTCCCGGCGAAGGCGGCGACGACGAGGTCGCCGTCCGGCCGTACGAGGTTCACGCACGCCAGCTCGTACCCGAGGGCCGCCACGACGCCCTCCGCGACGGTCTGCAGTGTGTCCGCCAGGCTGCGGGCCGTGTTCATGTCGGCCATGACCTGGTGCAGTTGCCGCAGGGACGCAAGACGGACGTAGGGCTCCGACTCGGTCTCCATGCTCGCCCTCCCCCCGAGTACTCGCAGCGATTCAAGGGTTCTCGTCGGCGTATCGTCCTGGCAGCTTCCCCGCCACTGAATCACAGCGCGCTGCTCACTCGGTACACAGGGTCAACAATTCCTGCCCCTTGTGACTCAAGTCACAGGCAAACATGAACAATTGAGTGGAGTTTCTGCGTTCTTCACCTGCGTCCACCGAGCGCAAAGTTTGTCAGGTTGCGCACATGTATTTCCGTCCCGCTCTTCGGCGGGCCGCGCAGGTCCGTCGCGAGTCCTAGGACCGTGATCGGGCGGGAGTCCGATGCGGGGCGTGCGGCGCGGAGATTAGCGTTTCCGGCGTGCCGAACACTCCCGCTGCCACGTCCCCGATCATTCCGTCGCCCGCCTCCGGGCATGCTGAGGGGGTGAGCAACGACGAGTTCCGCGCCGCCATGTCCCGGCTGGCCTCGGGCGTGGTCCTGGTGACCGCGCAGGAGCCCTCGCTCGACCCGGACGACCCCGCGGCGCCGGACGTCGAGGACGTGGGCATGACGGCCACGGCCTTCATGTCGGTGTCGCTGGACCCGCCCCTGGTGCTGGTCAGCCTGCGCGAGGGCTCCCGCATGGACGAACTGCTGGAGGAGCAGGACCTGTGGGCGGTCTCGGTCCTCTCCGGGAGCCAGCGGCACATCGCGGGCCGTTTCGCGATGAAGGGCCGCCTCAGCGACCGTCTGCTGTTCGCCGACATCCCGTACACGCGCGGCGAGTACACCGACGCCCCGCTGGTCGGCGGCGCCCTGGCCGTCCTGGAGTGCCGCACCGAGCAGCGTGTACGGGCGGGCGACCACACGCTGGTCATCGGCCGCGTCCTGACCGCCCGCGTCCCGAGCGAGGACGGCGGCCCCCTGACGTACTTCCGGGGCAGGTACCGGCAGTTGGGCTGAGGAAATCGCTGGCCCGGTGGTGATCCGCCCTCCTGGGGTGCGCGCATGACCAGCACCGGCCCACGCCTCGAAGAGATCACCCCCGCGAACCTCGACGCCGCCCTCGGCATCCGCGTCCGCCCCGGCCAGGAGCACGCGGTCGACCCGGTCGTGAAGTCCCTCGCCGAGGCCTACGTCCATCCCGGCGTCGCCTGGCCCCGCCTGATCGTCGACGGCGACCGCCCGGTGGGCTTCCTCATGGCCTTCCTCGACATCGACTGGTACGAGGACGGCAGCGTGCCGCGCTCGGGCCTGTGGCGGCTGAACATCGCGGCCGGGGAGCAGGGCAAGGGCTACGGCCGGTTCGCCGTCGAGTCCGTCGCGGAGGAACTCCGTCGGCGCGGCACCAAGCAGTTCCACGTCACTTGGCACCCCGGCCCCGACGGCCCTGAGGGCTTCTACCTGGGCCTCGGCTTCCGCCGAACGGCGAGAACAGCGGCGGCCAGACGGTTGGAGTTCTTGAGCTGGCCTGATCCCCGACGCCGGTGACGATCCGAAGCCCCCTAGCCCCAGTCCCGCGCGGAGCGCCCCCGCTTGGTCTCCGCGCGCTGCTTCTTCTCCCGCAGCCGGCGTTCGTTGATACCCCGGGGAATCCGGGTCGGCTTGCGAGGTCTGGGCGGGGGTGCGGTGGCCTCGGCCAGGAGCGCGGCGAGGCGTACGGCCGCGGCCTCGCGGTTGCGCCACTGGGAGCGGTGCTCGGAGGACCGTACGGTGACGACCCCGTCGGCGAGGCGCCCGGACAGCCGCTCCAGGGCGCGCTGCTTCCACACCGCCGGCAGCGCCTCGGTCTTCGCCAGGTCGAAACTCAGTTCGACCTTCGAGTCGCTGGTGTTGACGTGCTGCCCGCCCGGCCCCGACGACCGCGAGAATCGCCACATAAGCTCGGCCTCGGGCAGGGAGACAGAGCCACGGATGACGTGAGGACCAGACATGCCGTCCATGTTCCCGCTCCTGTCCCGTCCACGTCACCCGAATAATCGCGCGTAAAGAAAGTAAAGGAGCTGGAACCTCGCGTACCCCTCTCCACGTTCATGGGGGTAGCTGTAGCTTCTTTGCCGCAGCTTCTTTGCCGCACGTCAACGAGGGAAGGGACTCCCAACAATGGCTGTAAGCCTGTCCAAGGGTGGCAACGTCTCGCTCACCAAGGAGGCTCCGGGCCTGACCGACGTCACCGTGGGCCTCGGCTGGGACGTCCGCACCACCACCGGCACGGACTTCGACCTCGACGCCTCCGCGATCGCGGTCAACACCCAGGGCAAGGTCTACTCGGACGCCCACTTCGTCTTCTTCAACAACAAGCAGACGCCGGACAACACCATCGTCCACACGGGCGACAACCGCACGGGCGAGGGCGCCGGCGACGACGAGGCGATCAACGTCAACCTCGCCGCCCTCCCGGCCGACATCGACAAGATCGTCTTCCCGGTCTCGATCTACGACGCCGAGAACCGCAGCCAGAACTTCGGCCAGGTGCGCAACGCCTACATCCGCATCGTCAACCAGGCCGGCGGCGCGGAGATCGCCCGCTACGACCTGTCGGAGGACGCGGCCACGGAGACGGCCATGGTCTTCGGCGAGCTGTACCGCAACGGCGCGGAGTGGAAGTTCCGCGCGGTCGGCCAGGGCTACGCCTCGGGCCTGGTCGGCATCGCCCAGGACTTCGGCGTCAACGTCTGATCCACGCCCTTCGCGTGACCTGCGGAGCCCCCCGGCCTCGGAAGAGGCCGGGGGGCTCCGTTCGACGGGCTTCCACGGCGATCCGGCACCCCGCCCTCAGGGCCGCTCCGGCTTCCCCTCCCCGTACAGCCACTCGTCCCAGACCTGCCCGACGTCCTTCCCTGGCGCCCGCTCCTCGACGAACGCCGTGAAGTCCGCCGTGTCGGCGTTCCCGTACCGGTACTTCGCCGCCCACGCCCGCAGCATCGGGAAGAACCGGTCGTCCCCGACGGTCTGCCGCACCTTCTGCAGCACCATCGCCCCTCGCCAGTACACCGGCGGGCCGGAGATCCGCGCGGCGCTCGGCGGGTCCGCCGGCGGGAACTCCCAGATCTCCTCCCCCGCCTCCTCCGTGTCGAAGTGCTCGCCGGAGTACAGCGCGTCGAACGTCTCCTGCGCACTGTCCCCGCCGTGGTCCTCCTCCCACAGCCACTCGGCGTACGTCGCGAAGCCCTCGTTGAGCCACATGTCCCGCCAGCTCTTCGGCGTGACGGAGTCGCCGTACCACTGGTGGGCGAACTCATGGACGAGGAGCGTGATGTCGGGCGCACCGGGGAACACCGGCCGGGTCTGGGTCTCCAGCGCGTAACCGACCTCCGCCGCCCGGTCGACGATCGCGCCGGTGGAGTCGAACGGATACGGCCCGAACCGCCGCTCGGCCCACCGCAGCACCTCGGGGATCCGGCCGAGGACCGCCCGGCTCGCCTCGGCCTCGTCCGGGTCGACGGCCGTGTACACGGGCACGTCCCCGGCCCTGGACCGGCTGATGTCGAAGCGGCCCAGGGCGACCGTCGCGAGGTAACTCGCCATCGGCCGTGCCATGCGCCAGGTGAACGTCGTACGCCCCCGCGCGGTCCGCTCGCTCAGCAACTCCCCGTTGGACACGGCCCGCAGCCCCTTCGGCACCGTCACCGTGAGGTCGTACGCCGCCTTGTCGGAAGGGTGGTGGTTGCCGGGGAACCACGCCATCGACCCCGTCGGCTCGCCCAGCGCGAGCACCCCGTCCGTGGTGCGCAGCCAGCCCTCCTGGGAGCCGTCCGGATCGGTGACGGCCTCGGGGGCGCCGGAGTAGCGGACGGTCACGCGGAACGTCTCGTCCCGGTCGATGTCGCCGCGCGGCCGGACGGTGAGCTCCTGCCCGGCGCGGTTCCAGCGGGCGGCCTCGCGGCCGACGGTGACTTCCTCGACCTCCATGCCGAGCAGGTCGAGGTTGAACGCGGAGAGGTCCTTGGCCGCGCGGGCGGTGAGGGTGGCCGTGCCGGTGAGGTGGTGGGCGTCGGGGTCGTAGGCGAGGCGCAGCCCGTAGTGGGTGACGTCGTAGCCGCCGTTGCCGGCCTTCGGGAAGTACGGGTCGCGGACGCCGGCAGCGCCCGGGGTGCCGTGCACTCCACCGCCGCACGCGCTGAGGACGAGGGTGGCGGCGAGCAGGCCGGCCGCGGACAGCGGGGGGACAAGACGTACAGATCGGGCCACGGTCGTGATCCTACGGGCGCGTGACACCATCACCTCCGTGCTCGACATCGGCTACGCCCTCTCCAACCGCTTCCCCGACCCGCCGCAGACCGACTACCGCCGTGCGGACGTCCGGGCGCTGCGGCACGACCTGTTCTGCGGTGACGTCTATCTGGCGGACACCAAGACGGATCACGAGGTGTCCACAGCCTGGGGATGGGTGCCGGTGCTCGACTTCGCGTGGGCGCTGTGCGACATCGTGGAGCGGATCGACCGGGATCCGGCGGGCTCTCGGGCGTCCCGGCCGCAGCGGGCGGAGCTGGACTTCACCGAGTCGACGGACCGGATGCTGTTCGAGCGCCGCTTCGGCTGGGTGGACATCGAGGCCGACTGGATGCGCGTGGAGGAGCCCGCCCTCACCGTCTCCCACAGCGAACTGCGCCGTGAGGCGCGGGACTTCCTGCACGACCTGATCGCCGACCTCACCGACCTGCACGACGACCTCGCGGAGAACCCGGCCCTCTGGACCCTCCAGGCCCGCTTCCCTCGCATGCCGTAGACGCGGCCCCGGTCAGCCCTCCACCCGGATCCCCCACTGCGCCGCCAGCACCGGTGCCAGATCCAGGAGTTGGGCCGTGCTGATCACCGCCCCCGACAGCCGGTCCAGCCCGCGGCTGATCTCCAGCGACGCGGCCCCCCGCAGATCGACGTCGGTCAGGGTCGCCGCATGGAGGTCGGCGCCCTTCAGCGCGCAGTCCACGAACTCCACCCGCTCCAGGCGGGCGCCGCCGAAGTCCGGCTCGACCAGGACGCAGCCCTCGAAGACGACGTCTCTGAGCCGGGCCGTGCGCAGGTTCAGATAGTCGATCTTGCCGCCGCGGATCAGCACCCGCTCCAGCACCGCCCCGTGCAGCTGCGGTCCGCCGAGCCGGGCATCGGTCAGCTCCACGTCGCGCAGAGTGGCCTCGGCGAGGTCGGTGCCGACGCCCCGGACGCCGGTCAGGGCCGAGTCCAGGACACGGGCGTGCCGCAGCCGGGTCTCGTCCAGCGCGCAGCCCGTCAGGGCACAGTCCATGAAGCGGGCACCCGATCCGTCCTGCCCGGCGAAGTCCGCTTCCGGGAAGTCCAGCCCGTCGTAGTCCCCGTCCGGCTCCAGCTCACCGCCCCCGTACGACTCCAGCACCGGCAGCCGCACCTCCGGTCGCCGCGCGCCCTTCACACCCGTACCACCCGCCGCTCTCCTCGCCATGCCCCCATGCTGCACCCCACCACCGACAAACGGCCCTGACCTGCGAAGCAGTGGCACGACCTGGGCTTTTCGGGCTGGCGCGAGCGGGTCACCCGGCGGCGCGGGTCGGTGGCCAACGGCCGTACAGGCGCGGTCGATCTTCCCGGCACCAGCCGGCGCGACCGGCCGGCCGTGGACCGCGGCGACGGGGTCTGCCCCGCCGGTGACCAGGTCGCGGCCCCCGGCGTGCTGTCGGGGTGCCCCTCAACAGCGCCCTGACGGCGGTCCCCCTGACCCTCGACCGGCGCGAGCTTGACCTCAAGCAAACTTGAGGTTGCAGGCTGATCGCACCGGACACCCCCACCAGAGGAGTCGCCATGCACGCCATCCGCCTGCACGCCTTCGGCCCGCCCGAGAACCTCACCTACGAGCGGGTCGAGGACCCCCTGCCAGGCCCCGGCCAGGTCCGTATCGCCGTGCGCGCGGCGGGCGTCCACCTCCTGGACGCCGCCCTGCGCGAGGGCATGCGCGGCGGCCCGGCGGCCGAGCCGGCACCGCTGCCGACCATCCCCGGCCGCGAGGCCGCCGGTGTCGTCGAGTCCCTGGGCGAGGGCGTGGCCGAGGTGTGGCGCGGCAAGCGGGTCGTCGCCCATCTCGGCTTCGTCCCGGGCGGCTACGCCGAACTGGCCGTCACCGAGGTCGAGCGCCTGCACGAGATCCCCGGGAATCTGGACTTCGCCGAGGCCGTCGCCATGATCGGCACGGGCCGCACGGCGATGGGGATCCTGCAGTTCGCCGACCTCGGCCCCGGCTCGGTGGCGATCGTCCCGGCAGCGGCCGGAGGCATCGGCACGCTCCTCGTGCAGTACGCCAAGAACGCCGGCGCGACGGTCGTGGGCCTCGCGGGCGGGCCGGAGAAGACCGCCCGGGTGCAGGCGGGCGGCGCCGACCTCGCCGTCGACTACAAGGACCCCGCCTGGCCCGCGAAGGTCCGCGCGCACCTCGGCGGCCGGACCGCGACCGTCGTCTTCGACGGCGTCGGCGGCGACATCGCCCGCGATACCGTCGCCCTCCTCGGCCCGGGCGGCAAGCACATCGTCTTCGGCTGGTCCGGCGAGGGCATCCGGAACGGCGGGCCCTACCTCGTCGACGGCGTCTCCGAGGAGGTCCTCGGCCCGGTGATGCTGGGGAAGGCCGGCGGACCCGATCCTGTCCGCACCCTGGAACTGCGCGCCCTCGCCGAGGCCGCGTCCGGCCGGCTCACCCCGGCCGTACAGCGCTACCCGCTGAGCGAGGCAGCGGCGGCACACCGGGCGCTGGAGACCCGCGGCACGACCGGAAAGGTGGTCCTGGAGCCCTGACCGGCCCCGGAGAATTCGCATGCCCCACCCGGCGCGCCCCACTACCGTGCCGAGGGTGATCGACATTCCCCGGGAACTGGCGGCATCACAGGAGAAGTTCAACGGAGAGGCGGGCCGCGCCTTCATCGCCGGACTACCGGAGCGGTCGGCCCGCTTCCTGGACCACTGGGACCTCGGACCCGACGGACCACCCATGCACGGCGTCTCCGCCCTGGTCCTCCCGGTCGTCCGCGCCGACGGCACCCTCGCGGTCCTGAAGCTCCAGATCCTCGACGAGGAGAGCGAGGGCGAACCGGTCGCGCTGCGCGCCTGGAACGGCGACGGAGCCGTCCGTCTCCTCGACCACGACGAGCCCACCGGCACCATGCTGCTGGAACGCCTCGACGAGACCCGCATGCTGTCCCATGTACCGGACGCCCATGAGGCCGTGGTCACCATCGCCGGGCTCCTGGCCCACCTCACGTCCTTCCCGGCCCCGCCCGGCGTGCGCCGCCTCGGCGACATCGCCCGCGGCATGCTCGACCGGGCCCCTTGGGCCCTCGCCCGCATCCCCGACCCGGAGGCCCGCCGCCTCGTCGCCGACTGCGCGGCCGCGCTGCGCGAGGTCGTGGACGAGCCGGGCGACCGCCTCCTCCACTGGGACCTCCACGACGAGAACGTCCTCGCCTCCGACCGCGCCCCCTGGCTCGCGATCGACCCCAAGCCCCTCGCGGGCGACCCCGGCTTCGAACTGTGGCCCGCCCTGGACAACCGCTACGACCCCGACGACATCCTCTGGCGCTTCGACGCCATGACCGACATCCTCACCCTGGACCGCCCCCGAGCCCACGCCTGGACCCTCGGCCGCCTCCTCCAGAACACCCTGTGGGACATCGAGGACGATCAGCCCGTCGACGACGCCCGACTGGAGATCGCCCGCCGGCTGCGCGGTCGCGGCCTCTGACGCGGGAGGGGAAGCGAACAGCACCGCGCCACGTACCGCGGCACGGTGCCGGTCTGTCAGAAGCAGGGCCTGGACACGTTGCCCACCTCGTTGCCCTTGAGCAGGCCGCCCCAGATGTAGTTGCCGTCCGACAGCAGCACCCACTTGTCGTGGCTGATGCCGTTGGCGGTGACAGGACCGCCCACGAGCCAGCATTCGGCGCTGAGGCGCTGGTTCGCCGCGACGGTGTAGGCGATCCGGTAGCCCACCGCCGGCCCGATCCGCACGTTGCCGTTGATCCAGGTGGTGACCGTCTGGTGGGCACGCACGGTCGCGGCGGCCCGCTCGGTCTGCTGGCCCGGCGCGGCGACCGCCGGAGCCGCCGTACCGGCCCCGACGAGGATCGCCGCGGCCGCCGCGGTCATGAGCTTGATCCTCGAACGTGAAGTGAAACGCTGCATCGTCGTCTGTCTCCTTTGTCGTTGCGAGGCACTGTCCATGGAGGGACGGCGTCCTCACCGTGCGGTCATGTGTGACATGCGGTCGGATGGGAGACCGGCGCTACGGCAGGGGGTTCCGGCCGGAGATGGACTCTCTTCCCCCGTGAACACGCACAACCCGCTCCCTGTGCTTCCATGTACGCCACCTGTACGCACGGCACGGCAGTCGGGTTGCAGGGGATACGAATTCTTTTCCCGGACTTCCGGGCGAGGACCACACGGGGGCGCAACGGGGCATGACGGAGGAGGAGTTCGACATCTTCTACGCCTCGGCCTTCCCGCGGCTGGTCGGGCGGGTCTACGCCGTGACGGGAGATCTGGCAGAGGCGCAGGACGTCGTCCAGGAAGCGTTCGTGCGCGCCTGGGACCGGCGGCACGAGATGCTGGCCGACGAGGCACCGGAAGCCTGGGTGCGTACGGTCGCGGTACGGCTCGCGGTCAGCCGCTGGCGTCGTGCCCGGCGCTGGCTGGAGCTGGTGCGCCACCACGCGGCCCCCGAGCATGTCCCGGGACCCGGCCCGGAGCACACCGCGCTGGTCCAGGCCCTCCGCAGGCTGCCGCAGGCACAACGCACCGCGATCGTTCTGCACCATTTGTGCGACCTGAGCGTGGAACAGGTAGCTTCCGAGACCGGCGCGGCCGTGGGAACGGTGAAGGCCCGCCTGTCACGCGGCAGGGCCGCGCTCGCCGTGCATCTCGACCCCGAGCCGAACAGCGGTGAGAAGGAGGGCGACCGTGTCCGATGACCTCACCGACCTGCTGCACGAGGTCGCCGACCGGCATCGGGCCGCCCCATCGGTGCCGGCCCAGGAGATCAGACGGCTGGCCGAGCGCCGTGGACGCCGGCGCCGTGCGGCGTACGCGAGCGGGGCCGCCGCCGTCGCACTGGCCCTCGCCGGTGGTCTGGCGGTGGCGTTCACCGGTCACGACGGCGCCCGCCTCGCACCACCCGCCGATGCGAGCGCCACCGCGCCACCACGGCCGTCACCGCCACAGCAGCAGCGGGCAACGGCGACGGTCGACCTCATGCAGCACGAACTCGCTCTGTCCGGGCGCCGGTTGCCCGTATCCGGCGGCACCGCACAGCACCCGACGCCGACCGGCCGGATGACCGTCGTCGCCAAGTACCCCGAACGGCGCTTGCCCGGCGCGACCGTCGGGCTGGGCAAGGAATACGACGTCGCCATGCGCTGGGTGGTCGAGCTGCGGGCCGCCGACGGCTCGACCACCTACCTGGTCGCCCTGACCTACGACGAGCAGGCCCCCGGCGAACGCGACGTCACACACGGCTGGATCGGACTGCGCTCGGCGGACGCGAAGTGGTGCTACCAGCTGCTGCAGCCCGGCGACGTCGTCCGCATCAACCGCACAGGCCCGGCCCCGGGCTGAGGCCGAGCACATTCACCCGGCCAGTTCTCCGATCCCCAGAGCCTCTTCCGCCTGCTTCTCCAGGGCCTTCGTCCGGTCACCCGTTGCAGAGGGCGAAGCACTCGGTCGGGGACCCTTTGACGGCTTCTCCCGGGAGTCGCTACTGCGTCCAACGAAGAAAGCAGCCGACAGGGTCGGGGCGAGGAGGGTTGCACCGCGGCTCGCAAGCCGCTGGCCGTGGATCATGTCCGAGTTCCGCTCACCGCGACGAGTAGCGACGAAACCCAGGTCAGAGCACATCTGACCTGGGTTTCCAGTGGAGCCCCCTGTCGGATTCGAACCGACGACCTACGCATTACAAGTGCGTTGCTCTGGCCAGCTGAGCTAAGGAGGCGGGTGCCGTGCGCCGCGTTGCCGTGCGCGAGGGCGGCACCACTGTACACAGAGCCCGTTACGCCGAGCCACGATGTTCCGGCCGGGCGGGGGTCACGGCGTGCGAGCGCTGACATCTCCTGTCAGGTACGCGGCTCATGCCGCGACAACGGCCCCCTGCGCGCCGACCGGCTCCTCGCCCGCGCTGGAGGCCGTGGCGGCGGCCGTGTGGGAGCGGCGGGCACTGCGGCCGCACTACCGGCGCTGGCGCGGCGAGGTGCGCCGGGAGGTGCGGCCGCCTGGGCTCGTCCTGAAGGGCGGCATCTGGTACCTGGTCGCCCTCGCGGAGGACGCCGTACGGACCTACCGGGTGTCGCGCGTGCTGTCCGTCGAGGACACGGGGGAGGTCTTCGAGCGCCCCGCCGGGTTCGACCTGGCCGCCTACTGGGCCGAGTCCTCCCGCCGGCTGGAGGCCGCCCTGCACCAGGGCACCGCCCGGCTGCGCATCTCACCCCGCGCGCGGCGGCTGCTGCCGATGCAGTTCGGTGCGGCGGGCGTGCGGGCCCCGGGCAGCGCGGGGCCGGCCGACGGGGGCGGCTGGGTGGAGGTGGAGCTGACCGTGGAGTCGGAGGCGGTCGCCGTGGGCGATCCGCTCCGGCTCGGAGCGGAGGCGGAGGTGCCTCGGCCCTCCCGGGCTCCGGCGGGCCGTGGCCCGGGCGGTGGCGGCGCCGGCCGACCGGTACGGGCAGCCGTGAACCGGCTCGGGCGGCCGTGACGTGCCGCTTCGAAAATTTCCGCGAAGTTCACATGCCCGGAACTACTGACAGACGTGTGAACGCCAGGTACCGTCCTGAGCCAGTTCACACGCGTGGACTACACCACAACGGAATCACCGTCGTGGCACCGCCTTCCTACTCGGATCGTCCGGCACGTTCCTGCCGGTAGAAGGGGTTCATTCACCATGGCCACTGTCTCGTTCGACAAGGCGACCCGGATCTACCCGGGTTCCACCAAGCCCGCCGTCGACGCGCTGGAGATCGACATCGAGGACGGCGAGTTCCTCGTCCTCGTCGGCCCCTCCGGCTGCGGCAAGTCCACCTCGCTCCGCATGCTCGCGGGGCTTGAGGACGTCAACGGCGGCGCCATCCGCATCGGTGACCGCGACGTCACGCACCTGCCGCCGAAGGACCGGGACATCGCCATGGTGTTCCAGAACTACGCGCTCTACCCCCACATGACCGTCGCCGACAACATGGGCTTCGCGCTCAAGATCGCCGGCGTCAACAAGGCGGAGATCCGGCAGAAGGTCGAGGAGGCCGCGAAGATCCTCGACCTCACCGAGTACCTGGACCGCAAGCCGAAGGCCCTCTCCGGCGGTCAGCGCCAGCGTGTCGCCATGGGCCGCGCCATCGTGCGTGAGCCCCAGGTGTTCCTCATGGACGAGCCGCTGTCCAACCTGGACGCCAAGCTCCGTGTCTCCACGCGTACGCAGATCGCCTCGCTCCAGCGCCGCCTGGGCATCACCACGGTCTACGTCACCCACGACCAGGTCGAGGCCATGACGATGGGTGACCGTGTGGCGGTCCTCAAGGACGGTCTGCTCCAGCAGATCGACACCCCGCGCAACATGTACGACAAGCCCGCCAACCTCTTCGTGGCCGGCTTCATCGGCTCCCCGGCGATGAACCTCGTCGAGGTGCCGGTCACCGACGGTGGTGTGAAGTTCGGCAAGTCGGTCGTGCCGGTGCAGCGTGACGCGCTCGCCGCCGCCACCGACAAGACCGTCACCGTCGGCGTCCGCCCCGAGCACTTCGAGGTGGCCGGCGCGGACGCCGAGCTGGGCCTCGCGGTCATGGTGAACGTGGTCGAGGAGCTGGGCGCCGACGCCTACGTGTACGGCACCGCCAAGGTCGGCGACGACTCCAAGGACCTCGTGGTCCGCGTCAGCGGCCGTGACGTCCCGGAGAAGGGCAGCACGCTGCACGTCGTGCCGCGCTCCGGCGAGAGCCACGTGTTCTCGACGTCGACCGGTGCGCGTCTGTCCGACTGATCAACCGGCGAACGCACAACCCCGGGTGATTCACCCAGGTTGACGAAGAAGGGCCCCGCAGCGCGCTGCGGGGCCCTTCTCGTTGTCGACAAATACCCCGGCAGACCGGACGTTTCGAGCAGTGTGCGTCAACGCCTTACCCAGAAAGTGGCACTCTCTCATCCCCCGAACCGGTGACTAAATGTCTACAAACCATTACCGGGCGCTACCCTCACACGCGTGAAGCACTCCATGAACCAACAGACGCGACGCGGCCGGGGCCCCGCCCGCCGGATCGGCCGCACCCTCGCTTTCGTCCTGCCCGTCGTCCTGGTGCTCTCCGGGACCCTCGCGGTCACCCGAGTCAACTGGTCGGGGAACTCCACCGACCCGGTGCTCACCGCCGCGGACACCTCCGTGGGCAGCCCACGGGCCGCCAAGCGCGCCCCCCAGGACGTCCTGCGCGACAAGCTGCTGACCGAACTGCAGGAGGAGGACCCGGGCGTCGCCCTCACCCACCTCCAGCAGGCCGTCAACGGCCGCCCGTCGCTGGCGAAGCACTGCGCCTCCATCGCCCGCGCCCTCGGCCAGGCCGCCGTCCGGGTCTACGGCCCGACCCGCGCCCAGTCCTACGCGCGGCCGGTCTGCGACACCGCCTTCGCCACCGGCGTCGCCGCCGCGCACAGCTGAGCACACCGCCCTGCCACCGGGTGGGATGTCCCTGACGGCTGACGCGGGAGCGATCGTCAGCCGCTGTCCCGGGCGGGACGCCACGTACAGTTCGTGTCCATGAGCGATCCGAGCGCCGCGTCCCGCCCCGTTCAAGCCGTCGTTCTGGCCGGTGGCCAGGGCTCCCGGCTGCGTCCGTACACCGACGACCGGCCCAAGCCGATGGTCGAGATCCCCGGGACGGGGACGCCGATCATCGGCCATCAGCTGTCCTGGCTCGCCGCCGAGGGTGTGACGGACGTCGTGGTCTCCTGCGGCCATCTCGCCGAGGTGCTGCAGAAGTGGCTGGAGACGGCCGAGCTGCCCGTCTCCGTCACGACGGTCGTCGAGCCGGAGCCGCTCGGGCGTGGCGGCGGCCTCAAGTACGCCGCGGCGCGTCTCCCCCACCCCGACCAGCCCTGGTACGCGACGAACGGCGACATCTGGACGCGTTTCTCGCTGCGGGACATGGCCGACTTCCACGCCGAGCGGGACGCCGTCGCGACGCTGGCGCTGGCGCGGCCCCGGCTGCCGTGGGGGGCGGTGCAGACCGACGGGTTCGGGCGTATCACCGACTTCATCGAGGCGCCGCCGTCGACCTTCGAGATCAACGCCGGTGTGTATGTCTTCTCCCCCGAGTTCGCCGGGCTGCTGCCGCACCGGGGCGACCATGAGCGGACGACGTTCCCTCATCTGGCCCGTGAGCGGCGGCTGGCCGGGTTCACGATCCCTCAGGGGTCGTACTGGCGGGCCATCGACACGGCGAAGGACCTGACCGAAGCGGCCAAGGAACTGGCCACGCTGGGGCGCTGAGAGCCCGGCAGGCCGCTCTCTGAACGGCTCGAAGGGGCCCCGCACCTGCGTGGACACTGTCGGCCAATGCCGCGCGCCGGAGCCAAGTGTCCGCACAGTCTCAGCGACACGCCGCGTGCACGGCGTGTCGCTGAGACTCTCGTACCACTTGTCGACCGTCCGCCGAATTCGCCGACAGCGTCCTGCGTGGTGCGGGGCCCCTCTCGCTGCCCGGGTCCGCCGGCTAGCCCAGCAGGCCGCCCACCAGGCCCGGACGCCCGGTGGAGGAGGAGTCGCCGCTGCCCGAGCCGCCCGTCGAGTCCGCGCCGCCGGTCGCCGTGCCGCCGGAGGTGGGGCCGGTCGTGGTGCTCGGGGCCTGGTCGGCCGGGGAGGACTGCTGGGGCGGGGCCTGGCCCGCGGTGCCCTGGGTCTGGCTGGGGGCGCCTCCGGTGACGGTGCCGGTGTCGCGGGTGGCGCCCGGCCGGGTCGTGGTGCCCGCGCTGGGGCTCGCCGAGCCGGCCGTGGCGCCCTGGGTGGGCGAGGAGGAGGCCGACGGGGTTTGCCTGTCCTGTCGCTTGCCGGGCTCACCCGGGAGCGGGGAGCCGGGCAGTTCGTTGCGCGGTGCCTCGCCGGGGCCCGGGACGACGACCCGGTCGGCGTCGCGGACGGCGCCGCCGAGCAGCGAGCCGACGAGCAGGGTGATCCCGGTGGCGATGGCGGTGACGAGGGCGCCGCGGCGCAGCACGTAACGGCGCAGGTCCCAGATGTCGGCGCGGGGGCCGAGACGGCGCCAGGCGCTGCCAGCCAGGCGGCCGTCGACGGAGTAGACGGGGGCACCGGCGATGATCAGCGGGGACCAGGCGGCGAGGTAGATGATGTCGGGCGTCTCGTAGGCCGGGACGCTCTTCCAGCTGACCGTGACCAACAGCGCGGCCGACAGCAGGGCGCCCAGGCAGGCGGCGACGCGCTGCCAGCATCCCAGCACCGTCAGGACGCCGACGATGACCTGCGCGAAGGCGATGACCAAGCCGGCGCCGACCGGGTGCTCGAGGGCGAACTGGCGCAGCGGCTCGGCGACTTCCCACGGGTGCAGGGTGTTGAGCCACTTGACCATGGAGCCGCGCTTGCCGCCTTCGAAGTAGACGGGGTCGCACAGCTTGCCCATGCCGGCGTAGATGGAGATGAAGCCGAGGAAGACGCGCAGCGGGAGCAGGACGACGCCGAGGTTCATCCGGCGGCCCGGGTAGTAGGCGTGCCGGGCGGGGTCGTCGCCGTGCCGCCTGGCCCGGCGCCCGGTGTCGTCCGCGCCGGTGGCGGACTCCTCGAACGCGCCGTCCTCGTAGGCCGGTTCGTCGTAGGCGCTGCCCACGGTGCGCATCGGCGGCAGCAGCCGGGTGCCGTCGGCGGGCTCGTGGGTGCGCTGGGGGCCCACGACCGGGGTCTCCACGGTCTGGACGAGGTCGTCCTGGTAGCCGTCACCCTCGTAGCCGGCGCCGCTGTAGCCCGCGCCCTGGTATCCGGGGCCGTCGTAGCCCGGGCCCACGCGGGAGATGACCTGGGTGGCTCCGGTGTCCGAGCCGGGCTCGTCGGCGTGGCGGACACTCTCGTGCCGTACGGCCTGCAGGAGCCGGTGCGCGCCGGTGTCGTCGGGGGCGGACCTGCCGCTCCAGACGACGGGCCGGCGGCGGGCGGTGGCCGCGTCCGCCTCGCCCCCCACGAGGGGCATGCGGGCGGTGTCCTCGGTGGCGGTCAGGTGCCGTGCGACCCGGGGGGACTGGACGCGACGCGTCGAGACGCCCAACTGCACGCGGAAACTCGCGTGATTGACGATGACCTGCGCCGGGTCGCTCGGCACCTTCACCATGCTCAGCGCGGGAGCGTCGTCGAGTCCCGACGAGCGGTCCCCCGTGGGAGTGCGGGGTGTTCTGGTGTCCACACTCATCTAACCGAGTGACGTCGGGTTAGGACACTGCTTTGACCCGCCGGATCTGTCCGGACCCCGTCAAGCTTGTCCTCGTCGCCCCGATGACACCGGAATTACCCCGTACGGGTGAAGTTCCGGACGTCTGTTCAGCGGCGTCGGCGAGCCGCCTCGTACAGCACGATCCCCGCCGCCACACCGGCGTTGAGCGACTCGGCGCCGCCCGGCATCGGGATCCGCACCCGGTAGTCGCAGGTCTCCCCGACCAGCCGGGACAGCCCCTTGCCCTCGCTGCCGACGACGATGGCGACGGGGCCGCTCAGCGCCTCCAGCTCGCCGAGCTCGGACTCGCCGTCGGCGGCCAGGCCGACGACCACGATGCCGGCCTTCTTGTAGGCCTCGAGCGCCCGGGTGAGGTTGGTGGCACGGGCGACCGGGGTGCGGGCCGCCGTACCGGCGGACGTCTTCCAGGCACCGGCCGTCATACCGGCCGCGCGGCGCTCGGGCACGACGACGCCGTGACCGCCGAAGGCCGAGACGGAGCGGACGACCGCGCCGAGGTTGCGGGGGTCGGTGACGCCGTCGAGGGCGACGATCAGCGGGTCCTCGGCGGCGTCGTAGGCGGCGGACGCCAGGTCCTCGGGGTGGGCGTACTCGTACGGCGGGACCTGCAGGACCAGGCCCTGGTGGTTGAGGCCGTTGGTCATCCGGTCCAGCTCGGGACGCGGGGCCTCCATGAGGTTGATGCCGCCGCGCTCGGCGGCGGCCTGGAGGGCCTCGCGCACCCGCTCGTCGTTGTCGATGAACTGCTGGACGTAGAGGGTCGAGGCCGGGACGCCCTCGCGCAGCGCCTCCAGGACGGGGTTGCGTCCGACGACCAGCTCGGACGTGCCCTTGCCGCCGCGGCCGCGGGCCACGGGCCGGCGTACGGCCTGCTTCGCCTTGGCGTTGGCGACGCGGTTCTTCTTGTGTCCCTTGCGCATCTCGGCGGGCGGGGTCGGGCCCTTGCCCTCGAGGCCCCGGCGCCGCTGGCCGCCACTGCCGACCTGCGCGCCCTTCTTGCCGGACATGCGGCGGTTGTTCGCGGCCATTGAGCTACCCGTCTCCGTGAAGTGATGCGTACGTACGTCGGTGGACGTCTGTTATGTCTGTGCAGTGTGCCGCCCGGAGGCCCGGGCGGCACAGTCGAGCAGCCCGTGGGGCTTCTCTCAGCGCGGGCCGAGGCTCCAGCGCGGTCCCTGCGGGCCGTCCTCGATGACCAGGCCGGACTGGCTCAGCTGGTCGCGGATGGCGTCCGCGGTCGGCCAGTCCTTGCGGGCCCGGGCGGCCTCGCGCTGGTCGAGGACCATGCGGACGAGCGTGTCGACCACCCCGTGCAGGTCCTGGCCCCGGTCGCCCTCCCCGGCCCAGCGCGGGTCGAGCGGGTCGAGGCCGAGGACGCCGAGCATGGCACGGACCTCGGCGAGCCGGGCCACCGCGGCTTCCTTGTCGTCGGCGGCCAGCGCGCTGTTGCCCTGCCGGACCGTGGTGTGCACCACGGCGAGCGCCTGCGGCACGCCCAGGTCGTCGTCCATGGCCTCGGCGAAGGCGAGCGGAACCTCGGCGGCGGGCTCGACGGCACCGGCCTTCTCCACGACGCGCTGGACGAAGCCCTCGATCCGCGCGAACGCCGACTCGGCCTCGCGCAGTGCCTCCTCGCTGTACTCGATCATCGAGCGGTAGTGCGGGGTGCCGAGGTAGTAGCGCAGCACGATGGGCCGCCAGCGCTTGACCATCTCGCTGACCAGGACCGAGTTGCCGAGCGACTTGGACATCTTCTCGCCGCTCATGGTGACCCAGGCGTTGTGCACCCAGTACCGGGCGAAGTCGTCGCCGTAGGCCTTGGCCTGGGCGATCTCGTTCTCGTGGTGCGGGAAGACCAGGTCGAGGCCGCCGCCGTGGATGTCGAAGGCCGTCCCGAGGTACTTGTGCGCCATCGCCGAGCACTCCAGGTGCCAGCCAGGACGGCCGCGGCCCCAGGGCGTCTCCCAGTCGGGCTCACCGGGCTTGGTGGCCTTCCACATGGCGAAGTCGCGCGGGTCGCGCTTGCCCGAGACGCCCTCGTCGGGCTGGCGCAGATCGTCGATGTCCTGGTTGGACAGCGCCAGGTACTCGGGGAAGGAGCGGACGTCGAAGTAGACGCTGCCGTCCGCGACGTAGGCGTGCCCGCGCTCGATGAGGCCGCGCATCATCTCGACCATCTCGGTGATGTGCCCCGTGGCCCGCGGCTCGTACGTCGGGGGCAGGCAACCGAGGGCGTGGTAGCCGTCGTTGAACGCGCGCTCGTTCTCGTAGCCGATGGCCCACCAGGGGCGGTCCTGGTCGGCCGACTTGGCGATGATCTTGTCGTCGATGTCCGTCACGTTCCGCACGAACGTGACGTCGTAGCCGCGGTACTCGAACCAGCGGCGCATGATGTCGAAGTTCAGCCCGGAGCGGATGTGCCCGATGTGCGGGGCGGCCTGCACGGTGGCACCGCACAGGTAGATCGAGACGCAACCCGGCTGGAGCGGGGAGAAGTCACGGATCTGCCGGGCGCTGGTGTCGTACAGGCGAATAGTCACCACTCCAGGGTAGTGGGCCCCGGGGTGTGCCTCAGGACCTTCACCTCGGGGGCGCACACATTCGTGACATTGACAACGGGAACGTCCCACCCCTTGCCCTCAGCCGGTGCGCACCACCAGCGCGGTGGCCACCGCCATCAGTCCTTCGTCCCGGCCGGGGAAGCCGAGGCCGTCCGTCGTCGCACCCGACACCGACACCGGGGCTCCGGCCGCCTCCGACAGGAGTTCCTGGGCCTCGTCCCGGCGCTTGCCGATCTTCGGGCGGGGGCCCACCACCTGTACGGCGATGTTGCCGATCCGGAAGCCCGACTCGCGCACGATGCGCGCGGCCTCGGTCAGGAGGGTGACCCCGGAGGCGCCCGACCACTCGGGGCGGCCCGTGCCGAAGTGCTGCCCGAGGTCGCCGAGGCCGGCGGCGGAGAAGAGGGCGTTGCAGGCGGCGTGGGCGACGACGTCCGCGTCGGAGTGACCGGCCAGGCCCGGGCCCTCGCCCTCCCACTTCAGGCCGGCGCACCACAGCTCGCGGCCTTCCTCGAAGGCGTGGATGTCGGTGCCGATGCCGACCTGGGGCAGCGGGAACCCACCCGGCGGCAGCCGGACATCAGATGCCTCAGAAGCCATCGTTGAGCCTCCTGCGGGCCAGGACCGCCTCGGCGAGGACCAGGTCCAGGGGGCGGGTGACCTTGAACGCCTCCTCGTGACCGGGGACGGCCACGACCGTGAGGCCGAGCTGCTCGACCATGCCGGCGTCGTCGGTGACCTCGCCGGTCACCGTCTCGTGCGCCCGGACCAGCGTGGCCCGGTCGAAGCCCTGCGGGGTCTGCACGGCCCGCAGCAGGGCGCGCTCCGGCGTGGCGACGACCGGCTCCGGCTCGCCGGGGGTGCCGGCGGGCTCGACCTGCTTGACGGTGTCGGCCAGCGGCAGCGCGGGGACCACGGCCGGTGCGCCGTCCCGTACCGCCTCGATCACGGCGTCGACCGTGTCCACCGGCACCAGCGGGCGGGCCGCGTCGTGGACCAGCACGATGTCGTGGCCGGGCGGCAGCGCGTCCAGACCGAGCTTCACGGACTCCTGACGGCTCTGCCCGCCCGGGACGACGAGGAAGTCCGTCCGCTCGGGCAGCGCGTGCGCGTCGAGCAGCGACTTGACCTCGGCGGCACCGTCGGGCGGGGCCACGACGACGACCAGGGAGACGGCGCGGGAGGCGGCCATCGCACGGACCGCGTGGATCAGCATGGGGGTGCCGCCGAGCGCGCGAAGCGCCTTGGGGGCGCCCGGGCCGAGCCGGACACCGCGGCCGGCGGCCGGGATCACGGCTGCCGTACGGGCCGCGGAGGGGCCGGCGGGCGGCGAGGGAAGCGAATCGTCAGACATCGGTTCCTGTCAGGTTTGTGGGCTGGCCTGGCGTGGGTATGGCCTGGAGGAGTGCCGGGCGCGACGCGCTCGACCGGACCCTTCCGTGACGCCGGTCGAGCCGGCTGCCCGGGCCCGGCACACCACACCACCGGGGCGTGAGTGATAGCACATCCGAGGTGGCGGCGCATCGGCGCCGGAGTACGAACATGCCGCAGCGCCCGGCGACAAGGAATTCGTCATCGGGCACCGCGGCATTTCGATGTGCAGGCGTGCGCTTGATGCGCAGAGCGCTGCGCGACCGGCTTCGCCTCAGGAGGCGAGAACCTCGTCGAGCAGGGCTTCGGCCTTGTCCTCGTTGGTGTTCTCCGCGAGGGCCAGCTCGCTCACCAGAATCTGGCGGGCCTTGGCGAGCATGCGCTTCTCACCAGCGGAGAGTCCACGCTCGCGCTCACGACGCCACAGGTCACGGACGACTTCCGCGACCTTGATGACATCGCCCGAGGCGAGCTTCTCCAGGTTTGCCTTGTATCGACGGGACCAGTTCGTGGGCTCCTCGGCGTACGGCGCGCGCAGCACCTCGAAGACCCGGTCCAGCCCGTCCTGACCGACCACATCACGCACGCCGACGAACTCCGCATTGTCCGCTGGCACACGTACCGTCAGGTCGCCCTGGGCGACCTTCAGCACCAAGTAGGTCTTGTCCACGCCTTTGATCTGGCGAGTTTCGATAGCCTCGATCAGCGCGGCCCCGTGATGGGGATAGACCACGGTGTCGCCAACCTTGAACGTCATGTGACAGGTACCCCTTCCGTGGCTATCCAGGGTAACACGGAAACTGCGGGTACTGAATGGCGTTTTCGCAGGTCAGGGCATATCTCGGGGCTTGACAACTCCAACAGGAACGTGCTTCGGACAGGGAGTGGAAGAAGGTATTCGCAGGTGGGAGCGGCTCTCCGGGGCGAGCGAAACGCGTACGTTACACGCATCCGGAGCATCCTCCAGACGGCCGAACATCCCCATATGTCCGGTTCCATGTGGTCGACTTCCGCTACTCCGTTCGGTGGCCCGAGCCGGGTTCCGGTCGAATCCGGAATTGATCACGAGGTGCCCGGACGGAGCACCGGTGATCAATTCCCAGGTGACCCGCGCATTCCTTCACGGAAATTTTGCGACCGCCCGCGGCTCTTATGTGAATGCCGCACGAGCACCACGCCA
Source organism: Streptomyces sp. NPDC057424 (assembly GCF_042803315.1). NCBI lineage: Bacteria > Bacillati > Actinomycetota > Actinomycetes > Kitasatosporales > Streptomycetaceae > Streptomyces > Streptomyces sp. NPDC057424. The sequence goes on from NZ_JBHVCP010000001.1 coordinate 307,333, forward strand.
ATGTGACGCAGGAGTCACATGTGGTTCTGGTGGGATCAGCGGTGCCGGGGGGTCGGGTGCGGCCGGACGAGGGCGGCTCGGTAACCTAAGGCCCGCTGACAGACACTTAGGGCGGCTTGATCGGCCGCTCCGCTCGAGTCAAGGAGTCGCCGCCGCCGTGAGCAGCAGCCTTCGACGCGGTGCCCTCGCCGCCGCCGTCACCGCGTTCTCGATCGCCTCGCTCGCCGCGTGCGGGGCCGGCAACAGCGCCCAGACCCTGGAGATCAAGCCGGACAACGCGGCCACGAGCGTCGGGGACATCAAGGTCCAGAACGCGATCGTGATCACACAGCCCGACCTCGAATCCACCGGCCCGGCCGCGATCTCCGCGACCTTCTTCAACTCCGGCAGGAGCGCCGAGACGCTGGAGTCCATCACCCTCCCCGGCACCGGCAAGACCGCCGAGCTCAAGCCCGCCAAGGGCGGCAGCCTCAGCATCCCGCCCGGCGGCTCCCTGATCCTGGGCGGCCGAGGCAACGCCACGGCGACGCTGCCGAGCAGCCGTGAGGCCGTGCAGGACGGCAACGCCCAGAAGGTCACCTTCACCTTCAGCAAGACGGGTGCCGTGAGCCTGCGCGCGTTCGTCGTCCCCGCCGAGCACCACTTCAAGGAGTGGGGCCCGAGCGAGGTCCCGGCCGCGCCGGGTGCCTCGGCGTCGCCGTCCGGGTCGCCGTCCGGTTCTCCCGCCGAGGGTGAGCCGGGCGCGCCGGAGAGCCCCGCGGGCGGTGAGACGCCGGGTGGCCACGGGGCGTCCGGCACGCCGACCGACGCGGCCTCGGCGAGCGCCGGGCACTGAGCAGTCGCACAAAGGGCGGGACCTCTCCTCGGAGAGGTCCCGCCCTTTGTGCTGCCGTCGTGCGCGGCCGGTCTACGGCTCGAACTTGTAGCCGAGGCCGCGGACCGTCACCAGGTAGCGCGGGGCGCCCGGGTCCGGCTCGATCTTGGCGCGCAGGCGCTTGACGTGGACGTCGAGGGTCTTGGTGTCACCGACGTAGTCGGCGCCCCAGACGCGGTCGATGAGCTGCATTCGGGTCAGGACGCGGCCGGCGTTGCGCAGCAGCATCTCCAGCAGGTCGAACTCCTTCAGCGGGAGATCGATCTTGGTGCCGCCGACGGTGACCACGTGCCGGTCGACGTCCATGCGGACCGGACCGGCCTCCAGGGCCGCCGGGGTGACTTCCTCGGGCTCGCCGCGGCGGCGCAGCACGGCACGGATGCGCGCGACCAGCTCGCGCGAGGAGAACGGCTTGGTGACGTAGTCGTCGGCTCCTATCTCCAGCCCGACCACCTTGTCGATCTCGCTGTCCTTGGCGGTCACCATGATGACGGGGACGTTGGAGCGGCCGCGCAGCTGGCGGCACACCTCGGTGCCCGGCAGGCCGGGCAGCATCAGGTCGAGCAGGACGAGGTCGGCGCCGTTGCGCTCGAACTCGTCGAGTCCTTCGGGCCCGGTGGTCGCGACGGCGACCTCGAAGCCCTCCTTGCGGAGCATGTACGACAGGGCGTCGGAAAAGGACTCCTCGTCCTCGACGACGAGCACTCGGGTCACGGAAGGACCTCCGGGGCGGGAAGCGTTTCGTACGCTGTTGATTCGGGGGATGTGAGGGTGGACCGCCCGGCCTCCTCGTCGAGGCCCGCGCCTCCTGCGCGTGTCTCTCGGGCGGGCTGCTGATGTGCGCGGTCGCGGGCCGCACCGGCCTCCGGCAGCCGCAGGGTGAAGGTGGAGCCCTGGCCTTCGGCGCTCCACACCGTGACCTCCCCGCCGTGCGAGGCGGCCACGTGCTTCACGATCGCCAGCCCCAGCCCCGTACCACCGGTGGCACGGGAGCGGGCCGGGTCGACGCGGTAGAAGCGCTCGAAGATGCGCTCCTTGTCCTTGTCGGAGATGCCGATGCCCTGGTCGGTGACGGCGATCTCGATGTGGTTCCCGCCGGGCGCGTTCACACTGCGGGCCGCTATGCCGACGCGGGTGCGGGCGGGCGAGTAGTTGACCGCGTTCTCGACGAGGTTGCCGAGGGCGGCGGCGAGCTGGCCGCGGTTGCCCCACACGCGCAGGCCGGCGGGGCCGTCCGCCCGTCGCCCGCCACCCTGATCGGGCCCTTCGGGCGCCCATACGTTCGAGGCCATGGTGATCTGTTTGGCGCCGGCCTGGTGCCGGCAGCGGTCGACGGCCTCGGCGACGAGCTCGTCGACGCGGACCGGCTCGGCGTCCTCGAGCGGGTCGTCGTTCTGCACCCGTGAGAGGTCGATGAGTTCCTGCACCAGGCTGGTGAGCCGGGTGGCCTCGATCTGCATGCGCCCGGCGAACCGCTGGACGGCCTCGGGATCGTCGGAGGCGTCCATCACGGCCTCGGAGAGCAGCGAGAGGGCACCCACGGGCGTCTTCAGCTCGTGGCTCACGTTCGCGACGAAGTCGCGCCGGACCGCCTCGATGCGGCGGGCCTCGGTCAGGTCCTCCACGAGCAGCAGCACCAGCCGGGAGCCGAGCGGCGCGACCCGCGCGGAGACGGCCAAGGCCTCTCCGCGTCCGGTGCCGCGCCGCGGCAGGTCCAGCTCGACCTGGCGTATCTCGCCGTCCCGCCGGGTGTCCCGGGCCATCTGCAGCATCGGCTCGACGGCGAGCTTGCCGCCGCGGACCAGGCCGAGGGCGTACGCCGCCGAGCTGGCCTTGACCACGGCGTCCGCCTCGTCGAGGACGACGGCGGACGACCTGAGGACCGACAGGACCGTGTCCACGCCCGGCGGGAGCACCGCGTCCGTGTGCAGTGAGCTACGGGTGGGGCGCTTCTGCTCGCGCTCACTCCAGCGGAACGCGAGCATGGCGATGACGCCGGTGAGCACCCCGGCGATCGCTGCCGCTGCGGCGACCGCCGCGTTCACGTCCATGTACCCAGGTTAGACACGGGGCGGGCACCCTCCACAGCCGTCGGGCTGCGAGCTCGAACACTCGTCGCCCAGAGTTCACCTTGGAGCCAGTATTGGTTCATTTGGGATGACGGAAACGGACGCGTAGGGGCCGGAACGTGGGAGCGTGGGGTTCGGACCGTTGGTCGTACGACGGTCGTACCGCCGGTTGTCCGGTGGGCCCCGGCCCTTGGACCCCCGACTGAGACGTACGAGAGGGAAGCCTGATGCGGGACGCGTACCACGAGGAACTGGACTCGATCGGCGACGGTCTGGTGGAGATGGCCCGGCTGGTCGGGTCGGCGATCGGACGCGCCACGACCGCCATGCTCGACTCCGACCTGAAGCTGGCCGAGAACGTGATCGAGGCCGACCAGCGGGTCGACGAGCTCCAGCACGAACTGGAGGCCCGGGCCATAGCCCTGCTGGCGCGGCAGCAGCCGGTGGCGACGGACCTGCGCATCGTCGTCACGTCGCTGCGGATGTCGGCCGACCTGGAGCGCTCGGGCGACCTCGCCCAGCACGTGGCGAAGCTCGCGCGCCTGCGCTACCCGGACCGCGCCGTCCCGAGCGACCTGCACGCCACCATCCTGGAGATGGGCCAGCTCGCGCAGCGCCTGATGGCGAAGGCCGCCGAGGTGATCATCACCAAGGACGTCGACCTGGCGCTGCAGCTGGAGCAGGACGACGACGAGATGGACCTGCTGCACCGCACCCTCTTCCAGCACCTGATGGACGACCGCTGGAAGCACGGCATCGAGACGGCCGTGGACGTCACCCTGCTCGGCCGCTACTACGAGCGGTTCGCCGACCACGCGGTCTCGGTCGCCAAGCGCGTGGTGTACCTGGTGACGGGTGAGCACGCGGACGAACTCCAGACGGACTCGCAGCCGGAGATCCAGGCGGTTTCGGGGGCGGAGAGCGCCTGACGGCCGCGTCCGGGGGGCGGGCGCCGGTACGGGCCGGGGGCGGCCGGGGACCGGCCGGGGCGCGCGGGCGCCTCAGTGCGCCGTTGATGCGCCCAGCGGAACGGGCATCCAATGGGCACAGGCACCAGCCTCGAGGAGGGACCCATGGCCGAATCCCCCAGCACGACGCCCGACCCCGCCCGGCAGCGCGAGACCGAGCAGCCCGCCGAGATCAGGAACCTGCCCCTGATCGCCGCGTGCGGCTGCGGCTCGGGCTGTGGCTGCGGGTGCCAGTCGGGCAGCCCCTGCCAGTGCGGCTGACGCCGGCGCGTTGTCGTTCGTACGACCTGTAGGGCTCCGGCGGTGTCGCCGGAGCCCTACGGCGTTCCGGTCTGGGGTCGCCCGGGTGGCCGTATCGGCGGAGCATGGGAGGGAGGCAAGGCGGCGCGGGCGAGTTCCGTGCCGGGAAGGAGGCGCGAGGCCATGGCCAAGTTCATGGATGTCCATCGCGGCATGAAGGGCATCACGGAGGAACAGCTGCGTGAAGCCCACAACGCGGACCTCGCGATCGAGAAGGACGAGCAGGTCCACTTCGAGATGGCCTGGGCGGACCCGGAGTCCGGCCACGTCTACTGCCTCTCCGAGGCCCCCTCTGCCGAAGCGGTCCAGCGCATCCACGAGCGCGCCGGCCACAAGGCGGACGAGGTGCACCCCGTGCCGCTGACCGTGCGGTGACCAGCCGCACGCGGCCCGTCAGCGGCGCCGGCCGGCGTTGAGGCGGGCCGCCCGGCGGGTCAGGTGGTCGCGTTCGGCGAGGTTGGGCGCCTTGCGGGCCGCGTCGGCGTACAGCCGGGCCGCCGTTTCCAGGTCGCCGTCGCGTTCGTGGAGGTAGGCCGCCACCGCGGTGTGGCGGGGCAGGGCACCGTCCAGTGCCGCGAGCGCCGCGAGTCCGGCACGCGGTCCGTCGGCCTCACCGACGGCCACCGCGCGGTTGAGCCGGACGACCGGGCTGTCGGTCAGGCGCGCCAGTTCGTCGTACCACTCGACGATCTGCGCCCAGTCCGTCTCCCCGGCGGTGGGCGCGTCGGCGTGGAGTGCCGCGATCGCGGCCTGGGCCTGGAACTCGCCCAGCCGGTCGCGGGCGAGGGCCGCCTGCAGGATCTCCACGCCCTCGGCGATCGCCGTGGTGTCCCACCGGCCGCGGTCCTGCTCGGCCAGCGGCACCAGGCTGCCGTCGGGCGCGGTCCGGCCTGCGCGCCGGGCGTGGTGGAGCAGCATGAGCGCGAGCAGCCCCGCCACCTCGGGGTGGTCGACCCGGGCCGCGAGCTGCCGGGTGAGCCGGATGGCCTCGGCGGCCAGATCGACGTCGCCGGAGTAGCCCTCGTTGAAGACCAGGTAGAGCACGCGCAGCACGGTGGCGACGTCGCCGGGCTGGTCGAACCGCACGCCGGAGACGGTGCGCTTGGCCCGGCTGATGCGCTGCGCCATGGTCGGCTCGGGCACGAGATAAGCCTGGGCGATCTGCCGCGTGGTGAGCCCGCCGACGGCGCGCAGCGTGAGCGCGACCGCCGACGACGGGGTCAGCGAGGGGTGGGCGCACAGGAAGTACAGCTGGAGCGTGTCGTCCACGCCGGACGTGGGCCCGGGCGCCGGCTCCTCGTCGACGAGGTCCTCACGCCGGCGGCGGGCGCTGTCCGCCCGCGCCTGGTCGAGAAACCTGCGCCAGGCCACGGTGACCAGCCAGCCCTTCGTGTCTCCGGGCGGGTCGGCCGGCCAGACACGGAACGCCTCGACGAGCGCGTCCTGCACGGCGTCCTCGGCCGCCGCGAAGTCGGCTCCGCGGCGGACGAGGATCGTGAGCACGCTCGGGGTGAGGCTCCTCAGCAGGGCCTCGTTCATCGGGGAGGTCACTCCGTGATGCAGGGCTTGGCGCCCATGATCGGGCGCACTTCCAGCCACTCGTGGATCGGCTTCCCTCCCGCACCGGGGGCCGCCGACAGCTCACCGGCCAGCTCGACGGCGCGCTCGTAGCCGTCGACGTCGATGATCATCCAGCCGGCGATGAGGTCCTTGGTCTCGGCGAACGGGCCGTCGGTGACCGGCGGGCGCCCCTCACCGTCGTAGCGGACCCACGCTCCCTCGGGGGTGAGGGCCTGGCCGTCGACGAACTCGCCGGTCTTCTCCAGGCGCGCCGCGAAGTCGTTCATGTACTGCACGTGCGCCGAGATCTCCTCCGGCGTCCACTGGTCCATCGGTACGTCGTTGACCGCGGCCGGGGCGCCGCGGTAGTGCTTCAGCAGGAGGTACTTGGCCATCGTGGTTCTCCTCGGTGCCGGTGCGGCCCATTCTGGCCGCCTTCACCCCGGGGACGGAGCGGGGCACGGGTTCTCGACATCGCCGCCCGAAGTTTTTCGCCTTCGGCCGGCCGAAGGGGTCGTGCCGGCAGGCCGGAAGGGTCGCCGGAAGGGCCCAGAGGGTCTCACTGCCCGACGCGGCCGTCGATCCGTTCGCGCAGGAGGTCGGCGTGGCCGCAGTGCCGTGCGTACTCCGCGATCTGCGCGACCAGGATGTCGCGGAGCGGGAGTCGCCCGCCGGGTTCGGGGCCGAAGTCGGAGTGGCCGGTGTTGCAGGTGGCGAGGTCGGTGACGCCGGCCAGGTAGCGGTCGGTGCGCTCGACCTCGGTACGCCACTGCCGCCAGGCCTCCTCCACGACCGCCGGGTCGGCGACCGCACCGTTGAAGTCACCGTCCCGGTCCTCCTGGGTGCGGTACAGCTTCGGCGCGTCCTCGCCGGCCATCACCCGGCGGACGTGCCGCTCCTCCTCGGTGAGGTGCCGCACCAGTCCGAGCAGGGACATCGTCGACGGCGGGACGGACCGCCGGGCCATCTGCTCCGCGTCCAGGCCCGCGCACTTCATCTCCAGGGTGAGGCGGTAACCGCGCAGGCAGTCGAGCAGGATGCCGCGTTCGCCGACCGGCTGGGCACCGGACTCGCGGGGGTCGTCGTCGGGGTCGACCCACATGTCGGGGTAGACGGTCGCCCGCGTCCACCGCGTCGTGGCCGAAGTCGCCGACGTCGCTGTTTCGCCCGTGTGCTCACCTGAGACCATGCGGGCATGGTGGACCGGGCGGGGCGGGCCCGCCACCGAATATCGGGACGGCGGGAGCGCGGGCCGTCAGCCGATCGCCCCGGCCGGCGCGACGATGATGCCGCCGGGGCCGCGGGCGGGGTCGGCCCCATGGCCTCCTGACGGGTGGAAGGCTTCGCGTCGCTCCCGGAGCAGCGCGGAGGCGGCGCCGGACCTGCCCCTCGAGGGGAGTCGGTCCGACGCCGTCTCCGCGTGGTGTCAGACGCCCACGCCGAAGTCGGAGGCGATCCCGGCCAGGCCCGAGGCGTAGCCCTGCCCGACGGCGCGGAACTTCCACTCGGCGCCGCTGCGGTAGAGCTCTCCGAAGACCATCGCGGTCTCGGTGGAGGCGTCCTCGGACAGGTCGTAGCGGGCGATCTCGGCGCCGCCGGCCTGGTTCACGACGCGGATGAAGGCGTTGCGGACCTGGCCGAAGCTCTGGCCGCGGTTCTCGGCGTCGTGGATGGACACCGGGAACACGACCCTGTCGATCTCGGCGGGTACGGCGGCGAGGTTCACCTTGACGACCTCGTCGTCGCCCTCGCCCTCACCGGTGAGGTTGTCGCCGGTGTGCTCCACCGAGCCGTCGGGGCTCTTGAGGTTGTTGTAGAAGACGAAGTGCTGGTCCGACAGAACTTTGCCGGACGTGTCGAGCAGCAGCGCGGAGGCGTCGAGATCGTAGTCGGTGCCGGTGGTCGTACGGACGTCCCAGCCCAGACCGACCAGGACGGCGGTCAGGCCCGGTGCCTCCTTGCTGAGCGAGACGTTGCCGCCCTTGGACAGGGAAACTCCCACTGCGTGCTCCTTCTCGGCAGGTGCGGTCGAGGCCCGCGGCACGGGCCCGTACTCAAGAAACTACATCACTGTAGATAAACTGGAAGGGTGCCGCGATGACCGTGCCCCGGGTCGCGGCGTCGAAGAGCTCACGCTGGAACCGGGCGGCGCGATGGCCCTGGGGGCGTCTATACGATGTCCGCCCGGGAAACGGACGGCGGCGGAAGGGAGACCGGGCGTGGCTGAGCAGCGGCAGCGTCCCCGGCGGCGGGGGCAGGGTGAGCTGGAGGCGTTGGTCCTGTCGGCGCTGCGGGAGGCGGACGGCCCGGCGACGGCCGGCTGGGTGCAGGAGCACCTGGGGGGAGACCTCGCCTATACGACGGTCGTCACCATCCTGACCCGGCTGCTGGCCAAGGGAGCGGTCACACGGGAGCGCGCGGGCCGGTCCTTCGCCTGGACGTCCGCGTCGGACCAGGCGGGGCTGGCCGCCCACAGGATGCGCAAGGTGCTGGACTCCGAAAGCGACCGGGAGGCGGTGCTGGCCAGCTTCGTGACGGGCCTGGGTCCGGACGACGAGCGGCTGTTGCGGGGGCTGCTGGGTCAGTCGAGGAACGAAGGGGAAGACTGAAGCCTCATGGGGGTGTTCGTCTTTCTGCCGCTGGTGCTGCCCTTGACCGCGTGGCCGATCGCGCGTCTGGCCGAGCAGCATCTGCACCCGCGGACCGCGACGCGGCTGCTGACCGGGGTGGCCGCGGTGATGGCGGCTTGCAGCACGCTGTGCCTCGGCCTGGTGATGGTGGTCGGCACCGCCCAGCTTCCCGGAAACCCGCTGCCTGACGGCTGGTCCGACCCCGAGGTGCGGGCGGCGGTCCCGTACGACGAGGTCGTCGGCAAGGCGGCGATTCCCGCGCTCGTCGTGGTGCTGGCGGCCTGTGGCCGGACCTGGTGGCGGCACGGGCGGGTGCGCCGCCGGGCCCATCGGGCACTGGCCGGATTGCGGGAGACGGAGGTGGCCGTACTTCCGGACGACGCCCCCTACGCGTACGCGCTGCCGGGCGGCCGGCGGGATCGTGTGGTGGTGACCACGGCGATGCTGGACTGCCTCGAACCGGCCGAGCGCCGTGCGCTGTTCGCTCACGAGCGGGCTCATCTGGCCGCCCGCCACCACCGCTTCCTCCTCGCGGCCCAGCTGGCCGCGCGGGCCAATCCCTTCCTGCGTCCGCTGCGGACGGCGGTGTCGTACACAGCGGAGCGGTGGGCGGATGAGGACGCGGCCCAGGCGGTCGGCAGTCGCCGGGCGGTGGCCTGCGCGATCGGCAAGGCGGCCCTGGTGTCTCGCGGCACCCCGGTGGCGACTCTGGCGGGCGTGGCCGGAGCGGGACCGGTGCCGCGCCGGGTGGCGGCACTTCTCGGACCCGCTCCGGCGGTGCGCAGCTGGCCGTCGCTGTTCACGTCGGTGGGTGTGGCGACCTGGGGCGCGACGGTGGGAGCGGCCGTGTCGGCGATGTCGTCGGCGAACTCCGCCGTGACGATGATCTTCATCCTGCACGCGGCAACGCCCCTTTGACCCGGGCGGGGTGGGGCGTCGAGCGTGGCCGGTGAGCACGACGGGCCCGGCGACGAGCCGCACGAAAGCCAGGAGCGCGAGTGGGCGGACGAACAACACCGGCCGACCCGTCCTGGACGCTCCCCCACCGCCTCAGGGGCGGTCGCCGTGGTCGCGGCGAGCCGGAGCCTCAGGGGCGTCGGCCCGCCGCACGGTCCGGTCGGTCAGAGGTCGAACTCGTGGGGCGGCAGGTCCAGGGCATAGCACGCCTCGCGGACCACGGCCTGCTCGTCCTTGTCGAAGTCTCCGTCGGCGCCGCCGATGACGATGCCGATCTGGATGACGGCCCGCGCTTCGGCGGGCTTCTTCTTCGCCTTGGCGATCTCCTGCATGACGCTCACCTTGCCGAAGTCGAAGTCGGTGGTGAGCTTGTTGAGGTTCTCCTCGAAGCGGCGCCGCAGGTCGTCGGCGTCGAAGTTCTGCAGCACCTCGTTGGTGGCGATGAGTTGGGCCACGCGCTGGCGCTCGGACGGGTCGACGGTGCCGTCGGCGGCGGCGACGAGGGCACACATCGCCATGCCGGCGTCGCGGAAGGCGCCGCTCTTCAGGTCGTTCTTCTTCGCCATGAGCTGGGTCTGCATCGTCGACGCGGACTCCTTCAGGCGGTCCCACAGGGCCATGAGAACTCCGTACGGGTCGGGTGATTGCCCGGACCGGATGCTCCGGACAGCTTTTCTACAATGTTGTAGAAGCTATCAGCAGGGAGGGAGGAGACGCGTCCCCCGCCCCCTGCTTCCGTCTCCTTACCGTCTGCCGGGGCCTGACATCAGCCCTCGTCCTCCTCGTCGCCCTCGAAGAAGTCCCCGACCTCGTCCACGACTTCGGCCGCGACCATGCCGCCGACGACACCGACCGCGAGTCCGGCGGCGCCCGCGGCGACGGCGGTGCCCATGCCGGGGCCGGAACGGTGATGGCCGTCGTGCCCGTGGTGTCCGCCGTGCCCGTGCCCGGCGTGCGGGTCACCGTGACCGTAGGCACCGTGGGAGCCGTGCGACGTCCGGTGCTCGACCAACTGACGGATCCAGCCGTCGACCTCGGCGTTCCAGTCGCGGGAGTCGTGATGGCCGACGGTGAAGCGGGTCAGCGCGTCATGGCCGCCGGAGAAGAAGCCGCCGCGCTTGTCGGCTTCCAGGACGACCTCGATGCCGCCCGGGTCGGCCAGGAAGGTCACCTCGATCTCGTTGACCTGGTGCGCGTACTGCGGCGCCGGGGTGAGCTCGATCTCCTGGTAGAAGGGCAGTTGCTGACCGGTGCCGCCGATGCGTCCGTACTCCAGGTCGGCGGACTTGAAGCCGAAGCCGAGCCGGCCGAGGGCTTCCAGGATCGCCTCCTGCACGGGCAGCGGGGCGATGTTCAGCTGGTCCAGGTCACCCTTGTCCCTGGCACCGGCCACCGCCAGCTCGGTGCGCACGCCGAGGACGATGCCCAGGCCCTGTCCGTGGAGCTCGGTGATCGGCGTCTCCCACGGCAGCGCCACCGTGAACGGGACGCTGTGCTGCTGACCCGCGCCGAGCCGGAAGCCGCCGCCGACGGTGAACCGCTCGAAGGCGACGACGCCCTCGCTCTCGCCCTCGCCGTGCTCGGCCTCCACCCGGGCCACGAGCTCCAGGGTGATGTGCTCGATGTCGAAGTCGGCGTCCCCGCCCTTGAGATGGACCTGGCCGGTCAACGCTCCGCCGGGGCGGGCGGCTCCCGCGTGGAGAACCGTGTCGACGGTGGGTCCGCCCACGCCGAGTGATCCGAGCAGTCGTTTGAACACCATGATGGCGTCCGCTCCTTATGCGTGCATGTGTGTCGTTCGGGTGCGGTGCCGCGCGCCGGGGCGGGCGCGCGGCACCACGGCTGTGCGCGGGGCGGGCTACTTGGCCGCGTCCAGCGCGGCGAGGGCCTGCGCCCAGCGGACGTACTTCAACTCGGACAGGTCGCCTATGGTCTTGACCCCGAACGCCTCCTGAAGCAGCTCGCCGTCACGGTCGGAGACGCCCTTGAGCGCGCCCACCGGGGCGGCCAGGATCTCGGGCAGGCTCTTGTCCGCCCACGCCTTGTCGAGCACCTTGTCCAGGTCGATCGAAGCCATGCGTGTCCTCTTCCGGGTGCGTGAGGCCCGGCCCTGCCGCGGGCCTTCTACAAACGAGTAGAAGCATAGGGCTGTCGCCGGCCGGGTGGGGGGCGGTCGGCGCGGGCACGCCGGGAAAGGCCGAAAACGGGCTGCTGCGAGGCCGAGCGCGGCCACGAGTTCGCCGCTCCGGAGGCCGTGTCCGGAGGGTGCGGGCCGGCGGCTCCTTCGCCGGTACCGCCGTCGGAGGCCCGTGCCGCGCAGGCGGCAACGGTTCTGCCCGGTGGTTGCAGGCCGGGGCGGCAAAGGAGGCCCTGCGGGGAGGCTCCAGTGCTCGGCGACGGGACACGAGGGGAGGGACCGGACGGTCCTGTCAGCGGACACCGGGTTTCTCTGGCGGTGAGGTGACGTCGGCGCGAAGCTGAAGATGCAAGGTCTGGCGTCCGGGATCCGGGAGGCACCGTGGCCGGTCGGGTGGTTGTGGGGGTGGACGGGTCCGCCTCGGGTCTGACGGCCGTGGAGGTGGCGGCGCGTGAGGCACGGCTGCGAGGCGTGGAGCTGCGGGTGGTGCACGCCTTCCTGTGGCCCGCGATGCATCCGCCGCCGGGCCCGTCACCGCTGGGCCCGCCGGCGGGCGGTGTCCGGAACACGGTCGAGCGTCTGGTGGCCGAGGCGGTGGAGCGCGCCAGGACCACGGAGCCGGAGGTGCCGGTCTCGCATGCCGTGGTGACGGGTGAGCCGCTGACGGTGCTGGAGGCTCAGTCCCGTGCCGCCCAGCTGGTGGTGGTCGGTTCCCGGGGGAGGGGCGGGTTCGCGGGACTCCTGACGGGCTCCACGGCGGTGCATCTGGCGACGCACGGCCGGTGCCCGGTGCTCGTGGTGCGGGAGGAAGGGCGTGCGGACGGCCCGGTCGTGGTGGGCGTCGACGGCTCCGCGGCGGGGGAGAAAGCGGTGGACTTCGCCTTCGCCGAGGCCGCGCTGCACGGGACCGGTCTGGTGGCCGTGCACGCCTGGACCACGCGGAGCGCGCCGAAGCCCGCCGCGCGGGACGCGCCGGTGCGGCACACGAGCCGGCCGGCCGGTCTCTCGCAGGGTGAGGAACCTCTGCCGGCCGAGGTGCCGGCCGGCCACCGGGAGCGCTACCCGGATGTGAGTGTGCGGCAGGAGACGGTGCACGGCGGGGCGCGCGAGGTGTTGATCGAGGCAAGCCGTTCCGCCCGGCTGATGGTGGTCGGCGCCCGGGGGCGGGGCGGTTTCGCCGGACTCCTTCTGGGGTCGGTCAGCCAGGCCCTGCTGCATCACGCGCACTGCCCGGTGACGGTGGTGCGGGGCACGGACGAGCATCACTGACGCACGGCGGACGCCGGCCCGTGGGGCGCGGTGGGGCCTTGCTTCGGCCGGGCGACCGCGGGGCGGGTGGGCGCGAACCGGGTGAGGACGGGACCGCAGACGGCGAGGAGCATCACGTAGGTGGTGACCAGGGCCCCGAGGCGCTGATCCGTCGTACCGGCGAGACCGATGATGACGACGGAGAACTCGCCGCGGGCGATGAGGGCCGTCCCGGCCCGCAGCCGCCCCCGCCGGCCGGCGCCCTCGCGGGCCGCGGCATACCAGCCGGCGGCCACCTTGGTCGCCACACCGACCAGTGCCAGAGCCGCGGCGGCAGGCAGCATCGGCAGCAGGTCGCCGGGGTCGACGGACATGCCCAGCGCCAAGAAGAAGACGGCCGCGAACAGATCGCGCAGCGGAGCGAGGACGCCTCGCGCCCGGTCGGCGGCCTCGCCCGTCAGAGACAGCCCGATCAGGAAGGCCCCGACGGCGGCGGAGACGTGGATGAGCTCGGCCAGGGCCGCGACGATCAAGGTGATGCCGAGGATCCGCAGCAGCAGCTGCTCGGGGTCAGGATGGGACATGACCCGGCCGACGTGGTGTCCCCAGCGGTACGAGCCGGTGATCGCCGCCGCGACCGCCGCGGCGGCCACCGACACGGCGAGCAGCGCCTGCCACCAGGTGCCTCCGGCGGCCATGACGGCGAGCAGGGGGAGAAATCCGGCCATGGCGAAGTCCTCCACCACCAGCACGGACAGCACCGCCGGGGTCTCCCGGTTGCCGAGTCGGCGCAGGTCACCGAGCAGGCGGGCGACGATCCCGGAGGACGAGATGTAGGTGGCGCCGGCCAGCGCCATGATCCCCACGGCATCCAGACCGAGCAGCCAACCCGCCACCGCGCCGGGCACGGCGTTGAGCACCAGGTCCAGGGCGGCGGAGGGGCGGTGGCGGCGAAGGCTCGCGGTGAACTCCCGGACGGTGAAGTCCAGACCGAGGACCAGCAACAGCAGGATCACACCGATCGAGGCACCGGTGTCGACGAACTCCCGGGCGGCCGGAACGGGGGCGAGCCCGCCCTCGCCCAGGGCCAGCCCGGCCACCAGGTACAACGGCACGGACGAGAGGGCGAAGCGCCGGGCGAGAGCCCCGAGCACGCTGAGCGCGGCAAGGATGATCCCCAGCTCCAGCAGCAGGGCCGTCGGCGTGTGCAACGGTCAGCCCTCGACGATGCGCTGGACACCCGCGATGCCCTCGCGGGTGCCGACGACCACCAGGACGTCCCCGGCCCGCAGGGGCTGCGCCGGCCCGGGCGAGGCGATGACCTCCTCGCCGCGCACGACGGCCACGATCGAGGCACCCGTACGGGTCCGGGCCCGGGTGTCGCCCAGAGCGCGCCCGGAGTACGGGCTGCCGGGGCCGATCTGGATCTGTCCCGCGCTCAGACCCGGCACCTCCCGGGTCAGATCGGCGAACCGCTCGGCGATACGCGGGGCGCCCAGGATCTCCGCGACGGTGTCGGCCTCCTCGTTGGTGAAGCGGACCACCGGCCGGGCCTCGTCCGGGTCGTCGCCCGTGTACACCATCAGTTCGAAGTCCCCGGAGCGCCCGGCGACGATCGCGACGCGGTCGCCGTCCCGGTTGACGAACTCATAGCGCAGACCCACTCCGGGCAGCAGCACTTCGTTGACGTCCACCCACATCATCCCCATCTGCTGTGCGTCAGGTGCCGGCCCCGAGCAGCGCGGGCCGCTGCCACGGATCTTCGGCACACATCGCTCGCCACTCGAGCCACAGCGCCTTCGGTGACCACGCCCTGGTTCGGTACAGGAGACCGCCAGTGTGATGACCCCGAAGCGGGCGCCGGCAGGGCCGGTCAGTCCCCGAAGGGCAGCCGGGTGGACCGGAATTGCAGCCTCCATTTCGACTTGTTTCGGAGGCTTGGTTCTTAGATGTGCAGACCTTCTTGATTGCCCGAGTTCCGTGCAACGGTCCTGCGGCGCAGGACGTCTCATGGGATGCGGTGCGCTTCGCACCTTTCACGGGGAACACGGGGGATTCACATGAGTGATCGTCGTTTAGCCGCGCGCGACGCGCGGATCCGGGCCGCCGAGGCAGAGTTCCAGCGTCACGTGCCGGTCCACGCCGCCAACGGGGAGGAGACGGACCACCCGTTCGTGGCCACCTACTCCAAGGCGCTGCCGCACGACAAGTTCGGCGAGGTCGACCCGGCCGCCTACCATCTGCTGCGCCGTGCGCTGGCCACCGGGAGCTACGAGGACTTCGAGCGGATCCCGCTCGGGGACGCCCGCAAGCTGGTCAACCCGCAGGCCGGCGCCTCCTTCGACCTCCAGGGCCCGGACGGCCAGGCGCTGGCCATCCGGCCGGCACCGCGCATCGACAGCGCGGAGAACTCCGCCGAGGCGGTGGAGCTGTACTGGATGGCACTGTGCCGCGATGTGCTGTTCACGCGGTTCGGCGACAGCGAACTGGTCGCCGAGGCGGCAACGGAACTGAGCGGGCTGTCGGACTTCAGGGCGCCCAAGCAGAACGGCCAGGTCACCACGCAGACCATCTTCCGTGGTGACACCCGGGGTGACCTGGTGGGGCCGTACCTCTCGCAGTTCCTGCTCAAGGACATCCCGTACGGCACGCTGCTGATCCCACAGCGGCAGGACACCCTCGTCCGCCCGGTCGACCACCTGACCACCTGGGGCGACTGGCTGGAGGTGCAGAACGGCTCCGAACCCGAGCCGGACGAGCGGGACTTTGCGACGCGGCGCTATATCCAGACCCCGCGCGACCTGGCGCACTACGTGCACTTCGACGCGCTGTACGAGGCGTACCTCAACGCCGCCCTCATCCTGCTCGGCATGAACGCGCCGGCGGACCCGGGCAACCCGTACAACTTCTCGCGCAACCAGATCGGGTTCGGGACGTACGGCGGCCCGCACGTCCTCTCGCTCGTCACCGAGGTCGCCACCCGCGCCCTGAAAGCGGTCTGGTTCCAGAAGTGGTATGTGCACCGGCGGCTGCGACCGGAGGAGTTCGGCGGCCGGGTCCACCAGCAGCTCCGCGGGCAGCGCGAGTACCCCATCGACTCCGAGGTACTGGACTCCGTCGCCGTCAAGCGGGTCTTCGAGAAGTACGGCAGCTACCTGCTGCCGCAGGCGTTCCCGGAGGGCAGCCCGACCCATCCCGCCTACGGTTCCGGACACGCCACGGTGGCCGGGGCGTGCGTGACGATCCTCAAGGCGTGGTTCGACGAGTCGCACGTCCTGGCCGACCCGGTCGTGCCCACCACCGACGGCACCGCTCTGGAGCCGTACTCCGGCCCGGACGCCGACCGGCTCACGGTCGGCGGCGAGCTGAACAAGGTGGCCGCCAACATCGCCACCGGCCGCAACATGGCCGGTGTGCACTGGCGCACCGACTTCACGGAGGCCGTGCGGCTGGGTGAGGAGATCGCCATCGGCGTGCTGCGCGAGGCGAAGGAAGCCACTCTGGAGGATGCGGTGTTCACCCTGAGCCGGTTCGACGGCAGCAACCTCGCCGTCTGACGTCTCGACCCTCTCACCCGGGTCGGCTACCGCCGGCAACAGCGCTGCGCCTGGGCTCGCACGGCGGGTCCGGGCCCAGGCCCCGGCATCCATGCAACAAGGCCCCTGCCAACGGAGAAACCGCAGGCAGGGGCCTTGATCAGCTCGGCTTACTTCTTCTTGCCCTGGTTCTTGACCGCCTCGATGGCCGCCGCAGCCGCATCGGGGTCCAGGTACGTGCCGCCCGGGTTCAGGGGCTTGAAGCCGGCGTCGAGCTCGTAGGAGAGCGGGATGCCCGTGGGGATGTTGAGGCCGGCGATGTCCGCGTCGGAGACGCCGTCGAGGTGCTTGACCAGGGCGCGCAGCGAGTTGCCGTGGGCCGCGACCAGGACCGTGCGGCCGGTCAGCAGGTCGGGGACGATCGCGTCGAACCAGTACGGGAGCATGCGCACGACGACGTCCTTCAGGCACTCCGTGCGCGGGCGCAGCTCCGGCGGGAGGGTCGCGTAGCGCGGGTCGGAGAACTGGGAGTACTCGGCGTCGTCGTCCAGCGGCGGCGGCGGGGTGTCGTAGGACCGGCGCCACAGCATGAACTGCTCCTCGCCGAACTCGGCGAGCGTCTGTGCCTTGTCCTTGCCCTGCAGGGCGCCGTAGTGGCGCTCGTTCAGGCGCCACGAACGGTGGACCGGGATCCAGTGACGGTCCGCGGCCTCCAGCGCCAGCTGGGCCGTGCGGATCGCGCGCTTCTGGAGGGACGTGTGGACCACGTCGGGGAGGAGGTCGGCGTCCTTCAGAAGCTCGCCACCGCGGACTGCCTCCTTCTCGCCCTTCTCGTTGAGGTTGACGTCCACCCAGCCGGTGAACAGGTTCTTCGCGTTCCACTCACTCTCGCCGTGGCGGAGGAGGATCAGCTTGTACGGTGCGTCGGCCATGCCTCAGAGCGTAATCCACGCATTCGCCCGTTCGCGTGGCTGCCCGGCAGGCGGACGTTTGACTGGATCTGTCGGTCGAGTGGCCGGTGACCACCAGCGGATTGCAATCCGTGCACACCGCCGACGCTCCTTACATGCGCCGTCCCGGAGACGGTTTCCGGTCTCCGGTCTCCGGTCTCCGGTCTCCGGTCTCCGGTCTCCGGGACGAACGCGGCTACGGACCACAACCCCCCGGCATGGACAACGGGGCACCGGGCGCCCCGCCCCTGGGTGCCCGCACTATCCGTCCACGAAGCCGAGCTCCGTGTCCGGCCGGCACTGCGGGCAGGCCTTGACCCCTTCGGCGAGGGCACGCCGGGCACGGTCGCGGTCGACGCCCTTGCTGCGGTGGCCGGCGTTCCAGCAGCCGCCGACGTGGACGTACACGGCTTCCCGTCCGGACAGGCCGCGCTCGATCAGCCAGTCCGGCGCGGGCGGCCGGACCAGGAGGCCGTGCCGGTGTTCGGCCTGGCGGCGTTCCTCGTCCGCGATCCATCGGCGCGTGCGTGCCAGGTCGCGCTCCTGCACGCGCTCCAGGAAGCGGAGCAGCGCGAGCCGCGACTCTGGGTCGTTCATGCGTTCGATTCTAGGATCAGGGGCATGCCCCGTCGACGTCACCCTCCGAGGTCACCCGCTGACCTCACCGGTCACGACCCGGACGTACTGCCGCCTGTCCTCGTCCCGCACGACCACTCCCAGCCGGAGCAGTTCCCCGCGCAACTCGCGGGCCTCCCCGGCGTCGCCCCCGTCCTCGCTGGCCTGTGCGCGGCCCCGCAGCAGGGCGTCCGCGCCCGCGGGCAGGCCGGGAGTGCCGGGGACCCAGCGGCGGAACTCGGCGTGATGCGGGTCCTGCCCCGCCCACGGGTAGCCGTGCCCGCCGAGGGCGTCCGCGAGCCGCTGCCAGTTCAGGCCGCAGGGCTCCCGCGCCAGTTCGAGGCTGTCCGGGCCGAGCAGGACGAGCTGCTTGCCGTCCCGGAAGAACACGGCGATCTCCTCGCGGGTGAACACCTGGGCGCTGTCCCGGACGGTCAGGGTCACGTGGGTGTCGCAGACGCGGACGGACAGCGACTCGCGCACCGCCGTGAAGCCGAGGAGCAGGCCGCCGAGCTGGCCCACCGCGGTCGTGCCGAGGGTGAGAGCGGGTTCCGGGACCGAGGTCAGCAGTTCGGCCGGGCCTTCGAGCGGCGCCCAGGGCAAGGCCAGCAGCAGGCGGGCGAGGAGCGGGAGCAGGGCACCGGCCACGGCACCGCAGGCGACGCAGAAGAGCACGATGGCCCAGGCCGGTTCGGCGAGTTCGGTGGCCATGCCCGCCTGCGGCCGGGGGCTCTTCCACAAGGGAACGTTCCTGGCTTCCTCCATGGAAGCAGTCTCCTCAGGAGCCGCCGGCCCTGTCGTCAGCCGTTGGTCCACGCGTCCGCGACTTTGGTCGTCGTCCCGCCCGTGCCCGGGCTCACGGGTGCATCCGTGCCCCCTTCACCACCTTGTCCACCGCGTTCTTCGGGCCGTGGACCGCGAGTCCCACGAGATCCAGTTCCGCGGTCGGCACGGCCCGCACGGCGGCGCGGTTGTCGCGGTCGTTGCCCGTGGCGAAGAGGTCGGAGGTGAAGACCGCGCGGGGCAGGGCGCGGGAGAGGGCACGGGCGTGAGCGGTGGTCAGGGTTTCCTTGGTGGCCTCGAAGACCATGACCGGCTGGCGGAACATGGGGAGGTAGGGCACGCCGTCCGCGTCCTCGTACGGTTCGCCGATCACCTCGGGAAGCTGTGTCCCCAAGCCACTGACCAGGAACGATGTCACGTTGAGGCGCTGCCAGGGCTCCAGGTCCGCGCGCAGCAGCACGGCGATCTTCGTGTCGAAGCGGATCGGTTCGGTGTTCATGGCCCGAGCGTGCCCGGCGGCCCCGGCGGGGTCTTGTACGTTCTTTGCATGGCCTCCCCGCCGACGCGCACGAAGCCCCCGCGCACGCAGCCCCCGCACCCGGACGGGCCGGCCCGGCAGCGGATCGTGTCCGCCTGGCGGCCCGCCGTCCCGGGTGTCGTCGAGGTCTTCCACGCGCGGTTCACCGAGTACGCGTATCCGATGCACGTCCACGAGGCCTGGACGCTGCTGATCGTCGACACCGGCGCCGTACGGTACGACCTCGACCGGCACGAGCACGGCACCCCGCACGACACCGTGTCGCTGCTGCCGCCGCACGTGCCGCACAACGGCTCCCCCGTCACCGCGGAGGGCTTCCGCAAGCGGGTGCTGTACCTCGACCGGACGTATCTCGGGGACGAGTTCATCGGCGCCGCCGTCGACCGGCCCGATCTGCGCGATCCGCTGCTGCGGCGGCGCGTGGGGCAGGTGCACGGCGCGCTGGGCCGGCCCGGTGAGGAACTGGAGGCCGAGAGCAGGCTGTTGTTCGTCGGGGAGCGGCTGCGCGGGCATCTGCGGGACGACCCCGCTTCCCCCCGGCCGGCCGATCCCGTTCTCGCCCGCCGGCTGCGCGAGTTGCTGGACGAGCGGATCGTCGAGGGCGTCGGGCTGCGGGAGGCCGCCGGGCTGCTCGGCGCCCATCCCGCCCATCTCGTCCGGGCGTTCAGCACGGCCTACGGCATCGCCCCGCACCAGTACCTGACGTCCCTGCGTGTGGGGCGGGCCCGGCGGCTGCTCCTGGAGGGGCGCTCACCGGGCGAGGTGGCGGTGGCGGCCGGGTTCTACGACCAGTCGCACCTCACCCGGCACTTCCGGAAGCTGGTGGGAGTGCCGCCGGGGCGCTACAAGGCGGGTTAGCGCTCGGGGCGCTGGGTCAGGTGCGCGAACGCGTCCAGGTTGCGCGTGGACTCCCCCCGCGACACCCGCCACGCGTACTCCTTGCGGATCGCCGCGGCGAAGCCCAGCTCCAGCAGGGTGTTGAAGGCGCCGTCGGAGGCCTCCAGGACCTGGCCGAGCAGGCGGTCGAGTTCGTCGGCGGTGACGGCGGTCAGGGAGAGGCGGCCGGTGACGTAGACGTCGCCGTGCTGGTCGACGGCGTAACTCACGCCGTAGAGCTTGAGGTTGCGCTCCAGGAGCCAGCGGTGGACGCCCTGCTCGTTCTCGTCGGGGTGGCGGATGACGAAGGCGTTCAGTGACAGGGAGTGGCGGCCCACGATCAGGGAGACCGTCGTCTTCAGCTTGCGGGTGCCGGGAAGCTGCGTGACGTAGGTGCCGGGCTGGGGGCTCTCCCACTCCAGGCCGGCGTCCTTCAGCGCTTCCTCGACGACCTGTGCCGCCCGCTGTTGCTGATCGGTTTCACCCATGCAGCGAGCGTACGCGACGGCGGTGTGCCTGCATCGCGGCCGTGTAGACGTCCGCCGTGGCGGCGGCCGCCGTGTCCCAGCCGAAGGACTGGGCGTGCCGGGCGGCCTGGTCGCCGAGCCGGGGCACCAGCTGCGGGTCGTCGGCGAATGCGCCCAGCACGCGCGCGTAGTCGGCCGGATCGTGCCCGCGGACGAGGAAGCCGGTGTGCCCGTCACGCACGGCGACCGGCAGGCCGCCGACCGACGCGGCCAGGACCGGGGTGCCGGCCGCCTGGGCCTCTATGGCGACCAGGCCGAAGGACTCGCTGTAGGAGGGCATGACCAGCACGGAGGCGGCGCGGAACCAGTCCGCCAGCTGCTCCTGGCCGACCGGCGGGCGGAACCGTACGACGTCCGCGATGCCCAGCCGTGCGGCCAGCTTCTGCAGGCCCTCGGGCTTGGCCAGACCGCTGCCGGAGGGGCCGCCGACGACGGGCACGAGGATGCGCGAGCGCAGTTCGGGGCGCTCGTCGAGGAGGACGGCGACGGCGCGCAGCAGCACGTCCGGGGCCTTCAGGGGCTGGATGCGGCCGGCGAAGAGCGGGATCAGCGCGTCCTGGGGCAGACCGAGGCGGGCCCGGGCGGCGGCGCGGCCGTCGGCGGGCGAGAAGCGGCCGAGGTTCACGCCGGGGTGGACCACGGCGACCTTGTCGGTCTCGGCCGCGTAGTGCCGGACCAGTTCGTCGGCCTCTTCGGTGGTGTTGGCGATGAGGCGGTCGGCGGCGGAGACGATCTGGGTCTCGCCGATGACGCGGGCGGCCGGTTCGGGGGTGTCGCCGTCGGCCAGGTTGGCGTTCTTGACCTTGGCCATGGTGTGCATGGCGTGCACCAGGGGGACGCCCCAGCGCTGGGCGGCGAGCCAGCCGACGTGGCCGGAGAGCCAGTAGTGGGAGTGGACCAGGTCGTAGTGGCCGGGGCGGTGATGGGCCCAGGCCTGCATCACGCCGTGGGTGAAGGCGCACAGCTGGGCGGGGAGGTCCTCCTTGTTGAGGCCCTCGTAGGGGCCGGCGTCGATGTGCCGGACGAGGACGCCGGGGGCCAGCTCGACGGTCGGGGGGAGGGCGGCGGCGGTCGCGCGCGTGAAGATCTCGACCTCGATGCCGTGCGCGGCGAGGCGCTGCGCGAGCTCCACGATGTAGACGTTCATGCCGCCGGCGTCGCCGGTGCCCGGCTGGTGGAGCGGGGAGGTGTGCACGGAGAGCATGGCGACCCGGCGGGGCCTGCGGTGCAGCCGGAGGCGGGCGGGCGACGACGCGGAGCGCCGGCCGAGCCTGCCGATGTACTGGCTCACGTGGCGTTCCTCCTCGCTCCGGGCAAGCCTTCGCAGGGCGCACGGTGCCCTCCGACGGGGTGCAACGCCGGAAGGAGGTGCTCCATTTCCCGATTCGGGAGTTTTACCGAATCATTACCACTCGTCGCTCAACCGTTCGAGGACGGAGGGGGCCGGGTCAGGGCCGCCGGTGGTCGCATCCGGGGCCGCATACCCTCGTACGCATGGCATCCCGCGCAGCGACCCGACCCCTGGGCACGGTGACGCGCGGGACGACCAACCCCAACCGGCTGCGGCGCATGGACCGCTGGATCGCGGCCACGCACGGCGCCGAGCTGCGCCGCGCCGCCGACCCGGTGGCGGTCGACCTCGGCTACGGCGCCGCCCCCTGGACGGCCGTGGAACTGCTGCGGCGCCTGCGCGCGGTCGCGCCACGGGCGCGGGTGGTGGGCGTCGAGATCGAACCGGCCCGGGTCGCGGCGGCGCTGCCCTACGAGCGGGCGGGGCTGGTCTTCCGGCACGGCGGCTTCGAGATCCCGATCCCGGATCGGCCCCTGCTCGTCCGCGCGGCGAACGTGCTGCGGCAGTACGAGGAGGGCGAGGTCGCGGCCGTGTGGCAGCGGCTGTGCGCACGGCTCGCACCGGCCGATCCGGCGACCGGGTCGCGCGGCGGGCTGCTGGTCGAGGGGACCTGCGACGAGATCGGGCGCCGGCACGTGTGGGTCGCGCTCGGCCCGGAGGGACCGCGCACGGTCACCTTCGCCACCCGGCTCGGCTCCCTGGAGCGCCCCTCGGACCTGGCCGAACGCCTGCCGAAGGCGCTCATCCACCGCAACGTCCCGGGCGAGCCGGTGCACGCCTTCCTGCGCGACTTCGACCGCGCCTGGGCGGCCGCCGCCCCCTACGCCTCCTACGGTGCCCGGCAGCGCTGGATCCGGGCGGTACGGGATCTGACGGCCGACTGGCCGGTGGCGGACGGGCCGGTGCGGTGGCGGCAGGGCGAAGTGACGGTTCGGTGGGAGGCATTGGCCCCGGGCGCCTGACTCCTCCGGTCCGGGCGGGGCCCGTTGGGAACGATCTCTTCGAGTCGTTCGTCACACCGGCGGGGGATCGTGATGCCGGGGGCATACCGGCGAAGGGGTGGCGGGAAGTACTACCCCTGTCGCTTTCCCAGCCGACGTGGCAGCATCCCCAGACGAACCGCAAGTTACTGACGGTTAATCAGTTGGGGGCTGAGGCATGGGAACGGGCAAGCGTGGCCTGATCGCGACGGCGGTGGCCGTGGTCTGCGCGGTCACGGTGCTGGCGGCACCGGGCACGGCGTTCGCGAACCCCACCCCCTCCCCCGCCCCGAGCACGGGCCAGGCCATCGCACCCGCCAAGGACCTCGAGGCCGTCCGCAAGAAGCTCGACACGCTCTACCGCGCCGCGGGCCGCGCCACCGACGAGTACAACGCCGCCGAGGAGAAGGCGGACAAGCAGTCCGCCGAGGTCGTCGAACTGGCCAAGAAGATCGTCAAGGGCCAGGAGAAGCTCAGGCAGCTGAAGGACCGCGCGGGCGCCGCGGCCGCCGCCCAGTACCGCGGTGGCGGGCTGCCGCCCGAGGCCCATCTGGTGCTGAGCGACGATCCGCAGGACTTCCTGGACGGCGCGGGCCGGGTCCGCGAGGGCCACCACGCGACCAAGGGCCTGCTCGGCGACCTGACCCGCACGCAGGAGGACTTGGAGCAGTACGCCAAGGACGCCTCCGCCCAGCTGAAGAAGCTCGAGGCGGGCCGCAAGGCCAAGGCCGCCGCCCAGAAGAAGATCGA
The DNA here is from genome assembly GCF_042803315.1 of Streptomyces sp. NPDC057424. Classification (NCBI taxonomy): domain Bacteria; kingdom Bacillati; phylum Actinomycetota; class Actinomycetes; order Kitasatosporales; family Streptomycetaceae; genus Streptomyces; species Streptomyces sp. NPDC057424. The sequence goes on from NZ_JBHVCP010000001.1 coordinate 330,982, forward strand.
GAAGCAGATCGCGCAGGCGGAGAAGCTCGAGTCCGAGCTGCAGAAGGAGGAGCAGGAGCGCCTCGCCGAGCTGGAGAAGGAGGCCGCGAACAAGGCACAGGCCGCCTGGCTCGACTCGGGCATCCTCGACGAGATCGACGGAAAGGCCTCCGAGCAGGGCAAGAAGGCCGTGAAGTACGCCACGGCGCAGATCGGCAAGCCGTACCAGTGGGGCGCCGAGGGCCCGAAGACCTACGACTGCTCGGGGCTGACGTCACAGGCCTGGATCTCCGCCGGGCGCGGCATCCCGCGCACCTCGCAGGAGCAGTGGAGGCAGCTGCGGCACATCGACATCCAGGACATGCGGCCCGGTGACCTCATCATCTACTTCGGCGACGCCAGCCATGTCGCGATGTACATCGGTGACGGAGCGATGGTGCACGCGCCGCGCCCCGGCCGGACCGTGACGATCGCGGGGGCCGGATCCATGCCCATCCTCGGCGTGGTACGGCCCGACGCCGACGCCAACTGAACGCGGGCGGCGGCCCGGCGGCGGCACACCGGATATCGGACACCCGCGGTGACCTGGCCCACGTGACCCACTCCACCCCCACCGCGAGCGGACCGTGCGCTGACGTGACGTTCGTCATCCCCGCAGCATCTCCGAGCTGTCCAACTGAGGCGCATATCGCGGCATATGACACTGGCCGGTGGCGCAGCGGCGTGGCTCACACCATTCCAATGCGGCGCCGACACCCGCTATGGTCCCCGTCGGTGGGTCGAGGTCCCTCGTCCCCGCCGTGCCCTCGGGGGGAGGGAAGGAACCCAAGACGATGCCCGTACCCATACCGCGGCAGAGAGCGATCCCGGCCGTGGAGAGTGGTCAGGCGCAGGCCGCGTCCCCGCGCTGCGGCTCGGCCGAGGAGTCCGTGAAGGACGCCACGCCCGCGGGCCGCACGCCGGACACCGCCGGGAACACCACGGACAAGGTGGAGAACAGCACCGCCCACACCAACCTGACGCTGCTGCTGATCGAGGACGACCCGGCCGGTTCGCCGATCGTGCCGGACATGCTCGACCAGGCAGGCAAGCCGATCCGCGTCCGCACGGCCCGCAACCTGACGGAGGCCGGGCGGCTGCTGACCGACGACGTCCACTGCATCCTGCTGGACCTGGCGCTGCCCGCGCCGGGCCACAGCGACTCCGAGGACGAGCTCGCCGTGCTCCGGCACGTGCTGGAGCTCGCGCCCCGGCACGCCGTCCTGGCGCTGACCGCGTCCGGCGACGCCGAGCGCGGCGCCGAGGCCGTGCGCGTGGGCGCCCAGGACTACCTCTTCCGCGACGAACTGGACGGCAGGCTGCTGAGCCGGGCGATCCGCTACGCCGTGGAGCGCAAGCGCTCCGAGTCGGCCGAGCGCAGGCTCGCCGAAGGCCGGCTGCGGGCGCAGGAGAACCGCCGCCTGGAGCGCGGCCTGCTGCCGACGCCGCTGCTGGAGGGCTCCCCGCTGCGCTTCGCCGCCCGCTACCGCCCGGGCCGCTCGCGCGCCCTGCTCGGCGGCGACTTCTACGACGTCGTGCGCACGCCGGACGGCACCGTGCACGCCATGATCGGTGACGTCTGCGGGCACGGTCCGGACGAGGCCGCCCTCGGCGTGGAGCTGCGGATCGCGTGGCGTGCGCTGACGCTGGCGGGCCTGTGCGGCGACCAGCTGCTGGGCACGCTGCAGCAGGTGCTGGAGCACGAGCGGGCCGACGACGAGATCTTCGCGACCCTGTGCACGGTGGACATCGCGCCGGACGGCCGCCGCGCGGGCCTGTGCCTTGCGGGCCACCCGTCGCCGCTGCTGGCCCGCCCGGGCAAGCCGGCCCGCCTGCTGCCCTACGACAACAACGGGCCCGCCCTCGGGCTGCTGCCCGGCGCCCGCTGGCCGCGGATGCAGGTGGAGCTGGGGGCCGAGTGGAGCCTGATGCTCTACACCGACGGCCTGATCGAGGGCCACATCGGCCAGGGCCGGGAGCGGCTCGGCCAGGACGGCATGACGGAGATGATCCGCCGCCAGTTCGCCGAGGGCCTGCGGGGCGAGCAGCTGCTGCAGGCGGCGGTGAACGAGGTGCGCGACCTCAACGGCGGCGAACTGACGGACGACGTGGCGGTACTGCTGCTGGACCGGGTGCCGTAGCGCAGGGCAACGCTGGGGGGCCTTACCGGCCGCCGTTCCACGGGCCGTAGGGGCCGTCACTGCTGGAGCCGCGCCTGCTGCGGCCGCCGCCCGGGAGCGCCCGGATCGCGGGCCGTACGTCGACCATGTACACGATCGTCGCGATGAGGCCGATGATCGGCAGGAACGACAGGATCGGGAAGAGCAGGTTCACCACGAAGGCGATCCCGAGGATGATCAGCCAGAAGGGCTTGGTCTTCTTGTCGGCCGCGCGGTAGGCGTCCTCCCGGCGCACCGCCGCGTCGAACAGCGCGAAGCCGCTGAAAACGATCAGAGCCATGCTCAGTAGCCACATCAACCCTGCGAAGCCCTGCATCAGCACAACGTCCACCACCTGACTCGGCTTGTCCTACGCGGTCACCGTACCCGTACAACGGGCCGGACACCCCCAGGGTGCCCGGCCCGTTCGGCCGCTCCGCCGTCCTACTTGGCGGGCGGGGTGGTCTTCTTCGCGGTGGTGGTCTTGCGTGCCGGGGCCTTCTTGGCGGCGGGGGCCTTCTTCGCCTGGGCGGCGGCGGCCGGCTTCGCCGGCTCCTCCTTGACCTCGACCGGCTGCGGCTTCGGCTCGACGGCCACGGCCAGCTCCTCGACGCCCTCGGCGACGTCCTCGATGCTGTCGGCGGCCTCGCCGCGCCAGGTCCGCACGGCCTGCTCGCCGTGCTCGGCGACCTTCTCGTAGGTCTCGCGGGCCTTGACGGCGTACTCGGCGGCCACGCCGACGCCGCGCAGCGCGAAGTCCTGGGCGCCCTCGCCGAACTTCTTCAGGTCCGCGTCGAGGTTGCTGCCGAGCTTCTTGAAGTCGGCGTCGAGGGAGCCGATGAACGTCGTGACCTTGGTCTGCAGGCTCTCCTGCGTCTCCTTGACGCGGGCGGAGGCCTCCTTGGCCCGGGCGGACGCCTTCTCCTGCACGGCCTTGGTGTCGGTGTTGCGTACGGCGTCGATCCGCGCGGGGGCCTCGGAGCGCAGCTGCTCCACCAGGGCCGGCACCTTCTTGGCCTGCTGAAGGGCGAGGTCGGCGGTGCCTGCGGCGAAGTAGAGCGGGGTCGGGTCGCTGAAGGTCTTGCGCAGGTCGTCGGTGATGGCCATGGTGATGGTCCTCCCGGATTCTGTCTCGCTTGAGGGTTCGGCTGAGGGTTGTGTGATCCGCGGCGGGCGGCCCGTGCCCTGGTCCGGCTAGCCGGCCGTCTGCTGCGGGTCGGTGTCACTGCCGCCGGTGCCCTTGCGGGTCCGGCGGGTGGCGGGCGTACCGCCGTCGTTCGTGATGTCGCTCTTGCTGACGCTCTTGCGGCTACGGCGCCGGGCGGGCTGACCGCCGTCGGCCGGGCCGGTCCGCGGTATCCCGGTGCCGGCGTCGGAAGCGTCCCCGTCGACACTCACCGCACCGTCGTCGGCGACACCGACGACGCCCGCGCCGCCCGAGCCGTCCGGGACACCCGAGACCTCCGAGTCGTCGCCGGTCCCGAATCCGTTCTCCTTGCGGAAGGACTCGTAGATCTGCAGCAGCACCTGCTTCTGCCGCTCGCTCAGCGTCGGGTCGGCGAGGATGACGGCCCGCGTCTCCACCTCGTCCCGGTCCCGCTCGGCATCGAGGATGCCGGCCCGGACGTACAGCGTCTCGGCGGAGATCCGCAGGGCCTTGGCGACCTGCTGCAGCACCTCCGCGCTCGGCTTGCGCAGCCCGCGCTCGATCTGGCTCAGATACGGGTTGGACACCCCGGCGGCATCGGCGAGCTGCCGGAGCGACAGCTGCGCGGTGCGCCGCTGTTCGCGCAGATAGTCACCGAGATTGCCGACGTTGAGCGATGCCATGCCTCCACAGTGCAGCACTCCGCTAACTATTGCAAGCACCCGCTTGCAAAAGTGCGCCATGCCACGCGGGGTGTCCCCTGAGCCTGAGCACGATAGGTGTTGACCTGCCTCGCTGAAGGTGGGCCAGTCTCGTCCATCTGAGTCATCTGGTCTCGCGTCCCGGTCGATCTGGGCCATCTACCGATCCGTCTCGCTCTTTCTGAGCCACTGCCGTGCCCGGCTCCGGGCCTACCGGCAGCACACGGGGCCGACGGGGCAGGGGAACTGACGTCATGGCTTTGTTCGCGAGTTACGACAGCGGATGTCCACGACGTTGAGCGGCGTCCTGATGATGCAGTGTTCGATGCTCATGAGAAGTGACAGCACCAGCTCAGGGCACTGTTGCTTGCCGCGTCTCCGGCTGTTGAGCGACGGCCGTTCAGATCGCGTGGAGGTCGGGGGAGGGGCCTGGTCGCGATGTCGCTCGTCGGCATCAGGACGTCTGCGGTCGCTGGAGTCCCTGAAGGAGGAGGACGATCAGACGTCGGGGGTCGTAGCGGGGGTCGTTGTCGCGTCCGATGCAGAGGTTGCCGATGCCGCGCATCAGCTCGTAGGGCTGTGTGCCGGGCCTGATTTCGTCGGCCTCGACCGCGGCGTCGAGCAGTTGGGCGCAGACGGGCAGCAGGCGGTCGAGGAAGTAGGCGTGCAGCGCGGCGAAGCGGTCGCTGTCCGACTGCAGGGCGTCGGCGAGGCCGTGCTTGGTGACGAGGAAGTCGACGAAGAGGTCGATCCATTGGCGCAGTGCGTCGAGCGGGGAGTCGGCAATGGCCAGCAGGTTCGGGCCGGCTTCGGCGCATGCCTCGATCTGGTGCTGGTACACGGCGGTGACGAGATCCGCCCGGGTCGGGAAGTGGCGATAGATCGTGGCCATCCCGACGCCCGCCTGGGCCGCGATCTGGCGGATCGGCGCGTCGACGCCGGAGGTGACGAACACCTCGGCTGCGGCAGTGAGCACCGTCTCCCGGTTGCGCTGAGCGTCGGCCCGCTTGCTTCGGGACGGCGAATCCCCTGCAGGAGCCTCGGCGGCCATCACGTTCTCCTTCAACACCGATTGACAAAACGGAGCAATGTTCCGGATACTAAATGGAGCATCGTTCCGTTTCAGCTTAGCCGAAACGGGACACCCCTGACCGCCTTGTCCGCCCGCAGGGGACCGGCGGGCGGCAGGCGCCACCGAAAGGGAATCCACACCGTGAGCACATCCACCACCGTCGACGCCTTGGGCGCGGCAGTCCCGGTCCTGTCCTTCAGCCCAGTAGTCCTGTCCGTGCCCGGACGTCCCGTGGATCTCCAGGTGCGCGTTTCCGCACCCGCGACCGGAACTAGCCTCCCCGTCATCCTCTTCTCCCACGGCCACGGCCCCTCGAACAACCTCTCCTCGCTCAACGGCTACGCGCCGCTCGCCAGCTTCTGGGCGGCACACGGATTCGTCGTCGTCCAACCCACCCACCTCACCTCCAGCACACTGACCCACCTGGTCGCCGACGCCCCCGGCGCACCCGACTTCTGGCGCTCCCGCGCCGAGGACATGACCCACATCCTCGACCGGCTCGACGTGATCGAGAACGCCGTGCCGCAGCTCGCCGGACGGATCGACCACACCAAGGTCGCCCTCGCGGGACACTCGCTCGGAGGCTTCACCGCCGCCCTCCTGCTGGGTGCCGGGCTCACCGACCCCGACACCGGGAACGTGGTGCACCTCGTCGAGCCCCGGATCAAGGCGGGCGTACTGCTCGCCGCGCCCGGCAGGGGCGGCGACGTCCTCAACGGGCCCATGGCCGAGCTGTGGCCGATCATCGGAGCCGTCGACTTCTCCACCATGACCGCACCCGCGTTGGTCGTCGTCGGCGACAACGACGACTCCCGGCACTTCACAGACATGGGGCCGGACTGGCACGCCGACTCCTACACCCTCGCCCCCGGCCCCAAGACCCTGCTCACCCTGTTCGACGCAGAGCACGGGCTCGGCGGGATCGCCGGATACGACGCCGCCGAGACCACCGACGAGAACCCCGAGCGAGTCGCCGTCCTTTCCCAGCTCACCGCGGCCTACCTCCACACCCAGCTCCACCCCGGCACCTCCACCTGGCAGATCGCCTGCGAGGCACTGACGGCCGGACTCGACCCGGCAGGACGAGTCGAATCCAAGTAGCCCCCACAGCCACGTCGCGCATCGGACGGCCCGGCCGTCGCGATGGCACATAGCCACAGGCGCCAACTGCTCAGGTTGAGTGAGACAGACCAGCCATCGCCGTCTCACTCAACCTGAACCACCCCAGGTCACGGCTTCACGATGGCCCACGTCTACTGAGACAGGTCAAGCCTGAGCACGAGAGGGTCGTATGCGCACGGCAACTGCCGTCATCCGCGTCCGGCCTCCTGGTGCAGGCGATCCCAGGACCGGACCGTCTCAGACTTCTCGGGTCACCAGTCGGTGAGATTGATCAAGCGGGAACAGTGCGGGTCACCGACGTCGCCCGGCACGGTCCGTTCCACCTCCTCGATCAGGGCAGGAAGGGCCGCGAGCAAGGCGGTCAGGGCACCGGAGAGTCGTACGTCGGCGGCGACCACGTCGGTGTCTTCCTCGTGGTCGACATACAGACGCATCCGGCCGGGGCTCTGAAAGAGGAACCCTCGCAGTCGTGGGTCGGGCTGTTCTTCAGTCCAGGGATGCCCTTGCGGTAGGCGGTAATGACACCGATCTTCTGGCCGGGGCCGGCGTCGTAGTCGCCGTCGGCGGTTTTGCGGGCGTACTGGACGATCACGATCACCTGCACGCGGCGGTTGCCGTTCCAGGCATAGGCCCAGTACTCGAGGCGGGCGCCGTTCTTCTTGTCGGGCTTAGCTCCGGCAACCCAAGTCGCCCGAGGGCAGCGGCGGCCAAGCGGTGTTCGCGCCTCAGTTCACAGCCAGAAGCGGCATCGACCATCTTCCGCACGTTCTCGTTGATGTCTGTGGACACGGCCGCGCGGTGTTCGAGATCGGTCACGTGGGCGGCCAGCCTCGGATCACGGGCGATCCCGAATTGGCCCCACCAGCGGTCCATGAACGCGGGCACCGTGCTGATGTCGTACGCGTCGGCGACAGCCCACTTCCAGTGCTCGTCGAAGTCGGAAAGCAGCTGGGCAGCGTGTTCGGCGATCGCCTCGCGCAGGGCCTTCGGGTTCCGTTCGGGCATGGGAGGGACGACCGGTGTCGGTTCGGCGGCGTGGGCGGTCATGACCGGTGAACTCCTTCGACGTGTCGTCGATACGCCCATAGTCCGCTCCTTGCGTTGTGCGTGATCTGTCCGTGAACGTCTTCGCCCGCTTCAGTGCCCAGGGTGTCCGGTACGGGCACGCGCATCCCCTGGGACTCGGCGACGCGCAGGCCGGGTCTGACCCCGCCTGCGTCACCCCGGCTTGTACGCCAGGAACGTGCCCACCTGTCTCTTCGACCCGCCCTCCGGCTCCTGCACCACCCGCGTCGTGACCACCAGGCCCGCCCGGTGGAGGAGGTGTGCGATGCGGTCCGGCGGGAGCAGGTACGACGCGTAGGACACCGGGTGGTCGCCGTAGGCGTGGGTCGGGCGGAGGTGCTCGTCGTTGCCGACATGGCCGGCCAGCATCAGCCGGCCGCCGGGCGCGAGGGTGCGGTGGAACTCGGAGAAGACGGTCGGCAGCCACTGCGGCGGGGTGTGGTGGGTGGCGTAGTACGCGAGGATGCCGCCGAGTTCACCGTCGGCGAGGTCCAGCGCGGTCATCGAACCGACGGCGAAGCGGAGTTCCGGATACGCCGCCCGGGCCAGCTCGACCATCCTCGGCGACACGTCGACGCCGAACACCGGCACCCCGAGGGCGGCCAGATGGGCCGTCACCTTGCCGGGGCCGCAGCCCAGGTCGGCGACCGGCCCGGGGTGCGGGGGCCGTACCAGGTCGGCGAACGCGGTCAGCATCGCGCGGGACACCGGGTCCAGCTCGGCCGGTTCCTTGACGCGTCGGGCGTAGTCGGCGGCGACGGTGTCGTAGGACTCGCGGACCGCGGTGAGGTGGGAGGGCTCGGTCATGCCGCGAACCTAGGCGACAGCGGTGACACGACCCGTACTCCGACACCGGTACGCCGGCGTTCCCCCGCCGTGAGACGGACCGGATCCTGCTCCCCGTCGCGTTCCTCACGCTGCTCAGCGGCCTGCTGCTGTCGCTGGGCACGGTGTGGGGGCCGGGCCGGCACCGGTGGCGTACGGAAGCCATTTGCCTAAAGCTATTAGGCAGATGCACACTCTCTTCAGGCAGAAGGGAGGAGCCTTATGGCACGCGTAGGGCTGACACCGGAGCGTCTGACCGAGGCCGGCGCCGAGCTCGCCGACGAGGTCGGCTTCGAGCAGGTCACCGTCTCGGCGCTCGCCCGACGGTTCGACGTCAAGGTCGCGAGCCTGTACTCGCACGTGCGGAACTCCCAGGACCTGAAGACCAGGATCGCCCTGCTCGCCCTCACGGAACTCGCCGACCGGGCCTCCGACGCCCTGGCCGGACGGGCTGGCAAGGACGCCCTGGCCGCCCTCGCGAACGTGTACCGCGACTACGCCCGGGAACACCCCGGCCGCTACGCCGCGGCCCAGCTGCGGCTCGACCCGCGGACGGCGGCCGCGAGCGCCGGGGTCCGGCACGCGCAGATGACCCGGGCACTGCTGCGCGGCTACGACCTGACGGAGCCGGACCAGACCCACGCGGTCCGGCTGCTCGGCAGCGTCTTCCACGGTTACGTCAGCCTGGAGCTCGGCGGCGGTTTCAGCCACAGCGCCCCGGACACCGAGGAGACCTGGGCCCGGATCCTCGACGCCCTCGACACGCTGCTGCGGAACTGGCCCGCGGCCCCTACCGAACCCCGAGGCTGACACCCATGCACACCGAGCACGACTGGATCACCACGCCCCTCACGGCGGACCTGCTGCGCGGCGCCCTCGACCTGGAGCGCACCGAGCACGGCCTGCTCCCCCACCGGCTCCCCGCCCGGGCCCGCGCGCAGAACACCAACGCGCAGCTGGCGATGGCCGAGGCCCAGCCCTCCGGGGTACGCCTGGCGTTCCGTACCGCGGCGACCACCGTCGAGCTGGACACGTTGCGCACCAAGCGCGACTACACCGGTTTCCCGTCGCGCCCGGACGGGCTGTACGACCTGCTCGTCGACGGTGTCCCGGCCGGCCAGGCCGCCGGGACCGGCGGCAACGTCCTCACCGTCGACCTGGCCACCTGGGAGGGCGAGGTCACGCCGGGCCCGGTCGGCACCGTCCGCTTCACGGGTCTGCCCGGGCGGGACAAGGACGTCGAGATCTGGCTGCCGCACAACGAGACCACCGAGCTGGTCGCCCTGCGCACGGACGCGCCCGTCGCGCCCGCGCCGGACCGGGGCCGCCGGGTGTGGCTGCACCACGGCAGTTCGATCAGCCACGGCTCGGACGCCGCGAGCCCCACGGCCATCTGGCCCGCGATCGCAGCGTTGCGCGGCGGTGTGGAGCTGACCAACCTCGGTTTCGGCGGCAGCGCGATGCTCGACCCGTTCACCGCGCGCGCCATGCGGGACACCCCGGCCGACCTGATCAGCGTCAAGACGGGCATCAACATCGTCAACGCGGACGCGATGCGGCTGCGCGCGTTCGGCCCCGCCGTGCACGGCTTCCTCGACACGATCCGCGACGGGCACCCGGACACCCCGCTGCTGCTCGTCTCCCCCGTCCACTGCGCCATCCACGAGGACACACCGGGCCCCACCGCCCCGGACGGCGAAGAGATCGGCAAGGGCCGTCTGACGTTCGCCGCCATGGGCGACCCGGCCGAGACGACCACCGGCAAACTCACCCTCACCGTCATCCGCGAGGAGCTGTCCCGCATCGTCCGGCAGCGCGCCGCCGACGACCCGAACCTCCACTACCTCGACGGCCTCGACCTCTACGGCGCGAAGGACGCCGCCGCCCTCCCCCTGCCCGACCACGTCCACCCGGACGCCGCCACCCACCGCCACATCGGCGACCGCTTCCACGAGCTGGCCTTCACGAAGGGAGGGCCCTTCGCGGAAGCCTCCGCGGAAGCGGAAGAGGGGTGAGCGGTACCCCGCCGCGGCGTGGCTGACCGGCCGGCTGAGGCCGGCCGGTCAGCCCTCGAAGCCCTGGTCCGCCAGGATCTCGGCGATGCGCGCGCGGTGGGCCGACTCCCACGAGTCCAGGGACTCCGCGGACTCCTCGGCCAGCTTGGCCCGGGCCGCGGCCAGTACCTCCTCGCGGCGTGCCCCGGGGACCACCACGACGCCCTCCTCGTCGGCGACGACCGTGTCGCCCGGGTCGACCGTGACCCCGCCGCAGCGCACCCGCTCGTTCAGCGGGCGCGCGGCCGACTTGGTGCCCGGGATGGGGATGACGCCGCGTGCGAACACCGGGAAGCCCATGTCCCGGACCTCGGCGAGGTCGCGGATCACCCCGTCGGCGACGAACGCGGTGATGCCCCTGCGGCGGGCGACGGCGCAGACGTTGCCGCCGGCCAGGGCGTAGTCCAGGTCGCCCGACTCCACGACGACGACCGAGCCGGGACCGGCCCGGTGGATCGCGGCGTGCAGCATCAGGTTGTCGCCGGGAGGGCACCGTACGGTGAAGGCCGCCCCGGCCACCCGGGGCACCGGTCCCCACAACGGCCGGATCCCGATGTCCATGACCTGCTCGCGGCCCAGCAGATCGGCCAGGGTGGTCGTGAGTATGTCCGCGAACGCGTCGATGCCAGCCATGACTTGGACCCTAGCGCCCGACGGGCGACGTTCCCTAGAAGGGCAGGGGCCTCCCCCGTACCACCTCCAGCCGCGACACCGCCCGGGTCAGCACGACGTACAGCCGGTGCAGCCCCCGTTGTTCCGCCTCGGCGATCGCCGCCGGTTCGACGGCCACGACATGGTCGTACTCCAGGCCCTTGACCAGGCTCGCGGGCACCAGGGCGACCCGCGCGCCGAGTTCGTCCGGGCCCGCCGCCTCGATGCCGGCCGCGTCCAGGGCCGCCCGCACCCGGGGGACGTCCCCGTCCGCCGCGACGACCCCGACCGAGCCGTCCTGCCCGAGAGCGTCCCGTACGGCCGCGACGACCGCCCGGGGCACGCCGTCCGTGGTGGTCTCCCGCATCCGCAACTCCCCGTCCCGGCGCAGCGAACGGGCCGCCGGCACGTCCACGTCGAGGCGCGCCAGCAGCCGGTTGGCGAGCCCGACGACGGCCTGCGGCACCCGGAACCCGGTGGTCAGGGCGACCACGGTCGCGTCCGGTTTCCCCAGGTGCGCGAGGACCGTACGCCACGACCGGGCCGCCCACGGCGTCGTCCCCTGCGCCAGATCCCCCAGCACCGTCAGCGAACCGAAGCGGGCCCGGCGGGCGATGGCCCGGCACTCCATCGGGGAAAGATCCTGCGCCTCGTCGACGACGACGTGCCCGTACCCCTCCGGATGCCCGATCAGCCCGGCCACCTCGTCGAGCAGCACCAGGTCGGCGGCCGACCAGCGCGCCGACTTCCACGACCGGGGCGGCCGCTCCCACCGCAGCGCCCGCCGCTCACCGGCGTCGAGCAGCCCCTCGGCGGCCGCCGCCAGCGCCCCCTCGTCGGCGAGGAGTTCGGCCACGACCTCCTCGGGCCGCACCCGCGGCCACACGGTGTCGACGTACGCCGACACCGGCCGCGCCCGCTCGACCCGCCGCATCCAGGCGTTCGGGGGCGGCCCGGCCCGCCGCTCGGCCTGTTCGCGAAGACACCGCACGATCCGCGCCCGCACCCGCTCCCGCCCGACCTCGTAGGGCGGTTCCTCCTCCCGCACCTCGGCCACGATCCGCGCGAGCTCCCCGGCCTGCACCCGCCACCGGTAGGCCCCGTCCGGCAGGGTGATCCCCGCGCCGCTCCCCTCGGCGCGCACCCTCGCGTACAGCGCCCGCCGCAGCACCGCGGCCATCCGGGCGTCGTGCTTCACGACGGCGGCCGGCTCGTCGTCGACGCCCCGGACCGGGCAGCGCGCGATCTCCTCCCCCAGGGTCGACTGCCGCACCCCGGTCTCGCCGAGGGCGGGGAGCACCGCGGCGATGTACGACAGGAACGTGCGGTTGGGCCCGAGGATCAGCAGACCGCCGCGCCGGATGCGCTGCGGGTACGTGTAGAGCAGATACGCGGCCCGGTGCAGCCCGACGGCGGTCTTGCCGGTGCCGGGCGCGCCCTGCACGCACACCGAGGCCGCCGGTTCCCCCCGTACGAGGTCGTCCTGCTCGGGCTGGATGGTGGCGGCGATGTCCCGCATGGGCCCGAACCGGGGCCGCTCGATCTCCCGGGCGACGATCTCGCTGTCGTGGGGCTCCCCCTGCTCCAGGTGCTCGTCCTCCAGGCCGGTGAGGTCCCCGGAGTCGCCCCGGCTGCCGGGCGCCCATCCGAACCGGCGCCGTACGGTGACGCCCTGCGGGTCCCGGGCCGAGGCCTGGTAGAAGGCGCGCGAGACGGGTGCGCGCCAGTCGACGACGAGGGGCGGTTCGGCCGGGTGCTCGGAGATGCGCAGCCGCCCGATGTGCAGCTGCCCGTCCCCGCCCTCCAGGGCCCCGAAGAACAGCGGCCCCCCGGGCAGTTCCCGCAGCGCCTTCGCCCGGCTGCGCAGCCGGTACCCGAGGACTTCGGCGTCGGCCCCGGACGCGGACACGTCCTCCCCGGTGACGACCTGTTCACCGGCGCCCTCGACCATCGCGGCGAGGGCGGTCCGGCAGCGCTCGTGGTGGGCGCGTTCCTGGTCGAGGGCGTACTGGAGGGCAGGCTCGGGCGAGGTCATGCCACCGAGCGTACGTGAAAATGTGACTGAGTTAAATAATTTACCGAGTCTCACCCTGGAGGTGCGGCGGCAGTCCGGCCGCGAGCCACCCGAACGCCCGCTCCGCCGCGGCCACCGCGGCCGGCCGCACGTCCGCCACCCGCTCCCCCGCCGCGATCCGCCGCCAGTTCTCCAGCGCGAGGACCCGCAGCACGGCCATGATCTGCCCGGCCGCCAGCCGCGCGTCCAGATCACCCCCGAGCACCTCGGCGAGCGCGGCCTCCGACCGCTCCTGGTGCGTGTGCGCCCGGGCGACCAGCGCGGGCGTCCCGTAGAGCAGGGCGTGAAAGGCGAGCACGTCGGGACGGTCACTCAGCCCGGTCACGGGATCCCCCCGCTCCAGCCCCGCCACGAAATGCCGCCGCAACGCCTCCACGGCCGCCCCCTCGGCCCCCGCCACCACCCGGGCGGCCTCCCCCTCGTGATCGGCGATCCGGTACAGCACCAGATCCTCCTTGGCCGGGAAGTACCGGAACAGCGTCGGCTTCGAGATCTCGGCCGCCGCCGCCACCTCGGCGACGGACACCGCGTCGAACCCCCTCTCCAGGAAGAGCCGCACGGCGATGTCCGACACGGTCTCGTACATCCGCTGTTTCTTGCGCTCACGCAGGCCGGGCTCGCTCATGGGGGGAGCCTACGCAGGGGCGGGTCAGGCCAGGGCGCGGGCGAGATACGGGTTGGCCGTGGAGCGCACCGGAAGGCCGAGCGAGCCCGTGGCGACGGCCAGCGTCACCGCGTAGGAGTCCACCGCCCGCCGGACGTTCGGGGCGTCCAGGCTCGCACCGGTCACGATGCGGTCCAGGTCGACGTAGGCGGACCGCACGATCTCCAGCCAGCGGTACACCCGCCAGTCCTCGCGCCAGTCGCGGGTGTACTCGGCGGGCAGCAGGCGCTCCCAGCGGCGGAACATGCGGTCCCTGATCTCCGGCCGGGTCGGGGTGAGGTGCATGTGCCGTACGAGGTCGTAGAGGGGGTCTCCGACGACGGCCATCTCCCAGTCGATGATGGTCAGCGCCAGACGGTCGTCGCGGCGTACGAGGTTCCAGGGGTTCAGGTCACCGTGCAGGAGCGCGGGCTCCCGGTGGCTCACCTCGTGCCGGGACAGGATCAGCTGCAACCGGTCCGCGTCGGGCAGCCCGAGGTGCCGGGCCAGTTGCTGCGACTCCTTCGGCAGGTCCCGCACCAGAGCGATCAGCTGGTCCCGCAGCCAGCGGTGGAACGCGCCCTCGCCGGCGGTCGGGTCGACCTGCTTGTATCTGACGTGCGTCAGGGCGCACAGCTGGTCCACCAGGCCGTCCGCCTCGTGCGGCAGCAGGCCGTGGACGGGGTGGTGGGGGGGCCGGCCGACGTCCCGCGGCCCGACGTACGTGTGGATGGCGATGGTGTCGCTCTGGTAGGTCTCGCCCAGGGCGAGCACCTTCGGCGCCGCCACCCCGATCGACGACTCCTCGATCGCGCGCAGCACGGCGTGCTCGCTGAGGAAGCCGCGCTCCCGCCGGCACACCTCGGGCAGCTTCCGCCGTACGACCACCGGAGAGCCGAAACCGGGCACCGACACCACGGTGTTCAGGTGCGCGGTGCCCTTGAACACCCTGCCCGCGGGCGCGGCGCCCTCCGCCAGCAGGGCCTCCCGGACCGCGGCGGGCGGGAAGCCGGGGCGCTCCGGCACCCGCCGGTCGGGCCGCCACTCGAACGCCTTCGCGATCCAGGCGCGGCCGGTGATGTCCCCGTTCCTCCGCGACACCAACCACCGGAACAGGGCCCGCCGGATCTCGCCCTCCTTCGGCACACCGACGAGCCGCAGCGGTTCCGCCGCCGCTTCGAGGGCCCGCCGCACCTCGGCCGTCGCCTCGTCCAGGCTCGTCTGCGTGAACGATTCCTCGAGGGACCGGGCGGCCCGCATCACGTCCGGGAAGACGGACTGCGCCCGCTCGAACGCCAGGTAGTGCCGCAGGTCCTTGGCCAGGCCGTTGACCGCGGCCGGGCGGACCTCCTGCATGGCCTCGGCCCAGGAGTCGACCACTTCGGCCCACTGGTGCGCCGGGTACCGCATGCGGACGAGGTGGGTCGCGAGGTCGTGCAGCGGGTCGCCGTAGGTCGCCAGCTCCCAGTCGACGCAGATGAGGGGCGGGTCGCCCGCGTACGACACGATCACGTTGTCCCGGTGCAGATCGGCGTGGAGCAGGCTGTAGGGCCGCCGGGCCATGGCGGGCACCCGCCCCGCCAGCCCGGCGAGCGCGTCCTCGGGGATGCCCAGCGCCGCGAACAGCCCGCCGAACCCGTCCCGGTTGGGCCGTCTGATCTGCTGGTCGGCCAGGTGGACCATGGTCCGCAGGAAGCCCTGGCTGTCCGTGTCGTTGCGGGGCCAGACGGCCGGCAGGGCGGGCAACGCGCCTCTCCGCACCTGGGCCATCTGGGCGAGCAGACCGGCCAGTGCCTTGATGAGCAGGGTGTCTACGGGCTTGCCGTTGCCGCAGACGCTGGAGAGCGGCACACCGTCCACAAAGCTGTGGATCGCGAAATCGTCCCGCTTGACCAGACATTGCGGCGCGTGCGGCAGGACCCCCCGGACGGCGGCGAGGATGTCGGCCTCGTTCTGCCAGGTCCGGATGACCACGGGCAGCACGTCCGGACGCCGGATCCGCACGGTCACGCAGGTGCCGGCCTCACCGCCGACCATCCGGGCCATGCCCTCCGTCAGGGAAAGGACGTAGTTCCGGTTGTGGTGGCCACTGCTCTCCTGCCCCAGCTCGGTGGCGAGTTTCACGAAGGCCCGGTAGGTGGCGTCGTGTGCGGCGCGCTCCCCGAGAAGAGGACGGGGACGAGGAGGTGCGCCCACTGGCCGCTCCGGAAGTACGAGAAGGGGGGACGGTATGGCAAACGGTAGGTTCGCGGCCGACGCCGCGCACGGCAGGATGAGCCATTGCGGGTGATGGCCACCCATCAGCACGAGACTGCGTGAACTCGTTCGATGACGGCCGGTTGGCCTCGTCACATACGAGCCGGGGTGAGCGTGTGACTCAATCCTTGCGCGGTGCCGGAATGCTACACCCGGCCACCAGGCATCTCTCCCCGCCTCCTCAGCACGTTCGCGTCACTCCGGCGGCTCCGACAACAGGCCCCAGACCGAGTCGTACCACGTGCGCATGGTGTCCACGAAGATGCTTCCGGCCGAGTCCGGATCGTCGTCCCGCACGTGGTGCGTCAGCGTGGCGCCGAGGCCCAGGACGTCGAGCGCGCCCACCTGGTCCCCGTCATCGAGGACCAGCGCCCTCTTGACCACGTTGTACAGGCCGTGCAGCACCTCGCCCCCGTTGATCACGTACAGCTTGAAGGTCGGTGTGAGGGGGGCGTGGCGGATCTCCAGCTGCACGGACGGGACCAGGTTCTCCGCCTCCAGGCCCCGCAGCACCTGGTGCAGGGACTCGGTGCTCCGCTGGGTGATGGTGCGGAAGCGGTCCCGCAGCCGCGGGGCGTCCTCCTCGTCCAGAGCCCGGGGATAGGGCAGCTCCAGCGACTCGGAGGGCAGGAGCATGCGCAGGGCGATGCGCTGGGGCGCGATGACGCCGGCGCGGATCCGCTCGGCCTGGAGGCGGATGTGTGCGTCCAGCGACTCGGACGTCAACGTGTAGACGTCCAGGGTGACTTCCGGCTGCTCGAAGGCCTCACTGATGAGGGGGCCCAGGGTCATGGGCCGCCGGGAGCGGGTGGCTCTGGCCGTCCCGGACTGGATGCGCTGGTTCTTGATGACCAGGGCCTTGGCGCCCTGCCGGTTCTCGATCCAGCCCTCGTTTCCGAGCTCCTGGATGACGCGCTGCACGGTGTCCCTGGACACGCCGAACTCCGTGGCGAGCTCACGTTGCGAGGGCAGCGCGACGCCCAGACCGTACGTCCCGTCGGCCATCCTGGTCCGCAGCGCCTCCGCCACGTGCCGGAACGCCTTGCCGTCACCACTCCGCCTGGCAGTCACACGACGTACGTACCGCCGCGGGCCGACAAGCAAACAGGTTCGCCTCAGGCAGGACGGCCTTCAACTTGCCGGTTAGGGGATCAAGTTGACCGGGCATGCCTGATACAAGCAGGCAACCAGGCAAGTAAGCCGGCCGGTTGCCCGGCCCCGAGGCCCCGGCAGAAGGCGGTGTCCGATGATCCAGATGCTCCCGGCGGCCCGCTTACGCGCGCAGCAGCTCCAGGAGCGGCGCCAGGGACGCGAGGACCGTGCCGGCCCCGGCGCTCTGGAGGACCTTGGCCTTGCGTTCGTTACGCGCGTAGCCCAGGAACGGCACCCCCGCGCGGCCCGCCGCCTCGAGGTCGGAGGGTGTGTCGCCGATCATCAGCGCGTCCCCCGGTGCCGCCCCCGTCGCGCTCAACGCCCGGTTCAGACAGTGCGGATCCGGCTTCAGGTGACGCAGCTCCTGGGTCCGCCCGTAGATGTGCGGCGCGAAGCAGTCGACGAGGCCGCGGCTCGCGAGGTACTTGCGGACCACGCGCGGGGAGTTGTTCGTCGTGATCGCCAGTCGGGAGCCCACCGCCGTCCAGGTGCGGATCAGCGCGTCCGCGTACGCGGTCGGCCACGCCGAGGACGCGGCCCGCAGCTCCTCCTGTGTGAGGCGTTCCTCCAGCTCGGCCACGAGGTCGCTGCCGGGGTGCCGGCGGTCCACGGCGCGCAGGACCACGTGCGGGTCGAGGGACTCGCGCTCGGCATCCGTGAGCAGGCCGTGCAGACCGCGGCCCTCCAGCCAGGAGACCAGGTCGCTCGCCACCCGCTCCGCGGAGTGTCCGGCGAACAGGCGGCAGATGGGCCCGTCGAAGTCCCACAGCACGACACGGGCACGTCTGATCAGATTGCGGAGTTGGTTCGGATCGTTCTCGGTCTCGAAGGGCACCGCACCAGTCTGCGTCGCATCAGAAGTCACTAGGAGAGTGTCAGGTCCGTCGTGATGGTTTCCCAGAGGGCGTTGAACCACTTCTGGGATTCCTTCACGAACGCCGCGTCCCGTCGGCCCGCCCGCTTCACGAAGGAGAAGAGGAGCGACTGGGAACCGAGGACGTCGTACATGTCCAGCGTCTGGCTGCCCCACTCCTCAGCGCGCCTGGTCAGCATGTAGTAGCCGATCAGGGCCTCCTCATCGTTGAGGAGGTACAGCTTGACCGGCGGGGTGAAGGGCAGCGCGCGGAACGTGACGTGCACGTCGATGCCGTGCGTGGAGCGCAGCGTGCGCAGGTTGTGCTGGAGGACCTGCCCCTGGGCGTTGCGCATGGCCAGCCAGCGCTGGTGGACCGGGTTGTCGTCGCCGTGGGCCTCGACCGGGACCGGGAAGGCCAGCTCGATGTCCCGGGAGGGGACCAGGATGCGGACGTCGATCGACTCGGGGTGGATACGGCCCTCGTGGATCAGGCGCAGCGGCTCGCCGATGGCGACCATCAGCGTCTCCGCGGTGTGGCAGACGACGTCGACGCAGACGTGCGGCGCCGAGAACGCCTCGGTCAGGCGCGGGGCCAGGCCCACCATGGTCGGCTGGGGTTCACCGCGAACGGGGGCCGGGGCGGCGATCCGCGGCGGGCTGCCCTTGCTGACGTTGGTGAGGAGGCCGTCCTCCGCGAGGACACGCAGGGCCTGGCGGACGGCGCCGCGCTCCACGCCGAACTCTTCCGCGAGTTCGGCCTGGGTGGGCAGGCGGTCCCCCGGCTTGAGCTCACCGGCACGGATGCGTTCCCGCAGGATGTCGGCGATCTCCTGGGGCGAGGACCTTCTGCTGCCATTCACTGCCACGCTCTCCTGGGTCACGACCAGACGTTACAACTCTGATGCATCTGGCGGGAGTTGTTTGAAAGTTGTTTATGACTAGGAGCCAAGTGGGGACAACTTAATCATAGTTGGTTGCCAACTTCCCGAAGTTGGCGGAAGTTTTGCTTCCGGACTTCCGAAGGGGGAACACCGATGCCCGCCCTCGCTCTCCTCTCCGCCGCCTTCGTCGTCGCCTTCGAACAGCTCGTCCAGTGGAAGTACGGTCCGGCCGGCATCGTCGGCCTGATCCTTCTCACCGTAGGCATCAAGGCCAAGAGCCCGGCCGTCAGCTCCGCGGGAGCCGTCGTGCTCGCGCTGCTGATGACGGGGCCCGCCCGATGAGTCACCGCGCCACACCGGAACGACCCGTGGGAGACGTCAGCTCGTGAGCACCAGCTCCGAACTGATCGTCTCCCACAGTGCGTTGAACCACAGGTGCGACTGCTCCACGAACGTCGTGTCGCGCAGCCCGGCGCCCTGATCGAAGGAGAACAGCATGGACTGGGTGCCCTGGGCGTCGTACAGCGCCGGCTGTTCGTGGTCGATCTCGGCCTCCCGGCGCGTCAGCGTGTAGTACGCGAACAGCGCTTCCGTGCCGTTGAGCAGGTACAGCTTCACCGGCGGGGTGAAGGGCAGCGCCCGGAACGTGACGTGGACATCGATGCCGTGCGTGGCGCGCAGGGCCAGCAGGTTGTGCTGGAGGACCTGCCCCTGCGCGTTGCGCATCGCCAGCCAGCGCTCGTGCACCCAGTCGTCGCCGCCCCCCTCGACCGGCACCGGGAAGGCCAGGTCGATGTCCCGGCTCGGCAGCAGCACCCGGACGTCGACCTTGGCCGGTTTCAGCCGGCCGGCGTGCAGCTGCCGCAGCGGCTCACCGATGGCGAGCGTGAGGGAGACGGACGTCAGGCACACGGCGTCGATCTCGACGTGCTCCGCCGCGAACGCCGCCGCAACCCGGGGCGCGAGGCCCACCGTCGTGGGCAGCGGCGGGGCCTCCGGGCCGGTCAGCGCACCGACGGGGCCGGGGGCGACGGTCGCCGGGCTGCCCTTGGACACGTTGGTGAGCAGCCGCTCGGACTGCAGGATGCGCAGCGCCTGCCGCACGGCACCGCGCTCGACACCGAACTCGTGGGCCAGCCGGGCCTGGGTGGGCATGCGCTCACCCGGACGCAGCGCCCCTGTCCTGATCCGGGCGCGCAGCTCGTCGGCCACCTCGTGATGTGTCCTCTGTGGCCGTTGCGACCTCTTCCGCCCATTGGCGGAGTCGTGTTCCGGGTCCACAACTGAACAGTACAACTTCCCGCCATCTTCAGGCAGTTGAGGGAAAGGTGGTTATGAGCCGCTTCCAAGCGGAGATAAGGACAGTGAAGTTGGTCGCCAACTTGGGGAACATGGTCAGACCTTCAAGGGGTTGGCCACCCGCCCTGGGACTCCCTTCCGGAGGGGAGCCGGGAGTCCCGCTCAGCCGGTACCACCGCACGACAACCACAACCGAACAGCCCGCTACGGATGCGGGACCCCGCACGCACACCGGCAGAAGGGAGCGGCTCAGAACATGTCCGGGCACCAAGGCCGCCTGGACGTACGCAGCAGGGCGTCGGCCTTCCGGACGGCGCCCGCTCGTTCTTCGCGCACCCGCCCCAGCGCCGCCAGCCGCACCGCCGACTCGTCCCCGAGCCACAGCGCCGCCAACTCACCCACACCCAGCTCCAGTTCCGCGCTCTCGGTGGTCGGTGTGCAGGACGCCCCGTCGGGCGAGGCCTCCAGCCGGTAGCGCCCGCCGGTCAGCCCGTCCACCCCGGCGACCTCCAGCACCAGCGCCCCCTGCCCCTCGTACGTCCGCGCCTCCAGCGCCCGTACGACGTCCAGGATCCGCACCCACAGCCAGTCGGCGAGCGAGGTGACGCGTGCCGCCCTGGGGTCCGGCAGGAAGTGCGGGAGCAGATCGTCGGGCGCCCGCCGGCCGCTCTTCACCTTCACGACCCAGTCGATGGAGCAGAGGTACTCCCACAGCGCGCGTTCCGCCGCCGGTGTCACGCCGAGCAGCCAGCGCACGGTCGCCGTGTTCAACGGCTGCTTGGCGTCACCCCAGTGGTCGTCCACCTCGTAGGCGGCCATGCCCTCGACCTCGCCGGACGCCGAGCGGTACACGGCGAAGAAGGGCGGCTTCCACGAGGGGTCGAGCAGCAGGGCGCCGGTGTTCGCCTTCCACCAGGTCTCGTCGCGGTCGATGGCGCCGGGCAGGCCGCGGCGCAGCCGCTCGTGCAGCTCGGGGCCGAGCTTGCGGACGTCCTCGCCCTCCACCAGGTCGATCCGCCCGCCGTCCGCCGGGCCCGCCCAGCGGACGTCCAGGCCCGCGCGCGGCACGTCGATCGTCCACTCCGCCGTCCAGGTCGCCGGCCCGAAGCCGTAGCGCCCGTAGATCGGGTACTCGGCGGCGATCAGCGTCGCGACGACGTCCCCGCGGTCCTTCGCCGCCGCCAGGTCCCGCGCCATCATCCGGCTGAGCAGTCCGCGGCGGCGGTGAGTGGCGCTGACGGTGACGCCCGAGATCGCGTCGGCCGGGACGCCCGCCCCGCCCACGGCCGTGAGTTCCTGGCCGAAGGACCGGAAGGTCGCCACACACCTGCCCTGGTCGAAGGCCCCCAGGTAGCGGCCCTCGACGAACTTCGTGCGCCGGCCCTCGATCTCCTCCTCGGTGAGGACGGGCACCCGCAGAAAACCGGTGTTCACCGCACGCAGCCAGTCGGCGAACTCGGATGCGGCGATCGGGCGCACGTCGATGTCGTCGGCGCGGGACACGGGGGTCATGGACTCACGCTAGGCGGAGGGCCGGCCGGTGTCGCGCGAATATCCGACCGCCGGCCCTGCCCCCGCGCCCGCGACGGCTCACACCAGCAGGTCCTCGACCTGCGCCTCCCCCTCGCGGTACCGGCGCGCGATCTCCGCGCCGCACTCGTCGGCCGTGCGCTGCAGCCGCTGGCGGCGCCGGGAGACCTGCTGCTCGTGGCGCTCGAGCCGCCCCATCGCCGTGTTCAGCTCCAGGTCGGTGCGCGCTCCCAGGTCGGACAGCTCGACCTCGGCGAGCACCTCCGCGGCCAGCCGCCGGAACTCCTCGCCCCGCGGGGTGCCCAGGGTCACGTGGCGGGCCGAGGAGCGGTGCCGGGCCGGGGCGTCCCGCAGGATCTCCGCCAGCCGCTCCACCACCGAGGTCCCCTCGGACACGGCCACGGAGGCCACGCCCGCCGGGGTGCGACGGGCCACCTCCGCGCGCAGGATATCGATCCGCCCCTGGAGCAGCCGCCGCAGATAGCTGAGGTCGGCCTCGTCGCGCCGGGCCTCGCGGCGCAGTGTGCGCAGCTCGGGCAGGCTCAGCGCGGGCAGCCCGGGCCCGGAGGCGTCCGAGGGCAGCCGCGGGCTGTCCGTGCGCTGTGCGGGCGGCCGGTGGTACTCCGACGCGCCCCTCCCCGTGTACGTCGACCAGGCAGCCGCCTGCTGCTGCCCGGTGCTTGATGTGCTCATGTGCCTCAACCGTCCCCTCGACCGGTGTGTGCAAGCATCGTGCCACCCCAAGTGCCCGCTCTGGGAACGAGTGCCCCCGATAGACCCCAGATGGGCGGGTAAGCAGCAAAATACGGCCGTGCAGGGGCTGTTGGCGCCCCGCGCAAACCACCCTTTCGGGCCATCCGGCGGCCACCCGCGGCGCGGATGTCACCGCCCTGCATGATGGACGTATGCGAGCAGTGGTGCAGAGGGTGGACGGCGCGAGCGTCGTCGTGGACGGCGAGACCGTGGGGGCGATCGAGGGCGAGGGGCTGTGTGTCCTCGTCGGCGTCACCCACGAGGACACCAAGGAGAAGGCGGCCCAGCTGGCCCGCAAGCTCTGGTCGATCCGCATGCTGCACGACGAGAAGTCGTGCAGCGACATCGACGCCCCGCTCCTGGTGATCAGCCAGTTCACCCTCTACGGCGACGCCCGCAAGGGCCGCCGCCCCACCTGGAACGCAGCCGCCCCCGGCGACGTGGCCGAACCCCTCGTCGACGAGGTCGTCGCCCAGCTGCGCTCCCTGGGCGCGACGGTGGCGACGGGCCGTTTCGGAGCGGCGATGAGGGTATCGCTGACGAACGACGGCCCGTTCACCGTGCAGATCGAAATCTGACCCGAAAGATCTACAAGTCTTACGGCTCGACGACGACTTCCTGGGCCGCGGCGGTGTCCCCGGCCACCAGCGGGGCGTCCACCGCCACGTTCCGCTTCACCAGGGCGAGCGCGACCGGGCCGAGCTCGTGGTGGCGGGCGGACGTCGTGATGAAGCCGACCTTGCGGCCGTCAGGGCTGTCGTCCGCGAGCCGGAGCTCCGTCCCGGCCGCGGGCAGATGGACCTCGCTGCCGTCGAGGTGCAGGAAGACCAGCCGGCGCGGCGGCTTGCCCAGGTTCTGCACCCGGGCGACCGTCTCCTGCCCCCGGTAGCAGCCCTTCTGCAGATGCACCGCCGAGCCGACCCAGCCCAGCTCGTGCGGGATGGTGCGGTGGTCGGTCTCGAAACCGAGCCGGGGCCGGTGCTGCTCCACGCGCAGCGCCTCGTGGGCGAGGATCCCGGCGGGCGGCCCGGCCTGCGCGGCGTACGCCTCCAGGTCGGCGCGCGGCAGGAACAGGTCCCGGCCGTGCGGCGTCTCACGTACGACGACGCCCTCCGGGACCTCGGCGATGGAGCCGGCCGGGAGGTGCACGACCGCGATGTCGGCCGTGCGGTCGGCGACCTCGACCTTGTAGAAGAACTTCATCGACTCCAGGTACGCGATCAGCGCGTCCTGGGTGCCGGGCTCCACATGGGCCCAGACCGTCCCGCCGTCGTCGACGAGGTACAGCGCGTGCTCGATGTGGCCGTTCGCGGAGAGGATCAGCGACTCGGTGGCCTGGCCCGCCGGGAGGTCGCTGACGTGCTGGGTGAGCAGCAGATGCAGCCAGGCGAGCCGGTCCTCACCGGTGACGGTGACGACCCCCCGGTGCGAGAGGTCCACGAATCCGGTGCCGTCGGCCAGGGCACGCTGCTCACGGAACAGATCGCCGTAGTGGGCGGCGACGCCTTCGTCCACGCCCTCGGCGGGGACGGCGCCGGGCAGGGTCAGCAGGGGGCTCTTCATATCCGTAAGCCTACGACTCGGTATGTGAAGCCTTGAGCGTGCAGTCCTCGCACCGGCCGAAGATCGCGAAGTGCTTCATGTCGGTGTCGAAGCCGAACGTCCGCCGCAGCTTGTCGGTGAACTCGGCCGCCACCGACACATCCGCCTCGATGACGTTCTGGCAGTCGCGGCAGACCAGGTGGATGTGGTGATGCCGGTCCGCGAGGTGGTAGGTCGGCGCCCCGTGCCCCAGATGCGCGTGACTGACCAGACCGAGCTCCTCCAGGAGCTCCAGCGTCCGGTACACCGTCGAAATGTTGACCCCCGACGCCGTCTTCCTCACTTCCACGAGGATGTCGTCGGGGGTCGCGTGCTCAAGGGTGTCCACGGCTTCGAGCACGAGTTGCCGCTGCGGGGTCAGCCGGTAGCCGCGCTGCCGCAGATCGCTCTTCCAGTCGGTGCTCACCACACCCAAGAGTCTAGGACTACTTGCATACGACTAGGTGAGGAAGACGTGCCCCTACTTGAAGAAGGCGATGCCGTCGTCCGGCATGTCGTCGGGCAGGGCCTTGGCCCAGCGCTCGACCTCCTCCGGGGTGACGACCTTCTTCAGGTGGGCGGACATGTAGGGGCGCAGCTCGACCTCGGGGGTCTGCTTCTCGCCGACCCACATCAGGTCGCTCTTGACGTAGCCGTACAGCCGCTTGCCGCCGGTGTACGGCTGGGAGGCGGCCGTGCGGGCCACCGCGTCCGTCACCAGGTCGATCTGCGGCTTCTTGTCGGCCAGCTCGCCGTACCAGATCTCGATGACGCCGTCGTCGCGGGTCATCGTCACCTCGACCTTGCGGCCGGCGTCGATCCGCCAGAAGCCGTGCTCGGACTCCAGGGGCCGGACCTTGTTGCCGTCCTTGTCGAGCACCCAGGAATGGGAGTGGTACGCCAGGAAGTCCCGGCCGTCGTGGGTGAAGGTGACCTCCTGCCCGAAGTTGCACTTCTCGGAGCCGGGGAAGTCGTGCACACCGGCTCCCGCCCAGTTGCCCAGGAGGAAGGCGAGCGGGACGAGGTCCTTGTGGAGGTCGGACGGGATCTCGATCATCAGCAGCTTTTCGTCGTGGACGTGCGTCGGGTCTCGGGGGTCAGCGCTGGCCCTGGTACAGCTTCTTCACGGTGAGCCCGGCGAAGGCGAGGACGCCGACGGCGACCAGGACCAGCAGGATTTCGAAGAAGAGTTCCACGGGGTGCTCCTTGAGCGGGGTGCGAATGGGTGCACAGGGCCGGGCCCCAGCTTACGCGGCCGGGGCCCGGGCCTCTGTGTGAGGTGGGACCGGGCCGGAGTCAGCCGAGCAGCTGGCTCTGCAGGGTCACCGTCTGCCGGAAGGGCACGGCCCGCGCACCGCCCTCCCGGGACTGCACGACCAGCGCGAGGGTGTCACCGGCGGCGAGGTAGGCATGGCGGACCTGTTCGCCGCCGTACGGCCTGGCCTCGTCGTAGACCACGCGCTCGACGTCGTCCACCACGGCGTCGTCGGGGAACGTCTTGTCGCTGGCGGACGTCCCGGCGCCACGCAGGGGGAACTTCGGCGCGCTGTACGGGGCGAGGTAGGGCGCGAGCAGCTTGTCGACCACCGCCGCGGTGTCGAACTGGAGCAGGTAGATCCGCGTGCGGGTGCCGTCCGGCATGGTCCAGCCGCGGGCGGTGATGTGCCGCAGACCGTGGTCGGTGAGGTGCTGCCCGAGTTCCTCGCGGTCGTCCTTCGCGGCGTACTCCGCCAGGAAGTCCTCCTCCGCCAGCCAGCCGTCCGCGCCCCGCAGCGCCTTGTCGTCCGTGGCGCCCTCCGGAGCGGGCAGGAGGAGGGCGCGCGGGTCGGCATGGTGCGTGCCGGCCGTGTTCGCCTCGGCGAAGGGGCCCGGGCTGCCGGAGGGCAGCGGCGGCCGGGTGAGCACCGGGTACTCCCAGCGCCCGTCCGGCTCCGTCGCGAGCCCGGGAACGTCGGTCCGCTCCATCCCTGTGATGCCGTACGCCGTGGCCGCGCCGACCGCCGCGCAGACGGCCACGGCGGCGGTCCAGCGCAGGACGGCCCGCAGGACGCGGCGATCCTTGCGCACCGGGTCCGCCGGCGCGTCCGGCAGCACCCCGGGCGCGGCCGGCACGGCTGTCTCCTGCTGCTGCTCGGTCATACCGCCTCCCCCGGCTCGGCGATGCGGTCGAGCTGCTGGCGCAGCAGCATCGCGGCCCCCTTGGTGTCGAGTGGCTGAGCGCCGTCCGCGACGGCGGTGACAAGGACGTTCCCGACGTGGGCGGAGCAGTACATCGTCTCCAGGTCCCCGTCGGCGTCCTTCGGCGGCAGGAAGCAGCGGGCGTTCTTGTGGCCCTTGATCTTCGGGCCGTTGCGGAAGACGTCCAGGGCGTCGAGGACCGCGCTCCGCAAACGCGAGGCGTCCCGCACGGCGGCCCTGTCGTCCATCTGGGCGAGCTCGACGCGCACCGTGAAGGCGTCGTCGGTGTAGGCGCCGGAGATCTTGGTGGTGCTGAGGTAGCTGCGCATGGCGATGCCGGTGATGCGCTGCTGGTCGAACGCCTTCTCCAGCCGCTTGCGCTGGGTGCGCGGCAGGCCGCTCAGGGACTCCTTGCGCAGGGCCGTGGCCTGCTTCCCGCTCAGTGCGGCCTCCGAGCCGTACTCACCGAGGTCCGGGCCGCGCCCCCACCCGTTGGCCCCGTAGGTCCCGTACGGCACGAGCATGCCGGCGAGCCCGGAAGGGGCGGCCTTCTCGTCCGCCCCGGCCGCGGTCCTGCTCTCGGGAAACGTCCAGACGGGTGCGCCCGCCTCCCGGTCGGCACCGTTCACCGCCACGACGGTGTAGCCCGCGCCGCCCACGACCGCGACCGCCAGCAGCACGGACGCGGTGACGGCGGCGACACGACCACGGCGTACGGGCTGTTTCTGCGGCTCGGGAGCGGGCTCCGACACGGCCCCCGGCCCCACCGGCTCCTCCGGCCCCATCTGGTTGTCGCTCACAGCCGCTCCATCTGCCGCTCGGCCAGGTCCATGATCTTCGCCTTGGGAATCGGCTTGGTGTCCGACACCCAGATCTCCACGGCGATGTCGCCGCGCCAGGCGTGGGCCTCGGCGTTGTACACCGGCGCGTAGCCGGGTTCGGCCTCGGGCCGGTGGTGGACGTAGACCCGGCCGTCCCCGGTGCCGGGCACGGCCCAGCTGTCGGTGCGGTCCTCGTCCTCGGCCCAGTACTGGCTGTTGACGGCCCGCTCGGCGGCGCCGAGCACCTCTTCCTGCCGGTACTGCAGCAGGCGGATCTCCACCTGGTACGTGCCGTCGACCCGCCAGCCGGTGACGGCCGCGCGCCGGAACTCGTCGCCGACGAGCTCGCCGAACATCTCGCCGGGCTTCTTGTTGTACGCCGCGTAGCCCGCGAGGTTCAGCCAGCCGTCGTCGCCCATGAGGTACTCGGCGTCCCGCGCCCCGCGCGGCTTCTTCAGCAGCAGCTTCCGCAGGTCCCCGTCGGTCTTCACCCGCCTGTCCCGCGCGGCCGACAGCGGCTCCGGGCCGTCGCCCCCGGCCTGCGCGAGCGACGGCTGTGAGAGCGAGGGCAGCTTCGTGGGCGCGCGGTCCACCTGTACGAGGTAACCGGCACAGGTGCCGGCGACCAGTCCGAGCACGACTGCGGCACCGATCAGCGCGGCCGTACGCCCCCGCCGACGGCGACGCGGCCCGGGCTCGGCCACGGACCCGTCGGCCACTTCTTCGAGTACTTCCAAGACGTCCCCCACAGAACGCGAGGCGCGCATTCCGTATGCGCGCGCACAGGAGACCTTCAGGCGATGCCCGGAGTTGCAGGGGCGTTGATTACGATTCGGCCATGGCGAAGAAGCTCGTGATCAAGGTGACGGCGGGGGCCGATGCCCCCGAGCGCTGCTCGCAGGCGTTCACGGTGGCGGCGGTGGCCGTCGCGAGCGGCGTCGACGTCTCCCTGTGGCTGACCGGCGAGTCCGCCTGGTTCGCCCTCCCCGGCCGCGCCGCCGAGTTCGAGCTCCCGCACGCGGCGCCGCTGCCCGACCTGCTCGAATCGATCCTGACCGCCGGCCGCGTCACCCTGTGCACGCAGTGCGCGGCCCGCCGCGACATCACCGAGCAGGACGTCATCAAGGGCGTCCGCATCGCGGGTGCGCAGGTCTTCGTCCAGGAGGCGATGGCGGAGGAGACGCAGGCGCTCGTCTACTGAGGCGTTTCCGTGGAGTGGGAAGACGCCCCTCACCGGGGTCGCTTCTTGCCGTCCAGCTCGTCCCACCACTCGTCGGACTGGGGATCCCCGGACGGGTCGTCCCACCACCGGTCCTCCGGCCCCCGCCGGTTCGCGACCATCGCGGCGACGGGCGGGATCACCATGGCCACCACGCACATCCCCACGGCCACGGGGATCGACCACAGGCGTACGACACCCCACGCCAGGACGAACAGCGCGATGCAGCCGCCCATCATCGCGAAGTAGGCCCGCCGTCGTCGTGCGTACATAGGTCCAGCGTAGGTCCGGGCAGGCCGAAGGGCCGCACCCCAGGCGTCCAACCCGCGGGGTGCGGCCCTTCGAGGACCGGTCGTCGTCAGACGGCGATCGCGACCTCCGCCAGGCCGCCCTGCTGGGCGACGACCGTGCGGTCGGCGGTGGCGCCGGGCACGAGGGCACGGACGGTCCAGGTGCCCTCGGCCGCGTAGAAGCGGAACTGTCCGGTCGCCGAGGTCGGCACCTCGGCCGTGAACTCGCCGGTCGAGTCCAGCAGACGGACGTAGCCCACCACGGGCTCGCCGTCCTTGGTCACCTGACCCTGGATGGTGGTCTCACCGGGCTTGATCGTCGAGGCGTCGGGGCCGCCGGCCTTCGCACCGCACATGTCGTACTCCTGAAGTCTGGAAAGGTCGGTCGGGGTTGCTTACTTGTTGGCGCCGAGCTCGATCGGCACGCCCACGAGGGAGCCGTACTCGGTCCAGGAGCCGTCGTAGTTCTTGACGTTCTCCACACCGAGGAGCTCGTGCAGCACGAACCAGGTCAGCGCCGAGCGCTCACCGATGCGGCAGTAGGCGATGGTGTCCTTGGCCAGGTCCACGCTCTCCTCGGCGTAGAGCTCCTTGAGCTCCTCGTCCGACTTGAACGTGCCGTCGTCGTTGGCGTTCTTGGACCACGGGATGTTGCGGGCGCTCGGCACGTGGCCGGGGCGCTGCGACTGCTCCTGCGGCAGGTGGGCCGGGGCGAGCAGCTTGCCGGAGAACTCGTCGGGCGAGCGCACGTCGACGAGGTTCTGCGAGCCGATGGCGGCCACGACGTCGTCGCGGAAGGCGCGGATGGAGGTGTCCTGGGCCTTGGCCTTGTAGTCCGTCTTCGGGCGCTCGGGCACCTCGTCGCCGGCGACCAGCTCGCGGGCGTCGAGCTCCCACTTCTTGCGGCCGCCGTCGAGGAGCTTGACGCTCTCGTGGCCGTACAGCTTGAAGTACCAGTAGGCGTACGAGGCGAACCAGTTGTTGTTGCCGCCGTACAGGACCACCGTGTGGTCGTTGCCGATGCCCTTGTCCGACAGGAGCTTCTCGAAGCCCTCCTGGTCGACGAAGTCACGGCGGACCGGGTCCTGCAGGTCCTGGGTCCAGTCGATCCGGATGGCGTTCTTGATGTGGTTCTTCTCGTAGGCGGACGTGTCCTCGTCCACCTCGACGATGGCGATGGTCGGGTCGTCCAGGTGCTCCTGGAGCCAGTCGGCGTCGACCAGGACGTCGTTGCGGCTCATGCTCTTTCTCCTCCGGGGCAGTTACGGCGGGGCGTGCGAGGTCTGCAGGGCGCGCCCATGACGAGGGCGGCGCACGGGTGCCCTTGATGCAGGGCGGCGGGGATGCGCGCGTCGGCGCGACTGCCGACGCGATCGCTCAGAAGGTGCGACAGAGCATGGCGGCGACGCGGCACAGGTCTACTGCCCGCCGCTTCGTGAGGTCCGCCTGTCGCTTCATAGCGTCGATCGTAGGGACGGTCGGGCGGGCATGTCACCGGTGTGTCGCATATTGAGACGAGACAATCCGCCATATGGGATCACTGGGCCGCGAAGGCGCTCGCCGCGGGGCGTCCGGCCGACCGTATCCCCCGTCACATCTGCGCTACGGACATCACCGTCTCGCCCACCGGACAGCGCAGGTCGGATCAGCCGTGCGTCCGCCTACCCGGCCAGCCGGACGCCGGAACCCTTCACGGTGATCTCGACGCCGTTCGGGGCGGCCCGGACCGTGTCCAGCTCGATGCCGCCGGGCAGGCCGTCGATCTTCTGCTGGAAGTCGGTGATCGCCCGGACGCGGCTCTCGGCGATGTCGACACCGCCGAACGTGGGCAGGCCGTCGGCCTGCACGCGGACGGTGCCGTTGTCGACCTTCACCGAGCTGAGCACGGAGACCGGCTCCGGGAGCTTGGTGCCGAGGACCGTGGCCTCGACGGTGACCTTGATCTTGCCGTTGCCGCCGTCGGAGAGGCCGATGACATTGGCGGTGACGCCCGGGGCGACCTGGGTGGGCTCGGACTTCGCCGTCTTCAGCAGCTCGTCGTAGGCGATGGTCGCGGTGCCGGTGGCGCTGGAGGCGGTGGCGGAGCTGTAGTCGCCGGAGAACTCGACGCCCTTCATGTCGGCCTGGAGGTCGTCGATACGGATCGTCCGGTCGCCGTCGCCCGCGGCGGCCTCGTAGTCCTTGATGCCGACCTCGATGTCGTCCAGGGATCCGCCGACGACCTGGGTGAGGAACGGGAAACCCTTGATCGACACGTCGGGGGTCGCCGACAGGTTCTCCGTCGTCCTCAGCCGGTCGGCGGCCTCGTCCTCGGCGAAGTTGACCGCGACGCGGTCGGCGATCACGAAGAGCCCGCCCAGGATCACGACGAAGATCAGCAGTATTCGCAGTGCGCGCATGCGGTGTGTCCCCCACCCAGTCGGTTAGACGGCGGTTCCTGACGACCGGGTGGCCGTCCCTTGCGTGAGAGTAACCCTGCGGGGAAGGGGGGCCGGAGGATTGTTGATCACTTGTGACAGGGCCGGTGCCCGGCGCCCTGGCACCGCCGGACCTACGCCAGCGCCCTGCCCAGGACGTACACCGCCGGGGCCGCCGCGGCCAGCGGCAGGGCCACGCCCGCCGTGAAGTGGACGAAGCGGGACGGGTAGTCGTAGCTCGCGACCCGGTGGCCGATCAGGGCGCAGGCCGCGGCGCCCGCACCGAGGAGCGCACCGGAGGTGCCGAGGCCCGTGACCGATCCGGCCGCGATGCCCGCGCCCGCCGCGGCGAGGAGGGACACCACCACCGAAGCCGGGGTCGGCAGCGGCAGCGCGCGGGCCAGGACGGCCACCGCCACGGCCACCGCGCCCACCGTCACCGCGTCCGCGGCGGCCGCGAGGTACCCGCCTGCCACGATCGCCAGCGCCGAGGCCGCGACCGTCGCCATCAGGCCGTACATCCGCTCGTCGGGGTCGGCGTGCGACCGCAGCTGCAGGACCAGCGCGAGCAGCACCCACACCCCGATCGTGCCGAGGATCGCCGAGGGGGAGCGGCCCGAGGCCAGCAGCGCCGCGTCCGCGGCCAGCGCGCCCGCGAAGCCCAGCGCGATGCCCTGCCGGGCCGGCCACATCCCGTTCAGCCGGAACCAGCCCGCCGCGGTGACGGCCTGGAGGACGACCAGCGGCACGAGCAGCGCGTACGTCCCGACCGCCGCCGCACCGGCCAGCAGCAGGCCCAGCAGCGCCGTCAGCGCGGCCGGCTGCATCCCGGGCTCGATGATCGGGGACCGCCCCTCCGCCCGGGCCCGCTGCGCGTCCGTGACGCGCGTGTTCCCGCCGACGGTGGCCGGACCGTAACCGGACGCGGCGGCGCCGGCGTCAGCCGGAGCCACGTGCCCCTGGGGGGTCTGCGGGGTCTGGGGCGGCAGGTACGCCGTCTCCTCCGCCGCGACCGGCGCGGACACCGGCTGGTGCGTCTGCGTCTCCCAGGTCTGGCCCTGCCACTGCTGCGTGTACTGCTGAGCGGCGTGCGGGTCGTCGTACCCCTGGTACCCCTGCCCGGGCCACGCCTGCGGCGCCTGAGGCTGCTGCTGCTGCGGCTGCTGCCCGTAGGACCGGTACGGGTCGTAGGGGCCGTAGCCGTCGTTCGGCTGGTTGGTCATCGCTCATCCTCCTGCGAACGGCGGGAGCACCTCGACCGTGCCGCCGTCGGCCAGCCGTACCGTCTCGTGTCCGCGGGTGCCCACGGGGTCGCCGTCGACGAGGAACGAGCAGCGCCGCAGGACACGCTCGAG
Source organism: Streptomyces sp. NPDC057424 (assembly GCF_042803315.1). Taxonomy (NCBI): domain Bacteria; kingdom Bacillati; phylum Actinomycetota; class Actinomycetes; order Kitasatosporales; family Streptomycetaceae; genus Streptomyces; species Streptomyces sp. NPDC057424. Next base: position 363,101 of record NZ_JBHVCP010000001.1, read on the forward strand.
TTCGCCGGGGTGGCGCTCGCGCACCCCGTCGAGCGCCTCGGCGAGCGTGGCCGCCTCGTACGGCTCCTCGGCCACCCCGGCCGCGGCCTTGGCGGCGGCCCAGTAGCGCACCGTGACCTTTGGCATCTGCTTCCTCAATCGCACAGTCGCAGCGGACTCACATCAGACTCACACGGGCTCACCCGGCGGTGAACCCCGTCAGGCTAGCCCGCCCGGCCGGCGACCCACGCCCCGATCCGCTCCAGCAGCTCGTCGCCCGCGGCGTGCTCGGCGTGCCCCATCCCGGACTCCAGCCACAGTTCGCCCTGGTCACCGGCGGCAGCGGCCAGCATCCGCGGGTGGTCGACGGGGAAGTAGCCGTCGGCCTCACCGTGCACGATCAGCAGCGGGGTGGGGGCGATCCTCGGCACCGCCTCCACGGGAGAGAGCGGGACGGGGTTCCAGTCCCGGTGGTGGATGCGGGTACCGAACCCGTACCGGCCGACCATCCGCCCCTCGGGGCGCGTCACCAGCCAGTGCAGCCGCCGCATGGGGGCGGTTCCCCGGTAGTACCAGCGGGCCGGGGCGCTGACCGACACCACCGCGTCGGTCTCACGGGGGTGCAGCGCCGCGTGCCGCAGCACCACCGAGCCGCCCATCGAGAACCCGACCGTCCCGACGCGCGCGTGCCCCAGCTCCCGCGCCCACCGCACGGCCGCCGCCAGGTCGAGCACCTCCCGGTCCCCGACCGTGGACCGCCCGCCGGACGCCCCGTGTCCCCGGAAGGAGAACGTGACGACCGCCCCGTGACGGGCGAAGGCCTGCGCCACCCGTCGTACGTGCGGCCGGTCGACGGCCCCGGTGAAGCCGTGGGCGACGACGAAGACGGGGTGACCGGAAGGCGTCCCGGAGGCGTCGTATACGGCAGTGCCCGGGTCGTATACGGCGTCGATCGTCACACCGTCGGAGGTGCGCAGAAACGTCCTCGACGGCTGCCGAACAGGCGTTCCCACAGCCGTCTCGGAGTGTGGACGATCGGTGGAACGCGCCACATGACCTGCCGAACCAGAGCTCATGTGGGCTATTCTGCTGGGCAGAGGACTCGGGCAGCGTAGCCCCCGGGTCCTTTTGTGCTTTCGGAAGCGTTGTATACGAAGCGGGAAACCGCAGGTGTACGGGGCCTTCGGGATCGCAGAGCGGTGCTGTGCCAACAAACGTCCTCGCAGGGACCGAGGAGGAACCAGACGTATGAGTTCTCTGCTGCTCCTGACCAACGCCCTCCAGCCGTCGACGGAGGTGCTTCCCGCCCTCGGCCTGCTCCTGCACAACGTGCGTGTGGCCCCCGCCGAGGGCCCGGCCCTCGTCGACACCCCCGGCGCCGACGTCATCCTCGTCGACGGCCGACGCGATCTGCCGCAGGTCCGCAGCCTGTGTCAGCTGCTGCGCTCCACCGGGCCGGGCTGCCCGCTCGTCCTCGTCGTCACCGAGGGCGGCCTCGCCGCCGTCACCGCGGACTGGGGCATCGACGACGTCCTGCTCGACACCGCCGGCCCCGCGGAGGTCGAGGCGCGGCTGCGGCTGGCCATGGGCCGGCAGCAGATCGTCAGCGACGACTCCCCCATGGAGATCCGCAACGGCGACCTGTCGGTCGACGAGGCGACGTACTCCGCCAAGCTCAAGGGCCGCGTCCTGGACCTGACCTTCAAGGAGTTCGAGCTCCTGAAGTACCTCGCGCAGCACCCCGGCCGCGTCTTCACCCGCGCCCAGCTGCTCCAGGAGGTCTGGGGCTACGACTACTTCGGCGGTACGCGCACGGTCGACGTGCACGTACGGCGGCTGCGCGCCAAGCTCGGCCCCGAGCACGAGTCGCTGATCGGCACCGTCCGGAACGTCGGTTATCGATTCGTTACGCCGGAGAAGGTGGAGCGCGCCGCCGAGGAGGCGAAGGCCAAGGCAGCCAAGGCAAAGCCGGACACTGCGGACAAGTCGCCCGCCCTGGATGCGGCCGAGGCCCGCGCGAAGGCGTAAAGAGGCTTATCGCGGCGCCGACCTGGGCATCGCTCCCGCACAGGGTGCCCCGGACGGCGGTCGGGATATCGTACGGAACCTCCTTTTACGCCCTGCCCGGAGCGGGTATATCCGCGTAGACTCCGCGCGTGGCCAAGGTGACTCGGGATGATGTGGCGCGGCTGGCAGGGACTTCCACTGCCGTGGTCAGCTATGTCATCAACAACGGACCCCGGCCGGTCGCCCCGGCCACGCGCGAGCGTGTCCTCGCCGCGATCAAGGAACTGGGGTACCGGCCCGACCGGGTCGCTCAGGCGATGGCGTCCCGGCGCACCGACCTCATAGGCCTGATCATCCCGGACGCCCGCCAGCCCTTCTTCGGGGAGATGGCGCACGCGGTCGAGCAGGCCGCCTCCGAGCGCGGGAAGATGGTCCTCGTCGGCAACACCGACTACGTGGGCGAACGCGAGGTCCACTACCTGCGCGCCTTCCTGGGCATGCGGGTCTCAGGGCTGATCCTCGTCAGCCACGCGCTCAACGACCTGGCCGCCGCCGAGATCGAGGCCTGGGACGCCCGCGTCGTGCTGCTGCACGAACGCCCCGAGGCCATCGACGACGTCGCCGTGGTGACCGACGACCTGGGCGGCGCCGAGCTCGCCGTACGGCACCTGCTGGAGCACGGCTACGAGTACGTCGCCTGTATGGGCGGCATAGCCGAGACGCCGGCGGTCGGCGACCCGGTCTCCGACCACGTCGAGGGCTGGCGCCGCGCGATGGACGAGGCCGGGATCTCCACGGAGGGCCGCCTCTTCGAGGCCCTCTACAACCGCTACGACGCCTACCAGGCCGCCCTGAAGATCCTCTCCGGGCCCGACCGCCCACCGGCGATCTTCTGCTCGACCGACGACCAGGCGATCGGCCTGCTGCGCGCGGCGCGCGAGCTGCGGATCGACGTCCCCGGCGAGCTTGCGGTGGCCGGCTTCGACGACATCAAGGAGGCGGCGCTCGCGGACCCGCCCCTGACGACGGTCGCCTCCGACCGTCCGGCGATGGCCCGGGCAGCCGTCGACCTCGTCCTCGACGACGGGCTGCGGGTCGCGGGGGCCCGGCGGGAGCGGCTGAAGGTGTTCCCGTCGCGGCTGGTGGCCCGGCAGTCCTGCGGCTGCGCGTAGGGCCTGGACGCGCCTTTATATCGGGCATACGAGGTTCTGCCGGGCTTCTCAGGGAGCACTCAGGAAGCTCTCATGGTCGGGCGACAAGCTCGGTTCCATGACCGAGAGCTTCCACCGCAGTGGCGAGTACCAGAACCCCTACGAGGGTCAGCAGGCCCCGGTGAACCCCGAGTGGCCGCCCCCGCCGGCGCACGCCCCGGCGCACGCCCCGCATCCGAAGAAGCGCCGCCGTGGCCCCGTCGCCCTGCTCGCCGCCGTGGCGATCGTCGCGGCGGCGATAGGCGGCGGCACCGCCTACGGCATCCAGGAACTGACCGGCAACGACACCGTCGCCTCCAGCTCCACCAGCACCAACGTGGTCCCCTCCAGCCAGAAGGGCACGGTGTCCGGGGTCGCGAAGGCGGTGAGCCCGAGCATCGTCGAGATCAGCGCCGACTCCAACGCCGGGTCCTCCACCGGCTCCGGCGTGATCATCACGAGCGACGGCGAGATCGTCACCAACAACCACGTCGTCTCCGGCGCCTCGCAGATCAAGGTGACGACCAGCGACGGCACGTCCTACTCCGCGAAGGTCGTCGGCACCGACAGCAAGAAGGACCTCGCGCTGATCAAGCTGGAGAACGCCTCCGGCCTGAAGGCGGCCACGCTCGGCGACTCGGCGGGGCTCCAGGTCGGCGACCAGGTCGTGGCGATCGGCTCCCCCGAGGGGCTGTCCGGCACCGTCACCAGCGGCATCATCTCTGCCCTCGACCGTGACGTCACCGTCCCGACCCAGGAGGACCAGGGCCAGGGCCGGCAGTGGGGGCAGGGCCAGGGGCAGGGCGACCAGTGGCCGTTCGAGTTCGGCGGACGAGAGTTCAACGGCGACACCGGGTCCGACACGACGACGTACAAGGCGCTCCAGACCGACGCGTCCCTCAACCCGGGCAACTCCGGCGGCGCGCTGATCGACATGAACGGCAACATCATCGGGATCAACTCCGCGATGTACTCGCCGACCAGCCAGGCCTCCTCGTCCTCCGACGCGGGCAGTGTCGGCCTGGGCTTCGCCATCCCCATCAACACCGTCAAGGCCGACCTCGCGAAGCTGCGGGCGGGATCGACCGACTGAGTCCGAGCACCTGACAGCAAGGAGTACCGCGATGATCAAGCAGGTTGTGCACACGGAGCCGGGTGGGGACCCGTCGGCGGTCGGGCTGGCCCTGACGGTGGCGTCCGCCCTGCACACACCGACGGGCCGGGCGGCGGAGGTGGCACCGGCGGCGGCCACGGCGAGCCGTCGGGCGCACCGGACCGCCACGGCCCGGCGCCGGGCGGCGCGGCGCTGACGCACCTCCTCCCCCCGCACGCCACCGGGCTGACGCTCCTCCCGTCACCGCCCCCCGACGTGCGACGCTGAGACCGTCCGAGCAGCACCCCCGTCCCCCTTCACCCCGAGGACCCCCGACCCATGAGCCCCGCAGACGGCGACCGTGACCCCCAGCGCATCCTGATCGTCGACGACGAGCCGGCCGTGCGCGAAGCACTCCAGCGCAGCCTCGCGTTCGAGGGCTACGGCACCGAGGTCGCGGTCGACGGCACGGACGCCCTGGAGAAGGCTGCGGCCTACCGCCCCGACCTGGTCGTCCTCGACATCCAGATGCCGCGCATGGACGGTCTGACGGCGGCGCGCCGCATCCGCGCCACCGGCGACACCACGCCGATCCTGATGCTCACGGCCCGCGACACCGTCGGCGACCGCGTCACGGGCCTCGACGCGGGCGCCGACGACTACCTGGTCAAGCCCTTCGAACTCGACGAACTCTTCGCCCGCATCCGCGCGTTGCTGCGCCGCAGTTCCTACGCGGCGGCCGTGGGCGCGGCCGACCCGGCCGACGATGACGCGCTCACCTTCGCCGACCTGCGCATGGACCTGTCCACGCGCGAGGTCGCACGGGGTGGGCGCCAGGTGGAGCTGACCCGTACGGAGTTCACGCTCCTGGAGATGTTCATGGCACACCCGCGCCAGGTCCTCACGCGGGAGCAGATCCTCAAGGCCGTGTGGGGCTTCGACTTCGAGCCGTCGTCGAACTCCCTCGACGTGTACGTGATGTACCTGCGGCGCAAGACCGAGGCGGGCGGGGAGCCGCGGCTGGTGCACACGGTCCGGGGTGTCGGTTACGTGCTGCGGCAGGGCGGCGCGGAGTGACGTCCCGCACGCACCGGGCCGTACGGCGGTTCCGCTCCCTGCCGATCCGCTCGCGCCTGGCGCTGCTGGTGGCGGCGGCGGTGGCGTTCGCGGTGGCGGCGGTGTCCGTCACCTGCTGGTTCATCGTCCAGGGGAAGTTGTACACCGAGATCGACAACAACCTGAAGTCGTCGGTCGCGCCGCTGCGTTCGGACGAGTTCCAGGCGCTCACCGACGATTGCCGTCAGACGCCTTCCGACTCGCTGGGCATGGGGTCACGGCCCAAGACCTACGGGCAGCTGGTCCACGTCGACGGCAAGCCGTGTCTCTTCCCGACCTCCACGACCCAGGTGCACGTCACCGGCGACGACAAGGCCGTGGCCAGAGACCCCGACCCGAACCAGGGCCGCATCCGCGACGGCACGGACGACCAGGGCAACAAGCTGCGTGTCCTGACGACGGCGGTCGTCATCAAGGACGGACGCCTGCCCCTGGGCGTCGCCGCCGACTACTCCCTCGTCATCGCCCTGCCGCTCAAGGGAACGCAGTCCACGCTCAACGAACTGGCACTGATCCTCCTCCTGGTCTCCGGCGTGGGAGTGCTCGGCGCCGGAGCCGCCGGCCTGGCGGTCGCCCGGGCCGGGCTGCGCCCCGTCGACAAGCTGACGGGCGCCGTCGAGCACGTGGCCCGCACGGAGGACTTGAACATCCGCATCCCCGTGGAGGACGACAGCGAGGACGAGATCGCCCGCCTGTCCCGTTCCTTCAACGCCATGACCTCGGCCCTGGCCAGCTCCAGGGACCTGCAACAGCAACTGATCGCGGACGCCGGGCACGAACTCCGCACCCCGCTCACCTCCCTCCGCACCAACATCGAGCTCCTCACCCGCAGTGAGGAGACGGGCCGCCCCATCCCCGAGGCCGACCGCAAGGCACTCCTCGCCTCGGTGAAGGCGCAGATGACGGAGTTGGCCGCCCTCATCGGCGACCTCCAGGAACTCTCCCGCCCCGACACCGGCCAGCACTCGGGCCGGACCCAGATCGTCGCCTGGCACGACACGGTCGAGTCGGCGCTGCGGCGGGCCCGGCTGCGGGGCCCGGAGCTCACGATCACGGCGGACGTGCAGCCCTGGTTCGTCCGAGCGGAACCCTCCGCCCTGGAACGGGCGGTGGTCAACATCCTGGACAACGCGGTGAAGTTCAGCCCGGAGGGCGGCACGATCGAGGTCCGCCTGAACGAGGGCGTCCTCACAGTCCGCGACCACGGCCCGGGCCTCCCCGCCGACGAACTCCCCCACGTCTTCGACCGCTTCTGGCGCTCCCCGAGCGCACGGGCCCTACCGGGCTCGGGCCTGGGCCTGTCGATCGTGGCGCGCACGGTTCAGCAGGCGGGCGGCGTGGTGTCCCTGGCCCGGGCGGAAGGCGGCGGCACGGTGGCGACGGTACGCCTGCCGGGGGCGGCTGTGCCTCCGCCGGAGGATCTGCCCCCGGCCTGATGGAGAGGGCGGCCCCGAGCGGGCTCAGTGGAAGCCGAGCATGCCTGGTGAGTCGATGTCGACAGTGACCGCGCCGGGTGGGTACTGCCGTTCGCGGTCCGTGAGCAGAATCGACATCCCTGTGAATTCAGCGCGCGGCAGTGCGCAGTACAGAGCGTGACAGTTGTCCGGGCCGCCGTAGCCGTCCCGGATCATGGTGCCGACCGCGACGGAGGCGGCCGTGTTGAGGCTGTCGACCACGACCGACGAGAAGTCGAGTACGCGCTGTGCAGCTCCGTCGTCCTGCGACTCCGCCTGCATGAGGCACAGGGCGGGGATCCGAAGGAGGTCGCCGGGGGTGCGTGCCATGTTCCCGGCGAGGAGGTTCAGCGTCTTGTGCCCCTGCGCGAGAGCCAGGGTGGCGCCGGTGTCCAGAATGATCACGCGGCGGCACCCCGTGCCGCACGGACCTTCTCCGCGGCGATGCGGTAGATGTTGCCGAGGATGTCAGGCGCCTCGTCGAACTCGACATCGCTGATGTCCACGCCGATCGTCTCCCGCACGACGCGGCGATCCGCGGCGACCCGCTCGGCGACCTGCTCGGCTGTGGGCTGTTCCAGGGCGAGCTGCTCGACGAGCTGGCCCAGGGTTACCCCACGTTCTTTGGCGACCTGAGCGAGATGGTCGCGTGCCTGCCGGGACACCTGGATCGTCGTATTCTCTGCCATAGTGCCACCATAGTCGCACCACAACCCCTCCGGGTCGGCTTACTCCGGTTTTCACCCGTGGGTGCAGGCCGACCCCTCAGTCCTGACGCCGGCCAGGAACGATGTCCAGGAGCTCGCGCCGAACACGAGTATCGGACCGTCGGGCCGCTTGCTGTCGCGGACCGGGACTGCGTCGGGGTGGTTGTCGGCGACTTCGAGGCAGTTGGAGGCGCCCCCGTCGCTGTAGGAGGACTTGCGCCACGCCGCGGTGGTGAGGTCAGGGGTTCTGTTCATGGTCTGCACTCCTCCAGAAGGCGCTTGATGAACGCCGTCGACTCCGCCGGGCTCAGTGCCGCATCCCTGACGAGATCGCAGGACAAGCGGTAGGACAGGACCCTGTCCGGATCGTCGATCAACTGACCGATCCCGTTGCCCTCCACGTAGGCGACAGGATCCCCGACGCGCTGCCGCAACAGGATGAGGTCGCTGTTCATAAGGTCGTGCACACCGGCCGTGTAAGGCAGCACCTGAATTGCGACATTCGGCCGCTCCGCAGCGTCCACCAGGTGTGACAACTGGTCGGCCCAGACCTTCGGGTCGGGAACCGGCCGTCGTACCGCACCCTCGTCCAGAATCACCCGCACGCTCGGCGCAGGCTGGCGATGGAGCAACTCCTGCCGCCCCATACGCGCAACCACCTGTTCCTCGACCTCCTCACCGTTGCCTGCCGTTGTCTGCGCGCCGGACAACCCTGACAACACCGCTCGGGCGTAGTCCTCGGTCTGCAGGAGACCTGGCACGCGCAGCTGGAACATCCACATGATCTGCGCCGTCGCCTCAAGGCCCATGAAGGCCTTGTACTTGTCCTTGATGACCTCCCCGCGCGCGTCCCGCCACTCACGAACCAGCAGGTCACCGCACCCGTAATAGCTGTCCAGGTCCTCCATGACCGCCAGCTTGGACAGCCGCTCGCCGGACTCCAGGCGGCTCAAGTAGCTCTTGTCGTACCCGGTGTCCTCGGCCAACTGCCCGAGCGACTTGCCCGCCTGCTCTCGCAGAAACCTCAGCGTCCGACCCAGGACCGCCCGGCCCCCGTCAACCATTTCCCCCACGTCACCCCTCCCTGTTGCCTGAGCGTCCAGGCAACACCTGGCCTCTTCCGCAGAGTACGACCAGACAGTGACGACGGGGGCACGAACGGTGATCACCGCTCGTCACCCCCTACCTCCCCCCTGCCCTGAGAAGGGAGACTTCCGTGCGCCTGCGTATCGCCGAACTCTGCGAGTCCCTCCTGCTCGCCCTCGTACGGCTCCTGCTGCCCGCCCGGGGCCGACATCGGGCCACCGCGCCTCCCCCGCCGCGGCCGCTGCCCCCGCCCGCGCGACTCCCCCGCCCTCGCCCCACAGAGCCCCTCGCCATGGACACCCCCTCGTCCGGCCGTACCTGCACGCCCTGGAGGTCTACGCATGAGGCTGCTCCCCTGGGCCGGCACCGACGGCAAGCCCTGCTACCTCAGCACCGACAACCCCGACAGCCCGCTCTCGCGGCTCGCCGACGACGTCGAGGCCGCTCAACTCGCCTCCGCCGAGCAGGTGCTCGCGGGAGCCCGAGCCGTACTCGGGGACTCCAAGGCCGGTGAACGCGCCACGCGCTTCGCGCTGACAAGGGCCGTGGAGTCCCTGGGCGACGTGCTGCGGGTCGCGGTCAGCCGTAGGGATGGGGACGCCGGACAAAGCAGGACTTGACCCGCCACCAGCTGTCGATGTCCTGTCATACCCATCAGTAGCGCAAACCCCTGTCCCCCGCTCTGGCATCTTCACTGCCGTCACAGAACCGCTAGCAGGAGTGAGCCAACCCCCATGCGTCTCATTCGCAAGTCAACTCTCAGAAAAACAGGCATAGTTGCCGCTTCCGCCGCGCTCGCCGTGACCGGTCTGCTGACCGGCGCGGGGACCGCTGCCGCCGGGCCCGCCGGGGCGACCAACATCCGGGGTGTGGATCCCGGGGACACCGACCGGATGATCGAACGGCTCTGCAGTCAGGAGACGAGCCTGACGGGTGTGTACGGCGCCCTGAACGTCGACACCGGCGAGTTCAAGACCCAGGACGAGTACCTGCGGGACGTCTTCGGGCTGTGGAAGCCCGCCGGGCCGTGGGAGCTGTTCCGCGGCTGGTGCGGGTACGCCGAGGCCTCGACCTGGTCCATCAAGGGTGACACCGTCCGCACGTCACGCTGGATCGGCAACAAGGGCTCCGCCGCCGACAAGGAGACCTTCGTCAGCAGCTACAGCACCAAGACGTTCGCGAAGAAGAGCGTCGGCGGCACCATCAGCCTCTCCCTCGCCAAGAGCATCTTCAGCGGCACCGTGGGCGGCAGCGCCGGGTACGAGTGGGGCTGGGAGAAGGAGTCCCGGTTCGAGACCCGCAGCGAGAAGACCATCCCGCCCTGCCGCCAGGTCGCCGTGACCTGGACGCCGTATCAGCGTGTCGTGCGCGTCAACCCCGTCTTCCACGTCGAGGACTACCAGTGGAACAAGGGCGACGGGGACCGGACCGTGCACAGCTGGCGTGGCCGGGGCTATCAGACCATCTACTCCTACGGGTATTACATCGACGGCATCTCCGACAAGCTCCTGCCCAGCGGCCGGCCCGACGGCCGTGAGGACAAGATCGAGGAGAAACTCGACCCCAAGTCCTGCATCAAGTAAGGCGGATATCCCGGCAACCTTTCCGTGTGGGGCGGCGACTGATCGGCGGTCATTCCCCCACACGGAACGGATCGCCGTATGAGTGAGCCGCGCAGCACGTCCCGTCCCCGGCACCGCAGAAGCCGCACCGCCCTGGCGTTGGGCGTCCCCCTGGCCCTGACCGCCGCCGGCACCCTCGCCTACGGCACCGATCTCGGAGTCCTGGGCTCCACCGCCCAGGAGGCCTCCGCCGCCATCCCCGCCTGGGCCTCCGCCACCGCCGACGGGTTCGCCTCCGTCAACTCGCTCGGACAGAACGGAACGTACGGCGGCCGGGACGGCAAGACCGTCACGGTGAAGACACAGGCCGAGCTGGAGAAGTACGCCACCGCCGCCGAGCCGTACGTCATCGTCGTCGCCGGGGCCATCACCATGAACCCGGTCGGCAAGGAGATCAAGGTCCGGTCCGACAAGACCATCGTGGGTCAGGGGACCTCCGGGCACATCGTCGGCGGCGGGTTCTTCCTCGGCCAGGGCGTGCACAACGTGATCATCCGGAACCTGACCATCCGGGACGCGTACCAGGGCATCTGGAACGACAAGGACCACGACTTCGACGCGATCCAGATGGACGGCGCCCATCACGTGTGGATCGACCACAACGACCTGCGCCACATGGCCGACGGGCTCATCGACGTCCGCAAGGACAGCACGAACGTCACCGTCTCGTGGAACAAGCTGAGCGACAACAACAAGACCTTCGGCATCGGCTGGACCGAGAACGTCAAGACCGACATCACGATCCACCACAACTGGATCCGCGAGACCGAGCAGCGCAACCCGTCCACCGACAACGCCGCCCACGCGCACCTCTACAACAACTTCCTGGAGGACGCCCCGGGCACGGACATCAAGTCCTCGTACGGGAACTACTCACGCGGCAGGACGAAGATGGTCCTGGAGAACTCCCTCTTCAAGGGCATCAGGAACCCGGTCATCAAGGACAGCGGCGCCGCCGTCGTCCAGCGCGGGAACTCCTTCTCCGGCACCAGCGGACGCAACGAGAGCGGCGGGACCGCCTTCGACCCGAAGGCCTACTACCCGTACACCCTCGACAAGGCCGCCGACCTCCCGTCGGTCCTCAAGGCCGGTGCCGGGCCCCGCGCCTCCATCGGGACGACCGCCTCCGCCAAGAGCACGACGGCCTCCATCAAGGCCGCGGCCGCCACCACCCTCACCGTCGCCCAGGACGGCAGCGGCCAGTACCGCACCGTGCAGGCCGCCGTGGACGCCGTACCGGCGAACAACCCCTCGCGGGTCGTGATCGCGGTCAAGCCGGGCACGTACCGGGAGCTGGTGAAGGTGCCGTCCAACAAGCCGCACGTCACCATCGAGGGCACCGGCGGCAGCCGCAAGGACACGACGATCGTCTACAACAACGCCTCCGGTACGCCGAAGCCCGGCGGCGGCACGTACGGCACCTCCGGCAGCGCCACCGTCGCCGTCCAGGCCGACGACTTCCAGGCCCGGAACCTGACCATCTCCAACGACTTCAACGAGGCGAGGAACCAGAGCCTGAACGGCCACCAGGCCGTCGCCCTGCGGACCGCCGCCGACAGGGTGTTCCTGGACGGGGTCATCGTCAGTGGCGACCAGGACACGCTGCTGCTCGACACCGCGTCGAAGGACCGGCTGGGCCGGGTCTACGTCCGCAACTCCTACGTCATCGGCAACGTCGACTTCATCTTCGGCCGGGCCACGGCCGTCGTCGACAGGTCCGTCATCACGCTGAAGAAGCGCTGGAACGGAACATCGGCCGGCTACATCACCGCCCCCAGCACCGCCGCGAACCGCAAGGGCATCCTGATCGCCAACTCCACGGTGAACGGCGATGTCTCGAACGGCAGTTTCTACCTCGGCCGGCCCTGGCACGCGGGCGGTGACGCCTCGCTCGACCCGCAGACCACGGTCCGCAACACCAACCTCAGCGCCGCGATCAAGTCCACACCGTGGACCGACATGAGCGGCTTCTCGTGGAAGGACGACCGGTTCGCCGAGTACGGCAACTACGGCGCCGGTGCGGGCCCGGCGAGCAGCAACCGGCCCCACCTGAGCGACGCGCAGGCCGCGAACCAGGAGGTCGCGGACTGGCTCGCGGGCTGGACGCCTTCGGCGTCCTGAACGACTCCCTTCCGGGTCCGGCTGACGAGCGGCGCCGGACCCGGAAGGGCCACCACGGCGATCCCCGGGGCGCTGCTACCAGGCCCGGCCCGGGCCCGGGCCCTCAGGAGGACTTCTCCCCGTCCGAGGACGACGACGACATGTCCTCCAGGTTCTTGCGGGCCTTGTCCGAGAGCTGCTTCTTCCCTGCCAGCACCTCCCGGTAGTACTGCGCGCCCTTCTCCTTGGCCATCGGGAAGTCCTCGTCGAACTCCTCCGCCTCGTGGTAGGCGTCGCCCTGCTTCGTCAGGGCACCGCGCATGGCCTTGCCGGCTCCGGGGAACCTGCGCTCCTCGGACTCCTTCATGATCCCGTAGAGCATGGCGGCGGCCCGCTTCTGCGTGACGCTCATCCCGGCGAGGAGTTCCTCGTCCAGCGCTTCACCGCGCGCGGCGGCCGCGACCATGGGCTCGTGCTCGGCGTCCAGCGCCTGGACCAGCTCCTGGTACGTGGTCCCGAGGTTCTCGCTCCCCGGGTACTGGTCCTTCTTGTTCGACGTGATGTACGGGCCGGCCCCTCGGCCCTTGTTCACCGTGTACGGGCCGAAGGGGCTCTGGCCGGGTCCGTAGGTGACCGCTGCCTGACCGCGCTTCTCCGCCCGGGCGTGGGCCCGCCGCAACCGGCTCAGCCCGTCCATGGGCTTCTCCTCGGCCGGACCCTCGCCGTTGTCGCCCTGGGGCATGCGCTGCACGGCCACGAAGGCGGCGTTTCCGGCGGTGCCCTGGAGGGACAGGGCCGCGTCCGGTGTCATCCGCCCCGCGGCTGCGAGCCGGGCCGCCTGCGGGTCGGCCTCGTGCGGCCGGAGCGGGGGCCGGTGGGCGTGTCCGTCCCGCGCGTCCGTCTCGGCTTCGTGGGACCGGCCGTGCCTACGCATCCGCATCATCCTCATCTCGGTCCGGTACGCCGCCATTGTCCGGGCGCCCCCGGGTCCGGACACCGGCCGCGGGGACAGACTTTCGGGCACGGCCGGCTGCTCGAAGGGCCAGGACCGGGCCGGACGGGCGGGCGGGCGGGCGGGCCGCGGACGCTGTTGGCGAATGCCGCGCGGCGGAAGCCAAGTGTCCGTTCCGTCTCAGCGACACGCCGCGTGCACGGCGTGTCGCTGAGACTCTCGCACCACTTGTCGAGCGTCAGCCGAATTCGCCGACGGCATCGGTCGCGCGAACGGCCTTCGCGCGCTCGGCCGCCCGGGTGCCGTCAGCCGCCGACCGAGAGCCCCGATCCCGACACCCGCACCCGGATGCCGTCCTCCTCCACCCGTACGTCCCGCAGCCGCACGTCCCCCTGCTCCGGCTCGGGCAGTTCGAACGCCAGTGACAGCCGGCCGGCCAGCACCGGGCGGGTCAGGCCCGACAGGGAGTCGAGCAGCTTGGGGTCGAGACCCAGACGGCGCATGACGTCGGGGTTCTCCAGGGCCAGGTCGATGAGGTTGAGGCGGGCGGCCTGGCGGGCGAAGCGCGGGGAGCCGGTCAGCTCGGTGAGCTTGCCGTCGTCGGCCAGGGCCTCGCGCACGGTCGGCTCGGGCACGCCCATCCGCCGCACGACGGCCGGGACCGACAGCAGCGCCTTGGCCTTGCGGGTCTCCCGGGCGAGGTCGGCGGTGCCCTTGGGCGTCAGGTGCAGGCCCTCCGAGGCGCGGGTGCCGGGGCGGTAGGTGGCCAGGTCGCCGATGTCCAGGCGCATGCGGCCGATCTCGGTGGCGATGCCCCGCTCGCCCTGCCGCTGGATCCGGGCCTCGGCGCGCAGCCGCAGGTTGTGCCCGGCGACCGGCAGGGTGCCGTCGGCCCGGACCCGGTCGCGGCCCTCGCCGGTGAACGTCACCTGGGATGCGCCGAGTTCGCGGTTGAGGTCGGCGAAGGTGAGCTGGACGTCCCCGTCGAAGCGGGGGACGTGGGCCCCGCGCACGGAGGTGAGGCCTTCGGCGTCCAGTCGTACGTCGTGGGCGGTGGCCGACACCTTCGCCAGGGAGACCCGGTCGGCGGCGACGTCCGGGACGGTCACCTTCACCGAGTCCAGGTGCTTGTCGGCGAGTTGGGTGAGGAAGGGGAAGCCGCCGATCTCCACCTCCGGCGCCGCGGCCAGGTCGAGGCGGCTCTTGAGGGTGTCCGCGGCCCGGTGCTCGGCGTAGAGCACGGCCCAGCGGTCGCCGAGGGCGGCGAACGAGGCGAGGACGGCCAGGCCGACGACCGCCTTCACCGCGAGCGGCAAGCCAGCGAAACGATTCTTCCTACGCCGCCTGCCGCCGCGGCGATGGTCCGGCGGGGCCCAGGCGTCCTCGGCGCCCGCGTCGTGTTCCTCCGCGAGGAACTCCTTCAGAGGGGTCTCCTCCAGAGGTCCGTCATCGAGGTCGGCGAGCTCCTCGTACGGGTTCGGACGGGGATGCGCATCTAGGTGGTGGGGGGTACGCATCGAGCCATCCGACCATGCGTACCTCCCCCACCCGCAACCTGAACCCCAGGTATGCGATCTACTTCACGATCGTGATGCGGTCCGCCTTCGGCGGGGCGATCGGGTCGGCGGCCGAGGAGTTGGCCGTCAGGTACTGCTCCAGCGCCGTCAGGTCGTCGGCACCGACGACGTCGTTCGCGCCCTGGCCGAGGGTCGGGAAGCCGTCGCCGCCGCCCGCGAGGAAGCTGTTCGTCGCGACGCGGTAGGTGGCCGCCGGGTCGATGGCCGCGCCGTTCAGCTTGATCGAGTCCGTGACCACACGGTCGGCTCCGGACTGGGTGAGGTCCAGCGTGTAGGTGAGGCCGGACGACACCTGGAGGACCTTGGGCGACGCGGCGTTCGAGCCGGTCACCTGCTCCTTGAGCACCTGGATGAGCTGGGCACCCGTGAAGTCCTGCAGGTTCACGGTGTTCGCGAACGGCTGGACCGTGAAGCCCTCGGCATAGGTGACGACACCGTCGCCCTCACCGGCCTTGGCCGCGTAGGTCAGCGGTGCGCGGATACCGCCCGGGTTCATCAGCGCCAGGTCGGTCTCCGGGTCGATCTGCTTGCCGTGGGCGAGCTGGGCGTCGGCGATGAGGTCGCCGAGCGGGGACTCGGTGCCGGTGTTGCCGATGTCGCCGGCGATGTGGCCGATGGCGCGGTTGCCGATGGGCGCGGCCAGCGTGTTCCACTTGCTGATCAGCTCGGTCATGTCGGGCGCCTTGGGGACGTCCCGGGTGACCACGCGGTTCGCCGACTTCACCGCCGTGCGGGCGATGTCGCCGGTCCTGCGGTCGTACGTCAGCGTGGTGTCCGTGTAGAGACGGCCGAAGGACGCGGCCGAGGTGACCATGCGGGGCTTGCCGGCCGGGTCGGCGATGCTGCACACGTACGCGCTGTGGGTGTGGCCGGTGACCAGCGCGTCCACCTGCGGTGTGACGTTCTTGGCGATGTCGACGATCGGGCCGGAGACGCCGTCGCCCGCGCCCGGGGAGTCGCAGTCGTAGTTGTACGACGTCGACGCCGGGAAGCCGCCCTCGTGGATGAGCGCGACGATCGACTTCACGCCCTGCCTCTGGAGCACCCTGGCGTACTTGTTGATCGTCTCGACCTCGTCCTTGAAGGAGAGGCCCTTGACGCCCTCGGCGGAGACGATGTCCGGAGTGCCCTCCAGGGTCACGCCGATGAAGCCGACCTTGACGCCGTTCTTCTTCCACACCCAGTAGGGCTTGAGGATCGGCTTCTTCGTCTTCTCGTCGAGGACGTTGGCCGCCAGGTAGGGGAAGTCGGCGCCCTTGAACTTCTTGTCCGTGTAGCAGCCGTCCTTCGGGTGGCAGCCGCCGTTCTGGAGCCGTCCCAGCTCCTTGGCGCCCTCGTCGAACTCGTGGTTGCCGACCGAGGTGACGTCGAGGTCGAGCTTGTTCAGCGCCTCGATGGTCGGCTCGTCGTGGAACAGCCCGGAGATCAGCGGGGAGGCGCCGACCATGTCGCCGCCGGCGGCGGTGATGGAGTACTTCTCGCCCTTGCGGGCCTGCCTCAGGTGCGTGGCGAGGTACTCGACGCCACCGGCGTCGATGGTCTTCGTGGTGCCGTCGTGCTGGTGCTCGGTGACCCGGCCGGACGAGCCCGTCGGCGGCTCGAGGTTACCGTGCAGGTCGTTGAAGGACAGCAGCTGCACGTCCTGGTAGCGGCCGGGCCAGTGCCCGCCCTTGCGGTGCTTCTCCCCGGCGGTCGCCGAGCCCGGCAACGCCGCGGCGGCCAGCGCGCCGACGGTGACGACACCGGCGGCGAGAGCGGCGAAACGGTTCGTACGACGTCTGCGGCGCTCGGGATGCGCCGGTGAAGTGGCTGGCATACGCCCCCCTGTTGGGTCTGCTGGGACAGTGATGTCGTCCGGCGCAGCCTAGAGTCAACGCGCGTAGCGCGACAGGTGTTTCATGGTTACATCCTGGTTGCTTCTTTGCCGCTGATTTGCCGGTGGCGCCCCGTACCCTCGTACGCATGACCAGCGACGACACCGTACGGCCCGGCCGCCCCCGCTCGATCGAGACCCTTGCCGCGCTCTCCGCGGAGCAGACCGAGGCCGTGCTCGGGCTGCTCGACGAGGCGGCCCGGACCGACGGGCAGCAGGCGGTGTCCGAACAGGGCCGGTTGCAGTTGCGCGGCGGGGAGCGGGAGGGCGTGTCCCATCTGCTGCTCACCACCGGCGGGGAACTTGTCGGTTATGCCCAGTTGGAGGACACGGACGACGTGGAGCCGCCGGCCGCCGAGCTGGTCGTGCACCCCGGGCACCGGGGGCACGGGCACGGACGGGCGCTCGGGTCCGCGCTGCTGGCCGCGTCGGGAAAGCGGCTGCGGGTGTGGGCGCACGGCGGGCACGCCGCCGCCCGGCACCTCGCGCAGGTCCTGGGTCTGACGCTGTTCCGTGAACTGCGTCAGATGCGGCGGCCGTTGACCGGCTTCGACGCGCCCGAGCCGGCGCTCCCCGACGGCGTCACGGTCCGCCCCTTCGTCCCCGGCAAGGACGACGCGGCCTGGCTCGCGGTGAACGCCGCCGCCTTCGCCCACCACCCCGAGCAGGGCTCCCTCACCCAGCGCGACCTCGACGACCGCAAGGCCGAGCCCTGGTTCGACCCCGAGGGGTTCTTCCTCGCCTTCCGCGGCGACGAACTCGTGGGCTTCCACTGGACCAAGGTGCACGCCGAGGAGGGCCTGGGCGAGGTGTACGTCCTCGGGGTCGGGCCCGGTGCGCAGGGCGGCGGCCTCGGCAGGTCCCTGACCACGATCGGGCTGCGGCACCTTGCGGGGCAGGGGCTGCCGACGGCGATGCTGTACGTCGACGCCGACAACAAGGCGGCGGTGTCGGTGTACGAGCGGCTGGGGTTCGTCACGCACGAGGTGGACCTCATGTACCGGACGGAGACCTGAGCCTTGACGTCGGGGTACGTGCACCGGCTGATGGTGGACCGGACCACCGCCCCGCCGGGGTCGGGGCGGGCGCCGCTGACGGCCGGAACACCGCGTGGCCGAGGCGGGGCGGACCTCCGTGCGCCTGGACTGCCTGGCCACGAACACCCAGCTCAACGCCTACTGCCAGGAAGCCGGTTACCGGGTCGTGGGTCGCGAGGAGGGCAAGCCGCAGCCGGGCGGGCCGCCCAAGTCCTTCACGCTGACGCAGAAGCGGCTCGGGTAGGCGAGGGGGCCGCGGTGGCCGCCCATGACGGCCGCCAGGTATCTCCCCGGGGCGGTCGCGGCCGGGTGGCCATCAGGTAGTCGCGCAGGGCGGCCAGGCCGGGGTGCGGGTTGTCCGTACGCCAGAGCAGCGAGTGCGGGTAGACCGGGACCGGGTCCACGAGCGGGACGAGCCGCAGGTCGTGGGCGACCGGCCAGACGTGCGGGGTGCGTTCGCTGAGGAAGGTCGCCACGGTGGGTGAGCCGGCGATCGTGTCGAGGAGCGCCTCGAGGCCGAAGTTGGGCCCGATGGTGTCGATGGCCGGCCCGAAGGCCGCGGCGAGTTCCTCGTAGTAGGCGTGCCACTCGGTCCCGGGCACGTTGCCCGGCATCCAGATCCGGTGCCCGGCGAGCTGCGCGGTCGCCACCGTCTCGGCCCGGGCGAAGGGGTGACCGGGGCCGACGCACAGCTGCAGCGGCTCGTCGAGGACCGGGGTCGCGGTGATGCCGTCGGGGAGCCGCTGCCCGGGCATGGTGACGGCTCGGAAGGTGGCGTCGACGGCCCCCTCCCGCAGGGCCGTCACGGCCGTCTCCACGTCGAACAGGGTGACGACGTCCAACGCGATCTCCGGGTGCGCCCGGTGGAAGTGCTGCACCAGCCCACCGGGGGCGGCCCGGCGTCCCACGACGTCCACCCGCAGCGCCCGGTCCCCGGGCCGCACGGCGGCCGTCGCCCGCTCCTCGGCCTGGAGCAGGACCCGGGCGTGCGGCAGCAGGGCCTGCCCGTCGATGGTGAGCTCCGCCCCGCGCGGCGTACGGACCAGCAGCCGCACCCCGAGGTCCTTCTCCAGCGCGGCGATCCGCTTGGACACGGCCTGCTGGGTGAGGGCCAGGTCCACGGCGGCCTTCTGGAACTGCCCGGAGTCGGCGATCGCGACGAAGGCACGTACGGCTTTGAGGTCCACGGGAGGGCAGCCTAGCCGCACAACACCTGGTTGTCGGACGGCCCGACAGTGCCGGATCCCAAGGCCGGACGCTCCGGCCGGCACAACTACTCGATGTACCCGGCGCCCGCTAGAGCCGGATCCGCCGCCGCACCGGCTCCACCGCGCTCACCACTCCCAGGATCACGGCCCCGGCCAGCACCACGGCCCACCGGTCGTGCGCCGCCGCCCACCGCTCGTCCTGCACCGGCACGAACAGGGCCCAGCGGCCGGGCCAGAACAGCATGGCCAGGACGGCCGTGGTCACCAGTCCGCCCGCCACCGGCAGTCCGGGCCGGGCGGCCTCGCTGCAGCGCACCGCGGCCGCCGCGCCGGTCACCGCCAGGGCGAAGGCGGCCCCGGCCTCCAGCGTGATGTCGCCGGCCGGTGGCCGCACGCCCGGCGGCACGAGCAGCAGGGCCACCGTCCACCAGGCCGCCGCGGCCGGGGCGGCCAGGGCGACGCGCAGGGCGGTACGGACCGGGCGCGGAGTCGGCACGGCGGCCGTGGTGTGCCGGGCCGGGTCGTCCAGGAGAAAGGCCAGGCCGACCGCGAAGGCGAGGATCGCGGCCCGCAGCAGGTACAGGGAGAGCCGTTCCGCCGTCTCACCGGTCCGGGTCAGCGCGGCGAGCAGCAGCCCCGCCGCCCCGGCCGCGCCGACCACGCCCCACGGCACCGTCCGGTGGACGGGGAGCACCAGCTGCCGGGTCAGTCGCACTTGTCCTCCCCCTCGGGAGCGGGCAGGTCCAGCAGCTCGGCGGCCCGGGCCGCCGTGACCTTCGGCGCGGTCAGTTCGGCCCACCGGTCCTTGACCCGGGCGCCGGCCTCACCACGGGGCAGGTCGAGCAGCGCGCGCAGCACCTCGGTCTGGGCCTCGGTCATGGACAGCCCGGACGTGGGCTGGAGCACCATGGCGGAGCCGGTGATGCTGTCGTCGAGCCGGACGCGGCGCAGCGCGTCGAGAGGGTCGGACTCCCAGCCCACGGCCAGCCACATGAGGGGGACGATGCGGCCGTCACAGATCGAGGTCGCGGCCTTCTCGTCGCCCGCGATCAGCACACCGGCCACGGCGGCCGAGAACTCGGGGACGCGGTTGCCGCCCCACCGGGTGCCCACCGTCACCTCGTGCGGACGCTCCAGCGGCATCAGCGCACCGTCGCCGGAGAGACCGTAGCGCGCCTCGACCCGCTGCCGTACGACGACGTCCTGCTCGTGGGCGCCGCCCCCGGCCAGCGACCGGACCCGGTCCACCACCCCGGCCCAGTCCGCGACCCGCGGCCCCCACCCGGGGAACGCGCAGTACGTCGACCCGTCCCGCCGGACGCAGGCCTGCACCTGTTCGGGGTGCACCGTGGCGCGTTCGCGCGCCTTGACCAACTCGGGGGAGTCGCCCGCCGACTGGGCCACCCCGCCCACCAGCGTCATGGCCAGCGCCCCGGCGGCACCGGCGAGGACGGCCGGCCTGCGGCCACCGGCCACGAGCACAGCAAGCAGTCCGAGGGTCAGTCCCAGCCCGGCCAGGTACAGGGCGTGCCAGGCGGCGGGCCGGCCCATCAGGTCGGAGGGCAGCGTGTTGCTGCTCGCCTCGCCGACGGCAGGCATGAGCCACCGCTCCCAGCCGTCCCCCGTTCCCACACCGGAGAGGAACATGAACAGGAACAGGCAGAACACGATCATCAGCGGGGCGGCGAGAGCCGACCTCACCAGAGCGGCCGCCAGCAGCCCGAGCAGCCCGCACAACAGCACCGTCAGGGGACCCACGAGCAGTTCGCCCACCGAGCCGTGCCCGATCGCCCCGGGCCGCAGCGCCTCCCGGCCGAACTGCCCGGCCACGCACACGGCGGTGAGCAGGGCCGCGGCCACGACCGACAGGGCGTGGGCGACCGTACGGCACCACTGCGGGAGCACCAGCACCGCGAAGTGCCGCTCCGTGCCGTGCCGTCGGGAGCGCAGCGCGGCGTGGTTGACGGACAGCAGGACCGCGAGGCCGACCAGCATCGGGGCGCTCTGGGTGGCGCGGTCGACGTCCTGGAGGGCCGGGTAGCCGTCCCCGTCCCTGCCGGCGCGCCACACTGTCCAGCCGAGGTACACGGCGAAGGCGAGGAGCACCGGGATCCGGGTCAGCAGCCGGCGTGACTCGAACAGGGCCAGGGCGAACACGGCCCTGAAGGACCCGCCGGGCTCGTCCCGCGTCCGGGACACGGCGGGCTTCTCCACCACCGCGGTCATGCGGCCACCTCCGCTCCGGTGCCGTCGAGGGTGAGCAGGTAGCCGTCCTCCAGGGTGGGTTCGAGCGGCTCGGCGCCGGGCGGCGGGTCCCCCACGTTCCGGAAGGTCCCGGTCCCGGTGCGCCACCCCGCCTTGGCGCCCGGGTCCCGCTCGGTGCTGCTCCACACGTGCCCCGCGGCCCGCGCGGTCAGCTCGGCCGGGGTGCCCTCGAACCGCACCCGGCCACCGGCCATGACCACCACGCGGTGGCAGAGCATCGCCACGTCCTCCGTCTGATGGGTGGACAGCAGCACCGTGCGGCCCTCCCCGGCTCCGGCGATCAACTCGCGGAACCGCATGCGCTGTTCGGGGTCCAGCCCCACGGTCGGCTCGTCGAGGACCAGGAACCCGGGGTCCCCGACCAGGGCGGCCCCGAGGGCGACCCGCTGGCGCATCCCCCCGGACAGCTTGCGGATCCGCTTGCCCCGCACGTCCGCCAGGCCGACCTCGTCGAGCACCCGCCGTACCTCCCGGTGCCGGGCGCCCCGGTCGGTCATCTCCTTCAGGATCGCCACGTAGTCGACGAACTCGAAGGCGGTGAAGTCCGGGTGGAAGCCCGGCGTCTGCGGCAGATAGCCCAGCCGGCGCCGCACCTCCTGCCGGCCGCGGGCGGTGCCCGGATCGTGCCCGAGCACGGTGAAGGCCCCGCGGTCGGCGGGCAGGGCCGTGGCGAGCACCCGCAGCAGCGTGGTCTTGCCGGCGCCGTTGGGGCCGAGCAGCCCGGTGACGCCGGCGGTCAGCCGCAGCGACACGTCGTCGAGGGCCCGGGTGCCGCCGTAGCGGAGGCTCAGCCCTGAGGCGGACACGGTCGGGGTCATACGGCACGTCCCTGGAAGAGGTCGAATCGGTCACGAAGCAGGAAGAGCAGCCCGGCGGCGAGCGCGGCGACCACCGCCGCGACGCCCTGCCCGGCGGCGGTGAACGGCGCGAGCGGCACATCCGCCCCCGCCCGCAGCGCGTCGGCCGTCAGCAGCAGCCCGGCCCATGCCCCGCCCACCAGGGACGGCGCGAGCACCGGCCCCAGCCGGGGCATCAGCGCGAGCCCGGTCGCCGTCAGCGCCAGCCCGGGCAGCAGCCAGGCCAGCGCCCGCAGCCCGTAGGCGGGCAGGGCGAGGGTCGCCAGCCCGTTCAGCCCGAGCACGACGGCCAGCACGGCCACCGTCCGGATCATCAGCAGCCGGAACCCGTGCATCGGCGCGACGACGGCCATCTCGTACGTCGGATCCAGCGCGGGCCCGTACGACAACGCCACCCCCGCCAGCGGCAGCAGCGGCGCGAGGGCCAGGAACAGCGTGGGGAACTCCCCGCCGCGCACGAAGTGCCCGGCCCCCACGCTCAGAAGCAGCACGACGACGACGGCCCCCAGCCAGGACCGCCGCAGCACCGGCGTCGCCGCCAGCAGCCGCGCGGTGTGCCCGGCCACCCCGATCCGCACGAGCAGCTTCTCCAGCAGCCCCGTCCGGGGCGCGTCCAGTTCGGCGTCGAGCCGGTCCCACCCGGCGTCGAGAGCGACCGGGTCGCTGACGTCGGCCAGCGCCCCGCGGCACCGGGCGCAGGAGGTCAGATGCGCGTCGGCGGACCAGAGCAGGGGAGCTTCCAACTCCCCTCGCGCGTAGGCGCGCAGATCCTCTTCGGACACGTGCCAGCTCATGTCAACGCCTCCCGCAACTGCTTCCGGGCCCGCATCGCCCGTGTCTTGACCGTCCCGGGCGGTATCCCGAGCAGCACGGCCGCCTCACGGGTGGTCAGCCCGTCGATGACGGTCGCCTGCAGCACCGCCCGCAGCTCCGGCGACAGCCGGACCAGGGCCCCGGCGAGGTCCCCGTGTTCCACCCCCGCGAGCACGCGTTCCTCCGCCGACGCCTCGTCCCGGTGCCGCAACCGTGCCAGGGCCTGCCGCAGCCGCCCCCGCGCCCCGTCGCCCCGCAGCGCGTCCACCAGCCGCCGCGACCCGATGCGCCACAGCCATCCGGCCGCGTCCGCGGAGTGGCCCTCCCGGTAGCGGGCCGTGCCCCGCCACACCGCCAGGAACGTCTCCTGCACGACGTCGTCGACGACCCCGAGGTCGGCGCACCGCCCCCGCAGCCGGGCCCGGAGCCATGGCGCGTAGCGCCGGTACAGCTCCTCGAAGGCGCGCCGGTCGGCGTCCGCGGCGATGGACCGCAGCAACTCCCCGTCGCTTCTCGTATCGCTCACGTCTCCTCATCGGACGGCCCGGCCCGAACGGTTCATCTGATCGCTCAGGAGGGTGCCCCGGTTTTCCTGCCGGCAGGACGAGCGGGCGGGGGCGACGGCGTGCCGTGGGTGAAGGAAGCCGGGGAGGGTGGTGCCCGCACGCAGCCGACCCTCACGGAGAGTGATTTCGGTATCACGGCCGTCACGGGCGCCGGCGGGCTCGTTTCCATGCCGGCACCGCGCGCGGGTGCCCTTCCACCGGGGAGATGGACGCGCGGCCCGCCCTTTGGGGACACTCCGGAGGCGCCCGGCGTCACCGGGGACCGTCCACAGCCTGTGGGCAGCCGCCCGCCCCCGCACCCCGGCCCTGTGGACGCCCGCGAGCCGCCCCCCGCTATCCCGCACGTCATGTCTCCGTAACCAGTGATTCAGACGAGCTTGCGAAGCTCGGCCAATGAATCCCGCTGTGCCAGAGCCTTCCCCGCCCCGCGAGGGTCCCGAGGGAAACGGGAGCACTCATGTGACACCCCCGCTCCCGCTCGCGCTGTCCGACGCGCCCGTGATGCTCGCGGCGCGGAAGAATGGGTCCATGAGCCAGCCGAACACCCAGGCACAGGTCCAGCACGCGCAGCCCTCCGTGGGCTCCATCGCGGCCCACCGCCCGCACACGGTCGCGGCCGTCGTCTCCGATCTGGAACCCGACATCGACGCCGACCTCGACGCGTACGAGGAGTCGCCGTACGACGGGCCCCAGCTGCCACAGGGGCGTTTCCTCGACCGGGAGCGCAGCTGGCTCGCCTTCAACGAGCGCGTGCTCGAACTCGCCGAGGACCCCGAGACGCCCCTGCTGGAGCGGGCCAACTTCCTCGCGATCTTCGCCAGCAACCTGGACGAGTTCTTCATGGTCCGGGTGGCCGGTCTGAAGCGCCGTATCGCCACCGGCGTGGCCACCCGCTCCGCCTCCGGCCTCCAGCCGCGCGAGGTGCTGGAGATGATCTGGGCCCGCTCCCGCGAGCTCATGGCCCGGCACGCCGCCTGCTACCACGAGGACGTCGCCCCCGCACTCGCGGAGGAGGGCATCCACCTGGTCCGCTGGAACGAGCTGCAGGAGAAGGAGCAGGCCCGCCTGTTCACCCTGTTCCGGCACCAGATCTTCCCCGTCCTGACCCCGCTGGCGGTCGACCCCGCACACCCCTTCCCGTACATCTCCGGCCTGTCCCTGAACCTGGCCGTCGTCGTACGGAACCCCGTCACGGGCCACAAGCACTTCGCCCGCGTGAAGGTGCCGCCGCTGCTGTCCCGGTTCCTGGAGAGCTCCCCGGGCCGCTACGTCCCCATCGAGGACGTCATCGCCGCCCACCTCGAGGAGCTGTTCCCGGGCATGGAGGTCCTGGAGCACCACGCCTTCCGCCTCACCCGCAACGAGGACCTGGAGGTCGAGGAGGACGACGCCGAGAACCTGCTCCAGGCCCTGGAGAAGGAGCTCATGCGGCGCCGCTTCGGCCCGCCGGTGCGCCTGGAGGTCGAGGAGTCCATCGACCGCGAGGTCCTGGACCTGCTGGTGCGCGAGCTGAAGATCAGCGAGGCCGAGGTCTACCCGCTGCCGGGCCCGCTGGACCTCACGGGCCTGTTCCGGATCGCCTCCCTGGACCGGCCCGAGCTGAAGTACCGCAAGTTCGTCGCCGGCACCCACCGCGACCTCGCCGAGGTCGAGTCGGCGTCCGCGCCGGACATCTTCGCCGCCCTGCGCGAGCGGGACGTGCTGCTGCACCACCCGTACGACTCGTTCTCCACCTCCGTCCAGGCCTTCCTGGAGCAGGCGGCCGGCGACCCGGACGTCCTCGCGATCAAGCAGACCCTGTACCGGACCTCAGGCGACTCCCCGATAGTCGACGCGCTCATCGAGGCCGCCGAGTCCGGCAAGCAGGTCCTGGTCCTGGTCGAGATCAAGGCCCGTTTCGACGAGCACGCCAACATCAAGTGGGCGCGCAAGCTGGAGGAGGCCGGCTGCCACGTGGTCTACGGCCTGGTCGGGCTGAAGACCCACTGCAAGCTGTCCCTGGTGGTCCGCCAGGAGGGCGAGACGCTCCGCCGCTACAGCCACGTCGGCACCGGCAACTACCATCCGAAGACGGCCCGCCTCTACGAGGACCTCGGCCTGCTCACGGCCGACCCGCAGGTCGGCGCCGACCTCTCGGACCTCTTCAACCGCCTCTCCGGCTACTCCCGCCGGGAGACCTACCGCCGCCTCCTCGTGGCCCCCAAGTCGCTGCGCGACGGCCTGGTCTCCCGGATCACCAAGGAAGTCCAGCACCACCGTGCGGGGCGCCCCGCGTACGTCCGCATCAAGGTCAACTCGATGGTCGACGAGGCCGTCATCGACGCCTGCTACCGCGCGGCCCAGGCGGGCGTGCCGGTGGACATCTGGGTGCGGGGCATCTGCGCGGTGCGCCCGGGCGTGACGGGCCTGTCGGAGAACATCCGGGTCCGCTCGATCCTCGGCCGGTTCCTGGAGCACTCCCGGGTGTTCGCCTTCGGCAACGGCGGCGAGCCCGAGGTGTGGATCGGCAGCGCCGACATGATGCACCGCAACCTCGACCGCCGGATAGAGGCCCTGGTCCGGGTCACCGACCCGGCCCACCGGGCAGCCCTGAACCGGCTGCTGGAGACCGGCATGTCCGACTCCACCGCCTCCTGGCACCTCGGCCCGGACGGCGACTGGACCCGGCATGCGACCGACGCGGACGGACAGCCCCTGCGCAACGTCCAGGAGATGCTCATAGACGCCCGGAGGCGCCGGCGTGGCACAGCAACACCTTGACCCGGCGGATCCCCGGTCCAGGCAGGTCGGGCCCGCCCCCACGGGTGACGCCCTCGCGGGCTACCTGCGGGCCCAGGCCACGGAGTTCCTCCGAGCGCTGCGCCTGCACCGGGAGACGGGGTCGGGGGCGAACGGCTCCGAAGGATCCGCCGAGGCGGCCCGCGCCCTGCGCCGCTCGGCCCGCCGCGTCAGCGCCAGCCTGCACACGTTCCAGTCCCTCCTCGACACGGACTGGTGCGAGGCTATGCGCCCCGAACTGGCCTGGGTGTCGGGGACGCTGGCGATGGAGCACGCGTACACGGCCCGCCTGGAGCGCCTGCTGACGGCCCTGCACCGGTTGTCGGGCTCGACGGCGTTCCCGGTCCAGACGAGCGCACCGGTGGGCGCGGCGGCACCGCCCGCGAAGGCCGGCGCCCCCGCCCAGGAACGCGGCAACCTGACCGTGGGAGCGGCGAAGGCAGGCGCCCTGCTCGACCGCCGGCTGACCCTCGCCCGCACCCGAGCCCACTCCACCGCCCTGCAGGCCCTGGGCAGCAGCCGCTTCCACGCCGTCGCGGACAAGGTCGCCGTCCTGGCCAGCGAGGTCCCCCTCACCAAGACCGCCGGCACCACCGACCTGCGCCCCCTCGCCACGTCGGCCGAGGGCCGCCTCTCGGACGCCGTCGCCGCCCTCCCCCTCGTCACCGCCGGGCACCCGTACAACGCCGCGGCCCTCGTCCACGGCCTGTCCCCGGACACGGTCCCGCACCCGCAGGACGCCCCGTGGCACCAGGTCCGCCTGCTGCTGCGCCTGCACCGCTACGCCCGCGAGGCCGTCAGCGGGCCCAAAGGCAACGCCGTCGTCGATCTGCGCCTGCTCTCCGCGGGCCAGGCCCTGAACCGCCACCGCGACGCCTCGGAGGCGGCGGCAGCGGCGGCCCAGGCGGCCCGCACCCCCCGCATCGCCCCGGCCACGGCGTACGTCCTCGGCGTGCTCCACGCCGACCAGCGGCACGAGGTGGAGGCGGCGCGTTTCGCGTTCCAGCAGGCCTGGCAGAAGGAGACCGTCGGCGCGTCATGACCGGACCCGGCACCAGGAGGCGGTGAGACCGGTGAGCACTCCCAAGGACACCACCGTTCAGGCGGCGGGCTGCGTCCTGTGGCGCCGCTCCTCCGTCACCGGCGCGCCGGAGCTCTGCCTCGTTCACCGGCCGAAATACGACGACTGGTCGTGGCCGAAGGGGAAACTGAAGCGCGGCGAAGAGGCGCTGGCGGGCGCACTGCGCGAGGTGGCGGAGGAGACGGGCTGCCGGGCCGTGCCGGGCCCCGAGCTGTCCACCCAGCGCTACCGGGCGAACGGCCGCCCCAAGCAGGTCCGCTACTGGGCCGCCGAGGCCGTGTCCTGCGCGTTCTCCCCGACGGACGAGGTGGACCGGGTCCTGTGGCTGGCGCCCGCGGCCGCCCGCACCCGGCTCACACAGCCCCACGACCGGCCCCTGGTCGACGAGCTGCTCGTGGTGCTGCACCTGCCCCGGACGGCGGGCTGACCGGACGGTCCCGCTTCGTCCGCGAAAGCGGAATGCCGGCGTGCTCTCCCCGTGAGCATTCCGTTACCTCACCAGGCCTTAGGCAGGGGTTCACCCCTCGTTCATTTGCGGCCATTGGCGCCTTCACCTGATCTGCCTAATTTCGGCCTTACCGACGCGAGCCGCGCCCGCTGGGTGCGACCGCGTCAGCGTCACTCAGACTTCGCACGCCGCCGATTCAGGACGGCGGCTCTTGGAAGGAACTCAAGTGAAGCTTCAGCGCATGAACCGGCGGGCCCTCGCTCTCGGTGCTCTCGCCGTCTCCGGCGCCCTGGCCCTCACGGCGTGCGGCTCCGACGAGACCGGCGGAGCCGCGGGCGGAGACTCCTCCAACGCCGCCGCGCCGAGCAACGTCAAGTGCGACGACGCCAAGGGCCAGCTGCAGGCGTCGGGCTCCTCCGCGCAGAAGAACGCGATCGACGCGTGGGTCAAGCAGTACACCGCGGCCTGCAAGAACGTGCAGGTCAACTACAACCCGACCGGCTCGGGCGCGGGTATCACCGCGTTCCTGCAGGGCCAGACCGCGTTCGCCGGCTCGGACTCCGCGCTGAAGCCCGAAGAGGTCGAGCAGTCCAAGAAGGTCTGCACCGGCGGCCAGGCCATCGACATCCCGATGGTCGGCGGCCCGGTCGCCATCGGTTACAACGTGGAGGGCGTCGACAACCTCGTCCTGGACGCGCCCACCCTCGCCAAGATCTTCGACAGCAAGATCACCAAGTGGAACGACCCGGCGATCACGAAGCTCAACCCCGACGCCACGCTGCCGGACCTCAAGATCCAGGCCTTCCACCGCTCGGACGAGTCCGGTACGACGGACAACTTCACCAAGTACCTGAAGGCCGCCGCGCCGAAGGACTGGACGTACGAGCCGGGCAAGGCCTGGGAGGCCAAGGGCGGCCAGTCCGCGCAGGGCTCCTCCGGCCTGGCGCAGCAGGTGAAGCAGACCCCGGGCGCGATCTCGTACTTCGAGCTCTCCTACGCCAAGGACGGCATGAAGACGGTCAGCATCGACACGGGCGCCCCCAAGCCGGTCGAGGCCACTCTGGACAACGCCACCCGGGCCATCGCCGCGGCCAAGCAGGTCGGCACCGGCAAGGACCTCTCCCTTGAGCTCGACTACGCGACCAAGGCCGAGGGCGCCTACCCGATCACGCTGGTGACCTACGAGATCGTCTGCGACAAGGGCAACAAGGCCGACACGCTGCCCGCGGTCAAGTCCTTCCTCGGCTACATGGCATCCGAGGACGGACAGGGCGTGCTGGAGGACGCCGCCTACGCCCCGATGCCCGAAGAGGTCATCACCAAGGTCCGCGAGACCATCAACGGCCTGAGCTGACCTGAGTGTGCGGCCCGGTCCCGAACGGGGTCGGGCCGCACCGTCCGGTGCACCGCCGCCAGGAGCCTTTCGCACACGGGAGACGGCTCCGCAGACCGGAGAACCTGATGGACATAACGACACAGAATCCCAGCGCACCCCCCAAGCCGTCCGAGGCCGGGCAGAAGCGCGCCGCGCGCGGCGCCACCCGTCCCGGAGACCGGATCTTCCTCGGCCTCTCCCGCGGGTCCGGCATCCTCGTGCTGGTGATCATGGCCGCCATCGCGGCCTTCCTGACCTATCGCGCCGCCCTCGCGATCAGCAAGGACGAGGGCAACTTCTTCACCACCTTCGAGTGGAGCCCCAGCGGCACGCCGCCGGTCTTCGGCATCGCGGTCCTGGCCTTCGGCACCATCGTCTCGTCGATCATCGCCATGGTCATCGCCGTGCCGATCGCGGTCGGCATCGCCCTGTTCATCACGCACTACGCCCCGCGCAAGCTCGGCGGCCCCATCGCGTACGTGGTCGACCTGCTCGCCGCGGTGCCGTCCATCGTCTACGGCCTGTGGGGCGCCCTCGTGCTCGTGCCGCACCTGAACGGGCTCTACGGCTGGCTGGACGACTACCTCGGCTGGACCGGCCTCTTCCAGTGGAACGGCGGCGCCGCCCGCTCGCTGTTCACCGTCGGCATCGTGCTCGCGATCATGATCCTCCCGATCATCACCAACGTGAGCCGCGAGGTCTTCCGCCAGGCCCCGCAGATGATCGAAGAGGCGGCCCTCGCCCTCGGCGCCACGCGCTGGGAGGTCATCCGCATGTCCGTCCTGCCCTTCGGCCGCTCCGGCGTCATCTCCGCCTCGATGCTCGGCCTCGGCCGCGCGCTCGGCGAGACCATGGCCGTCGCCATGGTGCTCTCGCCGACCTTCGACATCACCACCAGCCTGCTCAACCCGGGCGGTGGCACCTTCGCCCAGAACATCGCCAGCAAGTTCAACGAGGCCACCGAGCTGGGCCGGGACGCGCTGATCGCGTCCGGCCTCGTGCTCTTCGTCATCACCCTGCTGGTCAACGGCGCGGCCCGCCTGATCATCGCCCGCCGCAAGGAGTACTCGGGGGCCAACGCATGAGCAACGCAACCCTCTCCGGCAAGCGCCCGAGCGCCCTGCGCGGTGCGACCCTGCCCAAGTGGTTCGCCTGGGCGGTCGCCGCCGGCTCGATCGCCCTCGGCCTCGGCATCAGCACCGCGGCCGGACTGCACAGCGACATCCAGTGGGCCCTGATCGCCGCGGTCCTCTTCGTCCTCGGGTCGTACGCCATCTCCGCGCGCGTCGAGGGCAAGCGGCAGGCCAAGGACCGGACGGCGACCAGCTTGGTGTGGGTCGCGTTCCTCCTCGCCGTCATCCCGCTGATCTCCCTGATCTGGGAGACCGTGAAGCGCGGTGTCAAGGTCCTCGACATGTACTTCCTCACCCACTCGATGGGTGTGGTCGCCGACAGCGAGCCCGGCGGCGGTATCTACCACGCCATCCTCGGCACGCTGGAGCAGGTGGGCATCGCCACCCTGATCTCCGTGCCGGTGGGTGTGCTGACCGCGGTCTACCTCGTCGAGTACGGGCGCGGCAGGCTCGCCCAGGCCGTCACCTTCTTCGTCGACGTCATGACGGGCATCCCGTCGATCGTCGCGGGTCTGTTCATCCTCAGCATCGTCCTGATGTTCGACCTGGGTCCCACCGGCTTCGCCGGCTCGCTGGCCCTGTGCATCCTGATGATCCCGGTGGTCGTCCGCTCCACGGAGGAAATGCTCAAGCTCGTCCCGAACGAGCTGCGCGAGGCGTCGCTGGCGCTGGGCGTGCCGAAGTGGCGCACCATCCTGAAGGTCGTCATTCCGACGTCCCTGGGCGGCATCACCACCGGCGTGATGCTCGCGATCGCGCGCATCACCGGGGAGACCGCTCCCGTGCTGCTGCTGGTCTGGGGTACGAACTTCATCAACGCCAACCCCTTCAAGGACCCGCAGGCCTCGCTGCCGATGTACATCTACCTGCAGTACGCCAACAGCGGTGGCTCCGGCGCGGCCTACGACCGTGCCTGGGCGGCGGCACTGACGCTCATCGCGTTCATCATGGTCCTGAACCTGGCGGCCCGCGGCATCGCCCGCTGGAAGGCCCCGAAGACCGGTCGCTGAAGCGGCCATACAGCGACTGACTGAGTCTGGAAGTGAAGTAGTCATGGCCAAGCGAATCGACGTCAGCGGACTGACCGCCTACTACGGCTCCCACAAGGCGATCGAGGACATCTCGATGACCGTCGAGCCGCGCTCGGTGACGGCCTTCATCGGCCCGTCCGGCTGCGGCAAGTCGACGTTCCTGCGCACGCTGAACCGGATGCACGAGGTCACCTCGGGCGGCCGGGTCGAGGGCAAGGTGCTCCTCGACGACGAGGACCTCTACGGCGCGGGCATCGACCCGGTGTCGGTCCGCCGCGAGGTCGGCATGGTGTTCCAGCGTCCGAACCCGTTCCCCACGATGTCGATCTTCGACAACGTCGCGGCGGGACTGCGGCTGAACGGCAACCACAAGAAGAGCGAGCTGGCGGACATCGTCGAGCGCTCCCTCAGGGGCGCGAACCTCTGGAACGAGGTCAAGGACCGCCTGAACAAGCCCGGCTCGGGCCTCTCCGGCGGCCAGCAGCAGCGGCTGTGCATCGCCCGGGCGATCGCGGTCGAGCCGAACGTCCTGCTCATGGACGAGCCCTGCTCGGCGCTCGACCCGATCTCCACCCTCGCGATCGAGGACCTGATCGGCGAGCTCAAGGAGCGCTTCACGATCGTCATCGTGACGCACAACATGCAGCAGGCGGCCCGCGTCTCCGACCGCACCGCGTTCTTCAACCTCGCGGCGGTCGGCCAGCCCGGCAAGCTCGTCGAGATCGACGACACGGAGCGCATCTTCTCCAACCCGTCGGTCCAGGCCACGGAGGACTACATCTCCGGCCGCTTCGGCTGATCCGGCCTGCCGAGTCTCCTCGCGGTGCTGCATGGCGGTGCCACCGTGAGGCCGAAAAAGAGCCCGCCCCCGGCTCCCGGGGGCGGGCTCCTTTCGTATGCGCCGGGTGCGCTACAGGAACGCCAGGTGGACGATCCCGAACGAGGCCGCGGCCACCAGCGCGGCGGCCGGCATCGTGATGAACCAGCCCAGGATGATGTTCTTGGCGACACCCCACCGCACGGCGTTCAACCGCTTCGTCGCCCCGACACCCATGATCGCGGACGTGATGACGTGGGTCGTGGAGATCGGCGCCTTGAACAGGAACGCCGTCGTGAACATGATCGACGCGCCCGTCGTCTCCGCCGCGAAGCCCTGCGGCGGGTCCAGCTCGATGATCTTCCGCCCCAGCGTCCGCATGATCCGCCAGCCACCGGCGTACGTCCCCAGCGACAGCATCACGGCACAGGCGATCTTGACCCACACTGGGATCGGGTCGCCGTAGTCCTCGACATCGGCGATGACGAGCGCCATCACCACGATGCCCATGGTCTTCTGCGCGTCCTGCAGACCGTGACCCAGCGCCATGCCGGCCGCCGAGACGGTCTGCGCTATCCGGAAACCCCTCTTGGCCTTGTGCGGGTTGGCCTTCCGGAAGATCCACATGATCGCGGTCATCACCAGATAGCCGGCCAGCAGACCGACCACCGGGGAGATGAACATGGGGATGACGACCTTCTCCAGCACCCCTTGCCAGTAGACGGTCGTCCCGCCGGCCAGCGCCGCACCGACCATCCCGCCGAACAACGCGTGCGAGGACGACGAGGGCAGCCCGAAGTACCAGGTGATGAGGTTCCAGACGATCGCGCCCACCAGCGCGGCGAAGAGGATGCCCATCCCCTTCGACCCGGTCGGTGTCTGGATCAGCCCCTCACTGACGGTCTTGGCGACCCCGGAGCCCATGAACGCACCGGCGAGGTTCATCACCGCGGCCATGGCCAGCGCGGCCTTGGGCGTCAGTGCCCGCGTCGAGACGGACGTGGCGATCGCGTTCGCCGAATCGTGAAAGCCGTTGGTGTACGTGAAGAAGAGCGCGACCGCGATGGTCACGACCAGAGCGAAGGTGTCCATGAAGGGCTCAGGACTCCTTGACGGCGATGGTCTCCACCGTGTTCGCCACGTGCTCGAACGCGTCCGCCGCTTCCTCCAGCACGTCCACGATCTGCTTGAGCTTGAGCACGTCCATGGCGTCGTACTTGCCGTTGAAGAGGTGCGCCAGCAGCTTGCGGTGGATCTGGTCGGCCTGGTTCTCCAGCCGGTTGACCTCGATCCAGTACTCGGTGAGGTTCTCCATGGTGCGCAGATGCGGCATCGCTTCGGCCGTCAGTTCGGCAGCGCGCGCCAGGACCTCGATCTGCTGGTCGACACCCTTGGGCAGTTCCTCGATGTTGTAGAGGACGACCAGGTCGACGGCCTCCTCCATGAAGTCCATGATGTCGTCGAGGGACGAGGCGAGGGAGTAGATGTCCTCGCGGTCGAACGGCGTGATGAAGGAGGAGTTCAGCTGGTGGAAGATCGCGTGCGTGGCGTCGTCACCTGCGTGTTCCGCTGCCCGCATACGCTCTGCGATCTCGGCCCGGGCGGGTGTGTCCGCCCCGAGCAGTTCCATCAGGAGCTTCGAGCCCGTGACGATGTTGTCCGCGGAGGCGGCGAACATGTCGTAGAAGCTCGTCTCCCTGGGGGTCAGACGAAAGCGCACGTGGGGTCCTCGGGGTGCTTCGGTTTCGGTCAGGCTGATGCTAGGCGCATCATCCGGCCACGGCTATCGGGCCGCCCACCAGTGTCGCCCATCGGGAACGGGGATGAGCACGGGGGCGGTTTCCAGGGCCGTGTACCCCGCAAAGTTCGGTACCATATACCCAGTAGGGGTATAAGTCGGCCCACTGCCCACCAGGAGGAAGCGATGACGGACGTGACCGACACGACAGATGTCGCACATGTCACCACCGGCACCGCTGGTGCGGCCGTGGCGGCCGATCACGACCACGACCACGACCACGACGTGCACGGGTACCACAAGCAGAAGGACGAACATCTCAAACGCCTGCGCCGCATCGAGGGTCAGATCCGCGGCCTGCAGCGCATGGTCGACGAGGACGTCTACTGCATCGACATACTCACGCAGGTCTCCGCCTCCACCAAGGCCCTGCAGTCCTTCGCGCTGCAACTGCTGGAGGAGCACCTGAGGCACTGCGTCGCCACGGCAGCCGTGGAGAGCTCCGCTCAGGGGGCCCGCAAGGGCGGTGACGAGATCGACGCGAAGGTGAAGGAGGCGACCCAGGCGATCGCCCGCATGCTGCGGACGTGAACCGGGTCCCACGGCCGGGGGTCAGCGCCTGGCGGAGTCCCGCTCCTCGGCCACTTTCAGCACCTCGTCGATGCTCTCCAGGCTGAGCCGCTCCTGGGCGGCCGAGGCCGCGATGATCAGCTCTCCGCACAGCTCGATCTCGGCGAGGGCCACGTGGTCCTGAACTGCCGTACCGCCGACCGGAGCCACGTGCATCACCTCATCTCTACCGTCCGGCTTCCTAGAGTAGGGAGCTGACTCCATACCGCGCATGGCACGGACGGGCTAGTTCACGCCGGTCACTCCTCGGCGATCTTGCCCGCGTAGATGTCGCCGGTTTCCGGCAACCGTACGCGCGCCGAGGCCCCGAAATCGTAGAGCAGCGTGGTCGAGGCCACGGCCACGGGGCTTTTCTGCCGCCCGTTCAGGAAGCTGAAGCGGTGCCTGACCTTGCGGATGCGTCCCTCGTCGTCGAGGTAGGCGTCGAACGGCACTTCGGCGGTGGCGAACCCCTTGGCCGCGGCCTGCAGAGGCCCCTTGTTCCCGGCCGAGGCACGCCGGGCCGCGGCACCGAGGTCCGCCGTCCCCCGGTAGTGCCGCACTCCGGTTCCCGCGACCTCGGTCCTGCCCACATACGTCGCCGTCCGCGTCCCGAGCAGCACCTCGGCCGCCGTGAACGGGTCGGTGGCCCCACCGGTGACGAGGTTCCCGTCGGACAGCGTCCGCGTGTCCACCCGCACCCACTTGTCCGGGGGCACACCGGCGCCCCGGTTCTTCATGAACAGTGCTCCCGGCGCGAGCAGTTCGGTGATCGGCCGGCGCTCGGCGGTCCCCGCGGGATCCTGCGGCAGCAGCACCTTGAGCTGCCCCATCCGCTTGCGGTAGTCGTACACCCCGGCACCCCGGATGGTCACCCGCGTCCCGCCGGCGGCCATCTCCATCGACGTACGGGCCTTCGAACTCCTCGCGTCGACGAGCCGGTCGGCGGCCTGCCGCAGCGCGCCGACCGCGTCCCCGCCACGGGCACCCCCGGCGACCGCGTCACCCCCGGAGCACCCCGCGGTCCCCAGCCCCACCCCGGCCAGGACCCCGGCCGCGACGAGCGCCGCGCCCGTCCGCCTGTGCCGCCGTTCCCGCTGCCGCCCAGTCATCGCCTGCCTACCCCCAGCCGGTACGTCCGTCACGGGCCCCCTCGTTGTTCCGGTTAACGACGGGTTTGTGCCCCCGTCACGCGATCCCGCCCCCGCCCGCCGCACGGACCGTTCACCTGTGGTGGGTAACGTGGTCACCGTGGCGCAGCAGGACGGGCTGGAACCTCCCCCCAACCTTCCGGAACACCGCACGACAACCACGGAGAAGGGCCGTTTCTGCATGGCCCGATGCGCCTGCGGCTGGCGCGGCCCGGCGCGAAGAGCGAGAAGCCAGGCACGCACGGACGCGGAGAAACACACGGCGGGTTGAGACCGTGGCGGACGCTGCCCCGCTGCGGCCGGACCCAGGGAACCCCCACCCCCTGCCCCCCGTCTCCCAGGACGGAACCACCGGGAGGCCCCATGGAACGGCGCACGATCCTCACAGCCGGCACGGCGGCGATCGCCGCGGCCGCGACCCCCTTCACCACCGCCTGCACACCGTCGGGCACCCGCTCCGGGGCCACGGCCTCCACCGCTTCCCGCACCACCACGTCGAAATCCACCGCCGCCGGCTGGACCGCCCTGGCCGGCGACCTCGACGGCCCCCTCGTCCGCCCCGGCGACGCCGACTGGCCCGCCGCCCGGCAGCTCTACAACACCCGCTTCGACAACCTGAAGCCCGCCGCGGTCGTGTACGTGTCCCACCCGGACGACATCCGCACCGCCCTGGCCTACGCCCGCGCCCACGCCCTGCGCGTGGCGATCCGCAACGGCGGCCACTCCTACGCCGGCTGGTCCTCAGGCGACGGCCGTCTGATCATCGACGTCTCGAAGCTCAACCGCGTCCGGGCCTCCGGCACCACCGCGGTGGTCGGCGCCGGCGCCAAACTCATCGACGTCTACCGCGCCCTCGCCGCGAAGGGCGTCACGATCCCCGCCGGCTCCTGCCCGACCGTCGGCGTCTCGGGCCTCACCCTCGGCGGCGGCCACGGCGTGGTGTCCCGCGCCTACGGCCTGACCTGCGACAGCCTCACCCAGGCCACCCTGATCACCGCCGACGGCAAGCAGCTCACCGCCGGCTCCCGGGAGAACAAGGACCTCTTCTGGGCCCTGCGCGGCGCCGGCAACGGCAACTTCGGCGTGGTCACGGAGCTGCGCTTCACGACCCATCCGGCCCCGCAGGGCGTCTCGGCGTACCTGTCCTGGCCCTGGTCGAAGGCGGCCGCGGTGGTGAAGGCGTGGCAGGAGTGGGGCCCGTCACAGCCCGACGAGATCTGGTCGTCCCTGCACCTGGCGAATGCCGCGGGCGGCACCCCGACCGTCTCGGTCTCGGCGTTCTCCCTCGGCACCTACGGCGAACTGGAGAACGCCGTCGGCCGTCTCGCCGACCGTGTCGGCACCCCGGCCCGCAGCGTCTCCCTGAAGCGCCGCTCCTACGAGGAGTCGATGGAGGTGTACGCGGGCTGCTCCTCATTTGCGACGGACGCGCAGTGCCATCTGCCCGGCCCGACCCCGGGCCGCTCCCCGAAGGGCGCGCTGGGCCGCGAGACGTACGCCGCGGCGTCGGACTTCTTCGACCGTTCCCTCTCCACGGCCGGCATCCGCACGCTGCTGTCCCGGATCGGTTCGGTGCGCGGCGGCACGGGCAGCATCGCGCTGACCGCCCTCGGCGGCGCGGTCAACCGCGTCTCCCCCACGTCCACGGCGTTCGTCCACCGCCGCTCCCGCATGCTGGCCCAGTACATCGCCGCGTGGCGGGCCGGCACGAGCGGTGCGACGGCCCGGGACTGGCTGGCCTCCGCGCACAAGTCGATGCGCCCGTACGCCTCGGGGGCGGCCTACCAGAACTACACGGACCCGACCCTGACCGACTGGCGCAAGGCGTACTACGGGGATGCGGCAACCCGCCTGGCCAAGCTGAAGAAGCAGTACGACCCCCACCGCTTCTTCACGTACCCCCAGGCGCTGTAGACGGGTTACGCCTTCGCGCGTGGACGGGTTGCGCCTTCGCGCCGGGCGGCCTGCGGGCTAGTAGTGCTTAACGAAGCACTACTAGGCGGCGAGGTGCCTGTCCGAGGCCTGCTCGTTGCGCGCCTCGGGGATCACCGTGTCCTCCCGCTCGGCCCGCCCTCCGCTGCGCACCAGCCACCCCGCCCGGGGCGACCGCTCAACGGCCCTCACCAGGGGAATCAGCAGGGCCATGGCGAGCGGCGACAGCAGCAGCGCCACAGCCGTCCCCAGCGCGAACCCGCCCACGACGTCCGTCGGGTAGTGCACGCCCATGTAGACGCGGATGAACCCGCCGAACAACGCCAGCACGAGCCCGACGAGTCCGAACCTCCGGTTGGCGACGAACAGGCCGACGGCCAGCGCCATGACGATCGTCGCGTGGTCGCTGACGAACGAGTAGTCGGTCTTGCCCTGGACGAGCACCTCGAGCCCCTGATGGTCCAGGAACGGCCGGGGTCGCTCCACGAAGCCCCGTATGGGCACGTTCACCAGGACCGCGACACCGGCGGCCAACGGCGCCCAGACCAGCGCCGCGACGGTGGATGCCGCGTCCTCGTCGCCCCGCCGCCGCACGGACCACCAGCACCCCACCACGAGCAGGACGATGGCGAGCAGCAGCCCGTACTCACCGACGTACTCCATGACGCGGTCGAACCAGGCCGGCGCGTCCTTGGCCAGGCCATTGATGTCGTAAAGCAGGTCGACGTCGGGGTTCGCCCCGGAATCGGCGAGTCCAGCCATGGTGCTGCGGCCCCTTCGTCGTCTCTCCCGGCGCACCTGTGTGTGCGCCGCTGCTGCCACCCCCGTGGTTGCAGACCCACTTCCGCCGCACACGTGCGTGACACGTGCCGAATGAACGTCTGCTCGGCTACGTCACCAGGAACGCACGGCCCCCGTTGATACGTTCCACACTCCACCGAATGATCACTCAGACGTTATCGAAGAGAGATACGTCTTCGCAGCTCAGGGGGTGGGTTCACACACGGTTCACACCGTCGTGGGCAGTGCTTTCGCGCCATCTTCGGTGACGCGGGTGGCTCCGAAGTAGTCGGGGGTGTCGATCGGGTCGAACCGGATGACGGCACCGGTCCGGGGCGCGTCGATCATGTACCCGCCTCCGACATAAATGCCGACATGCCGGATGGCACGGGAATTGGTGAGGTCGTCCGAGAAGAACACCAGGTCGCCGGGGAGCAGTTCGTCACGCGCGGGGTGCGGACCGGCGTTGTACTGGTCGTTGGCGACACGCGGCAGCTTGATGCCCACGGTCTCGTAGGCGGCCTGGGTCAGTCCCGAGCAGTCGAAGCGTCCGCCCTGCTCAGCGGTGCCGGTGCCGCCCCAGAGATAGGGCGTGCCGAGCTTCTTCTGCGCGTACTCGATCGCGGCGGCGGCCTGCTCGGAGGGATCGACCCGCCCGACCGGCGCAGCGAAGCTCTCCGAGAGCGTCGTGATCCGCTTCACGTAGTTCCTGGTCTCGCTGTACGGCGGCACGCCCCCGTACTTGATCACCGCGTACGCCCCCGCGTTGTAGGCGGCCAGCATGTTTTCGGTCGGATTTCCGCCAACCTTCTTCACGTACGACGCGAGTTCGCAGTCGTACGAGGCGGCCGAGGGAATCGCGTCCTTCGGGTCCCACACGTCACGGTCGCCGTCGCCGTCGCCGTCGATACCGTGGCTGGCCCAGGTGCCGGGGATGAACTGCGCTATCCCCTGCGCGGCGGCGTGGCTCTGGGCCCTGGGGTTGAAGCCGCTCTCCTGGTAGAGCTGGGCGGCGAGCAGGGCCGGACTGATGGCGGGGCAGAGGTTGCCCCACTTCTGTACGAGTGCCGCGTACGCGGCGGGCACCGACCCCTTGGCCAGCGTTTTCGCCCCACCGCCCACCCCGTTGACGAGGTTCCCGGCGACGAGATAGACCCCGACGACGAGCAGCATCACGAAGGCCAGCGCGGAGCTGATCGCAACACTCGCCACGATCCATGCCTTACGCACCGTCAACCGCCCCTCGCCGCCCAGGAGTCCGTTGGTCAGTGTAGAGGCGGCCACCGCGCTCCGGAATGATCACGGAGAGGAGAGTCGGGGGCGGAAGGAGGAACAGGCCAGGGCACGGGCGGCACGACGGGGGCACGCCCGGAGCGGGCGGCGCACAGGGGCACCACGGATCGCCCGCCGCCGACTTCCTCCCGAGCCGCTGCTCGACCTTCGACATCACCGACACCCGGCCCACAGCAGCTTCCCGCCCGCTGACTCACCCAGTTCGCGCAGCACGGACGCACCCCACGCGTCCGACCACCACCTGCGAGATCATTTGGACGAGCACGACGAAACCCACGTCACCCCGCCCAGACCGACTGGTCAGCCCACCCCGCGCGGGCTGTCAAGCCCCTCAGTTGACGGCTTTGTCCAGGAGCTGAGGGCCAGTGGCGAAGACAAACGCCATGACGGCGAAGAGGAGGGCGTGGACGACGGTGGCGGCTCTGAAGCGCAATGCGTGCAGGAACCAGGTGGACCCGGCTCCGAAGACCGCGGTGACGACTGCGGCCGTGAGGTAGGCGCGGCTGGAGTTGGCCGAGTCTTCCGCGCCCGGATCCCACCCCATAAGGCCGACGACTCCGACCCACAGCACGAAGAACGCGAAGGTGTCGAGGACGAGCAAGACGAGGGTCATCGCAGTATCGGCCCCGGCGGACTGACGTTGCCCATCGGCTTCCTTGGTCATGTACCCCTGCACTCCGTAATCCTCGGTATCAGCGAAGAGGCCGCCAGATGGACCGGGCCCCGCACACAAGTGCGACTCGGCAGGCTAGTTCAGTCCGCGCTCCAACGCGCCGGCGTCTCGGCCATCGCGAGCGTCTACACCCTCGCGGGCACCCCGTCCACCGGCTCCTACCCGTCCGAATTCCCCTACGCGAACACATCCGCCCTGAGCGACGTCACCAGCGGCAGCAACGGCAGCTGCACCACCAGCTACTTCTGCACCGCCCGGACGGGCTACGACGGTCCGACCGGCCTGGGCCCCCCGGAGGGACTCGGCGCCTTCACTGGCTGACACCTTCCAGCCGGTGACAGGCCGTCACCGAGAAGCACCACCGGGCGCCGTGAAGGCCCGGGGCCGGCAAGGGACGGACGGGCCGAGGCGAACCAAGCCACGGCCCCTACGCCGTGCCCGGTAGCCTTCACCCCGGGAACACCGGCGCTACGACTCACCCGACCAGCCGTCAGAAACAGCCTGTAAAGGTGAGAAAGAACGCAAGAGGGCACAACGACGGAACCACACCCCAGGTTCCGCTCAGGCCTCATTGCCCGGCGTGACCTGCCGTGATACACAGAGTGACCATACGATCCTTCGTGCACCGCCCGTCACCTCCTCTAGGGGCCGGAGCGGAACGGTGGCAAGGTATTCGTACGAAACCCGCCAATCAATGACGCCAAGTCGACATCCGGCAGCATCATTGTCGGCGAGAATGAG
Source organism: Streptomyces sp. NPDC057424 (assembly GCF_042803315.1). Taxonomy (NCBI): domain Bacteria; kingdom Bacillati; phylum Actinomycetota; class Actinomycetes; order Kitasatosporales; family Streptomycetaceae; genus Streptomyces; species Streptomyces sp. NPDC057424. The sequence goes on from NZ_JBHVCP010000001.1 coordinate 404,183, forward strand.
GCCTGACCTCTGCACGACCGCAGAGGGCGCGGAACTACCCAACAGGGGCGGTGACTTACATGCTCTTTGCGGCCGACAAGGGAGACATCAACACCATCATCGGCGGGATCGCTCCGGACTGGGGCCCCTTCGGCAGCCTGGGCAACGAGGCGAAGGTGATGATCGAGGTCGTGATGGCGGTGGCCATCCTGCTCTGCCTCGGCATCGCGATCTGGGGCGCCGCCAAGCAGCGCATCGGAGCCACCGCCCTGCGGGACACCTTCAGCGCGGAGCAGGGCAAGGGCCTCATCATCGCGGGCCTGACGGGAGTGTTCATCATCGGCTCACTCGGGACGCTGTTCACCATCATCTACGGCATGGCCGTGTAGCCCGGGCACCATCCGCCCGGCCGGGCACGCCCGGCTCCTCCTCCCTCTCCATCCCACCCGCCCGTCGTGCCCACCGGCTGAGGTTGCGTTTCCCTGATGTCGAGTCACCACACCGCGCCCGCGCGGGAACCAGCACGGCTACCGTCGTACGAGGAGTATGAGAAGTACGACCGGTACGAAGTGTTTCCGCACGACGTCGAGGGGGCGTACGCGGCATGAGTCTCGGTGACGACCACGAGTCCTCCGGCGGCTACGGCGGCACGGGCCAGACCCGCACCCGCCTGCCCGACTCCGGCGACGCCTTCGGCGACCCCCGCCGCCGCTCCTCCTCCCGCAGCCTGGTCACCGTGGTCGGCGTGGTGGTCCTCCTGATCGCAGCCATCGCCTTCGCGAACCGGGGGGACGGCGACCAGTCCTCTTCGACGGACGGCTCCTCCGGCAAGCCCGATGCGGCGGCAACGGCCCCCTCCGGCCAACGCCCCGTCAAGTCCAAGTCGGCCGCCGGCATCCCGTCGGGCTTCGCCCAGGACCAGGAGGGGGCGGAGAGCGCCGCGGCGAACTACGCCGTCGCACTGGTCTCCGCCGACATCCTCAAGCCGGCGCGGCGGCCCGAGATCGTTCGTCAGGTGTTCGACGCAGGCAAGGTCTCCGAGCTGGAGAGAAACCTCGACCAGGTCTACAGCAAGGCGTTCCTGGAGAAGGTCGGCCTGGACGAGAACGGCGAAGCGCCCAAGGGCAGCACCTACGTCTCCCGCACTATGCCGGTCGGCACCAAAGTCACCGACTTCTCGGGCAGCACCGCCACCGTCGAGGTCTGGTGCACCGGCGTGTTCGGGATGACCGGGGAGAGCTCGCAGAACCCCGTCACCAACGACTGGTTCACCATGACCCTCCACCTGCGCTGGACCGACGGCGACTGGAAGGTCGACAGCTTCTCCCAGAAGGAAGGCCCCGCGCCGGTCAACGGCGACAACAAGGTGTCGACCTCGGAAGACATCTCCAAGGCCGTCGAGGAGTTCGGAGGGTTCACGTATGCCCGGTAGTCCGCGCCGCGCAGTCAAGGTCGCCGCAACCCTCACCGCCGTACAGACCGCCGTGGTCCTGTTCGCCGCCCGGGCCACGGCCGCGCCCACACCGTCGCCCAGCCCCAGCAACGACAACTGCTCCCTGCTCTCCGGCAGGGCGCTCGAGATCTGCGAAGGCGACACCGACAGCGGCAGCGGCAGCGGCAGCGGCAGCGGGACCTCCCGGCTCGACCCCACCTCCACCCTCGACCCCCTCTCCTCCCTCGCCAAGGGCTGCGCCGACGCCGCCTCCTGGACCGTCGACAAGCTCAGCGAGGCCGTGAAGGAGACCGCCAACGTCGACTTCACGAACCCCAAGTTCCTCCAGCAGTACGCGGTCGTCTTCGCCGCGTCGACGATCCTCACGCTCCTGCTCTGGCTCCTGGCCGTCGCCAAGCGGGCCGTCCGCGGCGTACCCCTGACCACCGCCCTCACCGAAGCCATCGGCTTCCTCTGGCTGACCGTCCTGGCCTCCGCCTTCACCCCGCTGATCCTCTACACCGTCGTCTCCGCGACCGACGGCGTCACCGAGGTCCTCGCCAAAGCCACCGGCGACCAGACCGACGCGTTCTTCGGCACGTTCTCCGAAGCCCTCAAGAAGGGCGAGGACATCGGCGGCGGCCCGATCATGCTGATCGTCGTCTCCCTGGTCAGCATCCTCGCCGCCGGCGTCCTGTGGCTGGAGCTCGTCATCCGCGCGGCCCTGCTCTACGTCGGCGCCCTCCTCGGCACCGTCGTCTACGCCGGCCTCGTCGACAAGAACCTGTGGGGCCACGTCCGCCGCTGGGCCGGCATCATGATCGCGGTCATCCTCATCAAGCCGGTGATCGTCATCGTCCTCGGCCTCGCCGGCGCACTCTCCGCCGACGACGGCCCGAACGCCTTCTCCGCCGTCGTCTCCGGCCTCGCCATCATCCTGCTCGCCATCTTCGCCAGCGCGATGATCTACCGCTTCGTCCCCGGCTTCGGCGACGAGATCGCCGGCTCCCGCAACAACCGCCTCATGCAGGGCGCCGAGAGCAAGGCCGCCGCGGTCATCAGCTCCCCGGCCACCCTCGTCGCGCAGGGCATCAAGACCCACAGCTCGCGCGCCGACCACAACGGCGGAGGCAGCCAGTCCTCCGCCCCCCGCCCCAGCAACCCCGCCTCCGGCGGAGTCGCCGCGCACAGTGGGCGGACCTCGAACGGCGGCGGCGGATCTGTCCCCTCCGCCGCACCCGCCCCCCGTTCGAGCAGTCCCGTCAACACTCCCCACGCCAGCAACACCCGCAACAGCAGTACCAACCGCACGGGAGGTGAAGGGCGTTGACGACCGAGTCCCACGTGTCCCATCCGGTCACGCCCCGCCGGACGTATCTGATCGGCCGCGCCCGGCCGAACGCGATCATCGGCCGCAACCGCGAGACCGGCGAGATCGCCCTGATCGTCGTGGGCGCGTTCCTCGGCATGATGTGCGGGCTCCTCGTCCCGGTGCTGTCGCTGCGCATCGTGCTGCTCGCCGGGTTCCCGATGCTGGCACTGGCCGCCGTGTACGTGCCGTACAAGCACCGCACGTTCTACAAGTGGTTCGAGATCAACCGCAGCTACAAGCGGACCCTGAAACAGGGCACCGCCTACCGCTCCGCCGTCATCGAGGCCGGCACCCGGCTGGACGGCCGCGAGGTGGAGATCGGCCCGCCCCCCGGCATCGGCCGCATCACCTGGCTGGCCGCCCCCTTCGGCCCCGACGAGATCGCCGTGCTCCTGCACGCCGACCGCAAGACCGTCACCGCCGCCATCGAGATCGAGGGCCCCGGCGTCGGCCTGCGCGACAGCGAGGACCAGGAAGCACTCGTCGACCGCTTCGGCACCCTGCTCAAGCACGTGGCCAACGGCGACGGTTTCGTCACCCGCCTCCAGATGCTGGCCCGCACCCTCCCGGCCGACCCGGACGCCCACGCCAAGGACGTCTCCGTCCGCGGCGACGAGAAGGCCCTGCCGTGGCTCCAGGAGTCCTACGACCAGCTCCAGTCGATGGTGTCCACCAGCAGCGAGCAGCACCGCGCCTACCTCGTCGCCTGCATGCACTACACGCGCGACCTCGCCGCCGAGGCCAACGCCATGGCCCGCGCCGCCCGCGCCCACGGCGGCAAGATCGACCGGGACGCCGGACTGGCCGTCGTCATGGCCCGCGAGCTCACCGACATCTGCTCGCGCCTGCAGGAGGCCGACATCCGCGTCCGGCAGCCGCTCGGCCAGGGACGGCTGGCCTCACTGATCCACTCCATGTACGACCCGGACCACCCGATCGACCACATCCAGGCGATGACGAAGCGCAACGCCTGGCCGGCCGAGCTGGACGCCATGGAGCCCACCTACCTCCAGGCCAAGACCCGCGAGTCCTCCACCCGCGCCCCCTGGTGCCACGCCACCGCCTGGGTGAAGGAGTGGCCGATGACCCCCGTCGGCGTCAACTTCCTCGCCCCGCTCCTCGTCCACACCCCGGACGTCATCCGCACGGTCGCCGTCACGATGGACCTCGAACCCACCGAGGTCGCCATCGAACGCATGCTGACGGAGAAGACCAACGACGAGGCCGAGGCGTCCCGCGCCGCCAAGATGAACCGCACCCTCGACCCGCGCGACGTCGCCGCGAACTCCCGGCTCGACCAGCGCGGCGAGGACCTCGCCAGCGGCGCCGCCGGCGTCAACCTCGTCGGCTACATCACCGTCTCCTCCCGCTCCCCCGACGCCCTCGCCCGCGACAAGCGGACGATAAGGGCCTCGGCCGGAAAGTCGTACCTGAAGCTGGAGTGGTGCGACCGCGAGCACCACCGCGCCTTCGTGAACACCCTTCCCTTCGCCACCGGCATTCGGAGGTAGGACCTATGCGGGACCCGCTGTCCGTCCTCACCGACGCCTTCACGTCCTTCCTCTTCGGGAAGGTCGAGACGACCCGGCTCCCGGTGCGCACGTCCACGGGCCAGGCCCAGGCGGTCTACCTCCCGACCGCCGCCCCCGGCCTCGGCGACTCCGGCGTCATCATCGGCCGCGAGGTGTACTCCGGAAAGGGCTACATCTACGACCCCTTCCAGCTCTACGGCCAGCAGCTCCCCGCCCCCCACTGGCTGGTCCTCGGCGAGTCCGGCAACGGCAAGTCGGCGCTGGAGAAGACGTACGTCCTGCGCCAGCTCCGCTTCAAGGACCGCCAGGTCGTCGTCCTGGACGCCCAGGGCGAGGACGGCGTGGGTGAATGGAACCTCGTCGCGCAGGAGCTGGGGATAACCCCCATCCGCCTGGACCCGATGGCGGCTCTGGACATGGGCATCCGCCTCAACCCGCTCGACCCCGCGATCACGACCACGGGCCAGCTGGCCCTGCTCCGGACGATCATCGAGGTCGCGATGGGGCACGGCCTCGACGAACGCTCGGGCTTCGCCCTCAAGGTCGCCCACGCCTACGTCAACGACACCATCGTCGACCGCCAGCCGGTCCTGACCGACATCGTCGAGCAACTGCGCCACCCCGAGCCCGAGTCGGCCGAGGCGATGAACGTCGCCATAGACGACGTACGGGCCTGGGGCCTCGACGTCGCCCTGGTCCTGGACCGCCTGGTCGACGGTGACCTGCGCGGCATGTTCGACGGCCCCACCACGGTCGGCATCGACCTGGACGCCCCGCTCATCGTCTTCGACCTGTCCCACATCGACCGCAACTCCATCGCCATGCCCATCCTCATGGCGATCGTCGGCGTGTGGCTGGAGCACACCTGGATCCGCCCCGACCGGGTGAAGCGCATCTTCCTGGTCGAGGAGGCCTGGCACATCATCAACAGCCCCTTCGTCGCCCAGCTGTTCCAGCGCCTGCTGAAGTTCGGCCGGCGCCTGGGCCTGTCGTTCGTGGCGGTGGTCCACCACCTGTCGGACGTCGTGGACGGCGCGGCCGCCAGGGAAGCGGCGGCGATCCTCAAGATGGCCTCGACCAGGACGATCTACGCCCAGAAGGCGGACGAGGCCAGAGCGACGGGCCGCGTCCTGGGCCTCCCCCGCTGGGCCGTCGAGATCATCCCGACCCTCACCCCCGGTATCGCCGTCTGGGACGTCAACGGCAACGTCCAGGTCGTCAAACACCTGGTCACGGAGACCGAACGCCCGCTGGTCTTCACCGACCGCGCGATGACCCAGTCCTCCGCCGACCTCGCGGACGACGCCCTGCACGCCGCCGAACTCGAGGCGGAGGAACGGGCCGCGGCCTTCGTGGAGCACCACCTGGGCGACTCCGAATCGACGGTGGCGTAGGCACAGGGGGAGGACGCGTGAGACCGGACGACCGCCATATCCAGCGGGACGGCCAGGGAGGCATCCCCGACGGCCTGCTGGTCGGCCTACTCGCGTTCCTCCTCGGCATGACCCTGCTGGTGTGGACGGCCACCGGCCTCGCCGCCCTGTTCGCCCACGGCTCCTGGCCGTCCGGCGTCACCTTCGCCCGCACACCGCTGGCCATGCGCGGCCTCATCGCCCAGCCCCACGACATCCCCGGCGCCTGGCCCGACACACCTGCCGGCGAGCTCTCCGGCTACGGCCTGTTCTGGGGTCTGTTCATCGGCCAGCTGATGATCCTGATCGTCCTGACGGTGTTCGTGATGGGCACGCTGGCCCGGTGGAGGGCCCTCCGGGCGAGGCGCCGGGAGGAGAGGATCCTCGCGGCGGAGGAGCGGCCGGCCCCGGCGCAGCATGAGGTGCCGGCCCCGGCGCAGCACGTGCCGGCCCCCGCGCAGCACGAGGTGCCGGCCCCGGCGCAGGAGCACGTGTCCACGACGGTGCAGCACGAGGTGCCGACGCCCCGCTCGCACCCCCCGGAGCCGGCGACGGTCCCGGCTCCGACAGCGACCGCCCCCGCCACACCCCCGGCTTCCCTGTTCGCCCAGGAACGCGTGGGCGGATGGGAGAAGATCCTCGTAGCCCCGAAGGAAACCCGCCAGTCGACCGCAACCCAAGCGGTACGCGACGCGGAAGGCCCGGCCCTCGTCGTCACCTCGAACCCCGCCCTCTGGCAGGAAACCAAGGACGCCAGGGCCAAACTGGGCCCCACCCACCTCTACGATCCCGCCCACCTCTGCGACACCCCGTCCCGCCTCCACTGGTCCCCCACCACCGGCTGCGAGGACAAGGCGACAGCGACCGAACGAGCCACCGCCCTCCTCACCCCCGTCCGCCCCACCGCCAAACTCGACCAGGCCGTCAGCGACACGGCCGCCACCCTCCTGCGGAGCTACCTGCACGCCGCAGCGATCGACGGCCGCACCATCCGGCACGTCCACCGCTGGTCCCAGGGCACCCAGATCCAGGACGCCGTACGCATCCTCCGTACCCACCCCAAGGCCGCCCCCGGCTCCGCGGGCGAACTGGAAGGCGCCCTCACGGCCCACCCCGAACGCCGCGACATGGCACAGCAGTTGACCACCCGCGCCCTCTCGGCCCTCTCCACGGTCAACATCCGCGAATCCTGCACTCCCAACCGAACTGATGCCCTCGCCTTGGATTCCTTCGTCCACGAAGGGGGCACGCTTTATGTGGTGGGGGAATCCATCGAGGACCCCAGGACGAACCCGGGCGCTATGCCCCTCCTGACGGCCCTCGTCTCCAGCGTGGTCGAGCGCGGCCGGCACATGGCCGAACGGTCATCCTCCGGTCGCCTCGACCCACCAATGACGCTCGTCCTGGACGACGTCGCGGCCGTGGCCCCGCTTCCCCAGCTTCCGGAGCTGCTGGCCACCGGAGCGGACCGGGGCATGCCGACCCTGGCCCTGCTCCGGTCCCGCGAACAGGGCCGCGCCCGCTGGCCGCACGACGAACTGCCGGTCTGACCGGCACCCCGGCCGCAGACGCTCACTCCGGCCGGCCGGAGACCCTCACTCCCGCTCCAGCACGAATTCCAACTCCCGCTCCCCCGCGTCCCCGAGCGGCACGGTCAGCCCACTCGGCACGAACCCGGCCCGCCGGTAGAAGCGCTGCGCCCGCCCGTTCTCCTCGTGCACGATGAGCCGCACCCGCTCAAGGCCCCGCCCCCACGACCACTCCAGGGCCGCGTCGAACAGCACCTCGGTCAGCCCGCTCCCGCGCTCCTCGGGCCGTACGAACACGGCGACCACATGCCCCTGCTTCCGCTCCACCGGATACCCGGCCCAGTCGGTCGTCCCGGGCTCCTCCACGAGCACGGTCAGCGTCCCCACCCACCGCCCGTCCGGCCCCTCGGCGATGATCTGCTGCGCCTTGTCCGCCCCTTCGGCGGCCCCCGCGGTCCGCTCCTGCCAGAAGGAGTCCGGTCGGGCCGCGGCCTCCTCGTACGTCTCCAGAAAAGCCAGGTGCGCCACCGGATCGCGCAGCGCCGCGAGCCGCAGCTCCTTCGCCGCGGCCCACTCGCCAGCACGGACGGACCGGATCACATAGCTCATGCGGCCACGGTAGTACCCGGGTACGACACCCCTCACCCCGATTCCCCCGCCGGTCCGACGCCGGCCGCCCCCGCACGCACGAGCATCGAAGCATGCTGACGGCACACGAACCGATGGACGGCGGTCGTCCGCACGGCCGCGTCGGCGGTCCTGCGCCGCAAAGACGTGTGACGTCCGGCACCGGATCCCCCACGATGGACCCCGTGACGGAAGACCGGGCGCCGGAGCCCCTCACCGAATACGCCCAGCGCCTCACTCACAGGGTGCGCGCCTTCGACCGGCGTCACCCCCTGGTGTGGGACCTCCACTTCACCGGCTTCTGGGTGACCGCCGCCCTGATCGACTACGCCGGTGGAGGCTGGCGCAACAACGCCCACCACCTCGGCGTACCCGGCTGGCTCCTCCTGGCCATGAGCCTCGGCCTCTCGGCGCCGCTCCTCTGGCGCCGCGCCCACCCCGGGGCCGCCCTGGCCGCCATGGTCCCCTTCGCCCTCGTCAACGCCTGGACCGGTGCCGCTCTCCAGGCGGCCCTGCTCCAGCTGGTCCTCGTCTACCACCTCGCCCTGCGCCGCCCCCTGCGCGGCCTGTGGTGGGCGACGGCCCTGGTGATCGCCCCGGTCCTCGTGTCGGCCGCCCGCCACGGGGAGGGCACATGGGACCAGCAGATCGGCTCACACCTGATGTCCATCACCGTGGCCGCCCTCATCGGCGTCACGGTCCGCACCCGCCGCAACTACACCGAGGCCCTGGAGGACCGCGCCCGCCGCCTGGAGACCGAACGCGACCAGCAGGCCCAGCTCGCGACCGCCGCCGAACGCGCCCGCATCGCCCGCGAGATGCACGACATCATCGGCCACAACCTCTCCGTCATCACCGGCCTCGCGGACGGCGGCCGCTATGCGGCCGCCAAGTCCCCGGAACGTGCCGCCCAGGCCCTCGACGCCATCGCCACCAGCAGCCGCCAGGCCCTCACCGAACTCCGTCGCCTCCTCGACGTCCTGCGCGAGGAGGAGAAGAACCAGCCCGACCTGGCCCCCCAGCCCGGCCTCACCGATCTCGACCGGCTCCTCGACGGCGTACGCTCCGCAGGCCTCCTCGTCAGCACCACCACTCGTGGCAGACCCACCCTCCCACCGGGCCGCCAGCTCACCGTCTACCGCGTCATCCAGGAAGCCCTCACCAACACCCTCAAACACGGCGGCCCCGCCGCAGCCGCGGAGATAGAGCTCTCCTACGAGGACAGGGCCGCCGTCACCGTCACGATCACGGACACAGGCAACGACAGCGACACCGACGGGACTTCCCGGGGCGGCCGCGGACTGACCGGAATGCGCGAGCGAACCGCCCTGTACGGCGGCACACTTGAGGCCGGCCCCCGCCCCCACCCGGAGCGGGGCTGGCGCGTCCGTCTACATCTCCCGGAGGAATCCCCGCAGTGACCACGGTCCTCATCGCCGACGACCAGCCCCTTCAGCGCTTCGGCTCTCGCATGCTGCTGGAGAGCCAGGACGACATGACAGTCGTAGGAGAAGCGGCGAACGGCGGTGAAGCGGTCCGCATGGCGTCCGAGTTCCACCCCGACGTCGTCCTCATGGACATCCGTATGCCCGGTCTCGACGGGATCGAGGCGACCCGCCGCATCACCGCCGCGGGCGACCGCACCCGCATCCTGATCGTCACCACCTTCGACCTGGACGAGTACGCCTACGCAGGCCTTCGCGCAGGGGCCTCCGGCTTCCTCGTCAAGGACGCCCAGCCCGAGGAACTCCTTGCCGGCATCCGCGCGGTGGCCACGGGCGACGCGGTGGTCGCCCCCAGTCTGACCCGCCGTCTCCTGGACGCCTACGTCCACCACCTCCCGGCCGACCCTGCCGCCGAGGTGGGAACACAGGAGGACTCCCGTCTCGTTTCCCTGACCGACCGGGAACGCGAGATCCTCACGGTCATCGGCCAGGGCTGGACGAACACGGAGATAGCCACCCGCCTCCACCTGGCCGAGTCGACGGTGAAAACGCACGTGGGCCGCATCCTCACGAAGACCGGTTCCCGCGACCGCATTCAGGCGGTCATCCTGGCGTACGACACGAAACTTGTTCAGCCGTCCTGAAACGCAGAAAACCCCCGCATCAGAAGATGCGGGGGTTTTCCCAAAAATTGTTCGGCGGCGTCCTACTCTCCCACAGGGTCCCCCCTGCAGTACCATCGGCGCTGTAAGGCTTAGCTTCCGGGTTCGGAATGTAACCGGGCGTTTCCCCTACGCTATAACCACCGAAACACTATGAAACTGACAACCGGCACTTTGGTTGTTCGTGGTTTCAGAACCAACACAGTGGACGCGAGCAACTGAGGACAAGCCCTCGGCCTATTAGTACCGGTCA